>DATLLQ010000201.1:0-18053 GCA_035537775.1 Vicinamibacterales bacterium | reverse complement strand
AGCGGGCTACAATACTCGCGCCTGCCTGACGGTCTCTTTCTCACGAGGTCTTCATGAGCATCTCGTCACGGGCGCGCGCCCATGCGGCCGCGCTCCTCGGCACCGTGGTCTGCCTGGCCGCGGTCGCCGCCCAGGACATGCTGCCCGCACGGCGGCTGCTGCAATCCGCCGCCACACAGGCGATCGATCGCGGACTCCGTGCCGACGGGCCTGTGCGAGCGGTTCGCAAGGGCACCGACTCTTATACGCGGCGTGCGAATTCCAGCGCGCGCTATCTGCCGGACAGCGTCATCGTCAAGTTTCGCGCGGGGACGTCACCAGCCACCGAGGCCGCCATCCGGGCGCTGATCCAGGGACGCGCCACGCCCGATCTTCCGTACGCGCCATTCGACGTCGTGGCGCTCGACAACGGCGCGGATCCGGAAGCGGTCGCGCAGCGGCTCTCGCTGCAGCCTGATGTCGAGTACGCACAACCGCGCTACCGGGTGCGGCCGCTCTTCAGACCCAACGACCCGCTGTTCTCGCTGCAGTGGAACTTCCCGATGCTCGACATGGAGCGCGCCTGGGACATCAATCGCGGCGCGTCTTCGTCCGTGGTGGTCGCCGTCCTCGACAGCGGGCTCGCGTATACGAACGTTTCATTCGACTTCACGCAGAACGCGCCGCAATTGATCGACGACGTGGTCTTCCCGGCGCTCGGCACCGTGCGCCTGCCATTCGCGGCTGCTCCGGAGCTCGGCGCCGCGGACCGTTTCGTCGCCCCGCGTGACTTCATCTGGGACGACACCCAACCGGTTGACATGGACGGGCACGGTACCCACGTCGCCGGCACGATCGCGCAGGTGACGAACAACGCGGCCGGCGTTGCGGGCATGGCGTTCAACGTCAGGCTCATGCCGGTGAAGGTGATCGACGGCTTCTGGGACGCTTATTTCCGCAGCCCGTTCATCGGTACAGACGACCTCGTGGCGCGTGGGATCCGCTACGCGGCGGACAACGGCGCGAATGTGATCAACATGAGCATCGGGCGCGACGGTCCGCCGGCGCCCGTCGTCCAGGATGCAGTGGTCTACGCCATCTCGAAAGGTGCGTTCGTCGCCGTCGCGGCCAGCAACGAATTCCTCGAAGGCAACCCGATCCCACGGTTTGCAGAAATGGCGCCGCAGATCAACGGCATGGTCTCCGTTGCCGCCGTCGGACGCGACCGGCTGCGCGCCGCATACTCGGGCACCGGGGCGTTCGTCGAGATCGCGGCCCCGGGGGGCGACTCCACACGCGGCGGCGCGCCGAGCATGATCCTGCAGCAGACCTACGACTTCAGCTTCACCGACACATTCCTGAATGGCACGCTGGGGTTCCGTGCGCCGCGGTTCGACGTCCTCGAATACATCTATTACGAAGGAACGTCGATGGCGACCGCTCATGTGTCCGGCCTGGCCGCATTGCTCTACCAGCAGGGGATTACCAAACCCGCCGCCATCGAGGCCGCAATGAAGCGATTCGCCACCGACCTGGGAACGTCCGGTCGCGACAACGATTACGGCTATGGCCTGATCAATGCCCGCAGCTCGCTGCGCGGACTGGGGATTCTCCGATGAGCGCCCGCTCGTTGGTTCGGCTCGTTGCGGCGGCGATGGTGGTCGTTTCACTCTCTCCGGAAGTCACG
Source organism: Vicinamibacterales bacterium (assembly GCA_035537775.1). Classification (GTDB taxonomy): domain Bacteria; phylum Acidobacteriota; class Vicinamibacteria; order Vicinamibacterales; family UBA2999; genus Gp6-AA40. The sequence continues at coordinate 16,387 of DATLLQ010000201.1, read as the reverse complement.
TCGGCACAACAGCGCACGACGGTTCGCGGATTCGGCGACTTCGGCGCCACGCGGTTCTCGGCGGGGGATACGTTCGACGCGGTGCTTGGCTCCTCGACAGGCACATTCTTCGGCGGAGGCGTCGAAGTCGTCCTGCCCCAGCGCTACTTCTTCAACCTGCGTATATCGCGGTTCAACAAGTCCGGCGAACGGGTCTTCGTTGAGGACAACGAGGTGTTTCCCCTCGGCATTGACATGAAGGTCACCATCACGCCTGTCGAGGTCACGGGAGGGTACCGGTTCCAGCCGAAGGGACAGACGGGCAAGATCGTTCCGTATGTCGGCGGCGGCATCGGGTGGTACCGCTACTCCGAGACGTCGGATTTCGCGGACACAGGCGAGGACGTCAGCGAGACGTTTCAGGGGTACCACCTGCTCGGCGGCGTCGAAGTCCGGCTGAACCGATGGTTGGCCTTGGGCGGTGAGGGACAATGGACGACAGTCCCAGACGCATTCGAACCCGTGCCCAGCAGCGCAGCTGATCTGTTTGGCGAGGAGAATCTGGGCGGTCTCGGGTTCCGCGTCCGGTTCACCGTCGGACGCTGACAGGTCCGGCTGAGGTGAAGGTCCGGCCAAAGCCGGACACTACATCACATCGATGGCTTCTGATTTCCGGGCACGCGTGCTTTCGGTGGTCCGGCGCATACCCGTCGGCCGTGTAGCGACGTACGGGGACGTGGCGGAGCTTGCCGGGGCTCCTCGCGCGGCGCGAGCGGTCGGCACCGTAATGCGCGACTGCCGCGACCCCCGAGTCCCCTGCCATCGCGTCATCGCCGCAGGGGGCGGACTCGGCGGCTATGGCGCATTTCTGCACGTGAAGCGCGACCTGCTGCGCGCGGAGGGCCTCGAGGTCGGCACCGCGCGCGTCCGTCGGTTTGAGGACGTCCGCTGGCCCCGACACGCCAAAACGTCAAGAAAAGCCTCGATTCGGGCGGGCAACCCTGCCTCACCCGCTCCCCGTCTAACCCTTCAGAAGAAGACGTGAGAGGCGCCGCCAACCCGACGTCGCCCGCGGCTGATCTGGAGCTGGCGCAGCGATGCGGGCGAGGCGATCAGGACGCGTTCGAGCAGCTGTACCGCGCCCAGGCGGGAAGGCTGTACACGTTGATTGTGCGCATGGTTGGCTCGGCGGAAACGGCTGAGGACGTGCTTCAGGAAGTGTTTTTGACCGCCTATCGCAAGATCGGGAGTTTCCGCGGCGCCTCGAGCCTGGGGACCTGGATGTACCGGATGGCAGTGAACCACTGCCTGGACTACCTTCGGGGCCGGCAGAGCAAGATGGCCCGGACGACAGATTCCATCGAGGATGACGGGATGGCTGAACCGATCGCCCCGGCGCCGCTCGTCGCCTCGACGATCAATCGCCTCGATCTCGAACGGGCGATCGCGAAGCTGCCAGTAGGTTGCAGAACGGCCTTCGTGCTGCACGACGTCGAGGGGTTCGAGCATCACGAGGTCGCGACGATGCTTGGCATCTCGGAGGGGACGTCCAAGTCACAGGTGCACAAGGCTCGAGTGAAACTGCGCGGCATGCTGTCCCCCGGGGATGCGGCGGAAGAATGGCGCCGCGAGGCGCGCGCACAGGCTGGTCACGTATGAATTGCAATACCTGTGAACCGCTTCTGAGCGTCTACATCGAGCAGGCAGAGCCTGGGCGCCGGAGCCTTGGCGAAGGCGGCCAGGAACGCGCGGGCGTCGAGGCTCACCTGCGGACGTGCGGATCGTGCCGGGCGCTGGCGGAGGACCTCAGGGCGATTCGTCTGGCTGCCCGTTCTCTGGAGCCGCTGGTGCCACCGGCGCGCGTCTGGCATCGGATCGCAGCGGCGGCGGAGGCAGAGCCTCGCGTCAGCTGGCTGCAATCCGGCTGGCTCAACTGGCGTCCGCTGACAGCCGTCGCGATGACAGCGCTTATCGCCGCCAGCCTCTGGCGTGTGGGAACGCTGCTCGGCCCGGCCGCGGCGCCTCCCAGCAGCGCAGGCACCACGGTGGCTGACGTAGCGCCCGCCTCGGCGGGCTTGGGGCCCGAATCCGATTACACGCTGGCGATCGCACAGCTCGAACAGGTGACGAACGCCGACCGTGACGTGCTCGATCAGGACACCGCCGGCGTGCTCAACGCCGGCCTGACGGTTATTGACGGCGCGATCAGCGAGAGCCGCGCAGCGCTCGAAGCAGAACCGCAGAGCCAGTCGGCGCAGGAGAGCCTGTTCGCCGCACTGCGGCGCAAGGTGTCGCTGCTGCAGGACACGGTCGCGCTGATCAACGAGATGCGGAATGGAAACCAGGATGGGTCGGCCCGCATCCTGCCGGAGAGCAATCGATGAAGACGAGGACCCGAAACATCGCAATCCTGCTGACGTGCGTGGCCTGCGCATCCGCGGCCTCGGCGCAGCCGCCGCAGGATTCGCCAACGCCCGCACCGGCGGTTCGCCAACAGCAACCCCGCCAGCCAAGACAGGACCCGCGTGGCCTTCAGCGGCGCCGTGTGTTGGCACCTGGCGAGACCAGCGAAGCGTTCACTCACGTTGCCCAGCTCCCGCAAGGTGGGACGTTCGAGCTACGGAACCTCACCCCCGGTGAAGTCATCATCACGGGCGGCCCCGGCGGCCGCATGGTGCGTATCGAAGCGACAAAACGCATCCGCAACGTTCAGGAGGCACGCGCGCGCGCTCTGCTGAATGCGATGCGGATCGATGTCGCCGAGCGGGGCGGGAACGTCGCGGTGCGGACGATGCCCCCGATGGGCGTCACCGGCGCAGCCCAGAACCGCCCGGTGGCGATCGTTGACTACAAGATCGTCCTTCCGCCGAACGCGAATCTCGTGATCCGCACGGGGTCCGGCAATCTTCGCGTAGTGAACGTGTTCGGAGACGCCTTCGTGATCGACACCCTGAGCGGCGACGTCGTCATGCAGGAATCGCGGGGCCGGATGCTCGATCTGCACACCATCGCCGGCAATATGCAGCTGCTGGGCATCGCCGTCGAGCGTGCGATGCTCGAGTCGACGGCTGGAAATATCGAGTACGCGGGAGAGCTGCAGCCCACTGGTCTCTATAAGTTCCAGACGCACCGCGGCAACATCCGCGTCACTCCCAGCGGCACTCCCGGGTTCGATCTCGACGCCACGTCGTTCCGGGGGGTCGTGAGGTCCGACTTCGTGCTCAGGCTGCTGCAGGGACCGCCGGCACGCGGACAGCGCGCGCAAAAGCTCCGTGGGAAGTTCGGCGATGCCGGCGCGGCGGTGACCGCCTCGACGTTCGGCGGCGACATCGTGATTATCAAACCCTGACGTCTCCCTGTTAACATCCCCCGCATGTTCCGACTCGTCGCCGCCCTGCTGGGGGTGTCTCTCCTCGCCGCTGCATCCGCTGCCCAGCAGCCGATCCGGCTCGTCGTCATCGTCGTCCTGGATCAATTCCGCGCCGACTACCTGACGACGTTTGCCTCGCACTGGCGCGACGGCTTCAAGACTTTGCTTTCCGAGGGGGCGGTTTTCACGAACGCCGCCTATCCCTACCTGCATACGGACACGTGCGCCGGACACTTCACGATCGGCACCGGAACACTTCCGCGCACGCACGGCATGGTGTCCGACCTCTGGTGGGACCGCGAGACACGCCGCAACGTCGAGTGCACGGACGACGAGAAGGCGCAGCCGGTGACCTACGGACGAGCGTCGAAATTGGGAAAGAGCCCGCGCTATTCGATGGTTCCGTCGCTGGCCGACGAACTCCGCACCCAGCGTAAAGGCGCCCGCGTCGTCAGCCTGTCGCTGAAGTCGCGGAGCGCGATCGGCCTGGCGGGCCACGGCGGCGACGCGGTCACGTGGTTCGAGGAAGGCGTCGGCGTCGGGGCGTGGATGACGTCCCGCTTCTACGCGAACGAGCCGGTGCCGGCGGTGAAGGCATTCGTGGAGAAGGACTCGTTCGAAAGCGATTTCGGCAAGACGTGGACGCTGCGCGATCCGCGCGACATGTATCGCAATGCGGACGCGGGCGTCGGCGAACGCCCCCGCCAGCCGTGGACCGGCCTCTTCCCGCACGAGATCCGCGGGACGACGAACAGCCGCGACGACGGCGTGGCGCTGTGGCGCGCAAGCCCGTTTGGCGACGCCTATCTCGGGCGCATGGCTGCAGCGATGGTGGACGCGTTTCAGCTCGGATCGCGCGACGTCACGGACTTCCTCGGTGTGAGCTTCTCCGCCAGCGACGCCGTCGGCCACCCATTCGGCGCCGCGAGCCGTGAGCTGGAGGACACCGTCGCGCGCCAGGACGATGTCCTCGGCGCGCTCATCAAGCATCTCGACAGCAAAGTCGGCCGCGATCGCTACGTGCTGGCGCTCTCCGCCGACCACGGTGTCTCCGACGTGCCGGTCGTTCGCGGCACCGGACGCGTCGCTTCGGAAGACGTCCGCGAGCGCATCGAAGAGATCCTGATCAACAAATTCGGGCCGCCACCCGCGAACACGCGCTACGTCGTCGGGGGAAGCGATTTCATTCGATTTGCTGATGGCATCTTCGATCGGGTCGTGGCCGACCCGACACTGATTCCAGCCATCGAGCGGGCCGTCACCACGATTCCCGGAGTCGATCGAGTGCTGCGGAGGGACCGGCTCTCCGATCGATCGTCAGATCCAATCGTGCGCGCCGCGGCCCTGTCGAACTTCGACGGGCGCAGCGGCGAGCTGATCATCGTGGCGAAACCGTACTGGCCTCTGGGCGGTCGGGCGGTCGGCGAAGCCGGCTCGCACGGAGCCCCCTACGACTACGACCAGCGCGTGCCGGTGATTCTGTTCGGTGCCGGCGTGAAGCCGGGCCGTTACAACCGTCCGGCAACACCTGCTGACATCGCGCCGACGCTGGCGCGCGTCGCCGGAGTCCAGATGCCCAAGGCAGAAGGCCGGGTCCTCGCCGAAGGGCTGAAATAGAGCCGAGGCGATCCGCTGACGTAGTGTCCGCCTTCAGGCGGACCATCAGCGCAAGTTGAAGTCCAGCTCGATCATGACGAGCACTGGCACCGGCTCGCCGTTGAGCAGTGTGGTCGTGAACTCCCATTGTTTCGCCGACGCCAGAGCGGCTTCGTCCAGCATCGGCAGCGACGTCACCACGCGGGCGTCGGCCACGCGCCCTTGTTCATCGACCAGCGCCTCGATGACGACCTTGCCCTCGATGCGCGCCCGCATCGCTTCCGCCGAGTATTCAGCTTTTGACGTTTGGATCACGCGCGGCGCCCTGATGGCTCCGCCGACACGAACGGGTGCGCGGCCACTGGGAGACCGCAGCGGCGACGGGCCATCAACGGGACTCGTCGCCGTGGGGCGCCCGTTGGCGCCGAGCGTCGATTCGCTGAGCCGTCGTTGCAGCGCCGCGAACATCTCGTTCAACCTCGCCAGCTCCGCCTGCATCGCCGCGAGGTCCGGATGTGCCGGGGGAAGACGTTCGGATGCGAGGCGATATGCGCGCTCCATCTCGCGAAGCCGGTTGGTGAGTTCTGCCATCTGGCCACGTAGGAATTCGTCCGTTCGACCGGAGCTCGCCTGCTCGGCCAGCAGGCGTAGGCGCTCCTGTGTCTCGCGGACGAACTGGCTCCAGTCGTCTGCACCTACTTGCGAGACCGCGGGCTGCCGTTCCGGAGCGAAGGAGACCGTGACGCGGAACCGTAGCGGCGCCTGCACGGGTCGGTCGTACCTCCACTGCCGGATAGCCGTCGCGGTGGCGTCATAGAACGCGTTGCATCCAGCGTCAGCGCGCGCGCTTGCCTGGTCTCGAATCGAATAGACCGAGCATCCGTTGCGGTCCACGTTCGTCACGGCGCCGTTGCGGTCGAGCGTCACGAGCATATTGACGACGACCGTGAGCGGTTGTCCCGCGAGCTGCGACGGCCACACCGGCGCAACGCCGCGTGTCCTGCGCGGAATCGGGTTCTCAGGCGTCACCTGGCGCGGCGCGACGACCTCGCCCGGTTTTTGCTCAACGCGACGCGCAGGCGCCGGCGCCTGCACGGGCTCGTCAGCCAGCAATGCCACGGGCGCGACCAGGTGTGCGGCATCCTGGACTTTCAACAGGCTGGCCGGCTCGAGCGCCACGGAACCAGCCTTAAGAATCGGAAACAGAGAGCTCGCCGACCAGCTCGCGGCACATACCACGATGATCAATGCCACCGCAGACAGGACGATTCGTGGCCTGGACATCACCTTCTCCTTCGACACGCTGAGAATCCGATGAAACAACTGGCGACGGTGCGCAAACGCGGGGGCCGGACTCATGCCTCCGCTGTCGGCAAACGACAGCAGCGCCTGCACGTAGCCCCGCCGATCGCCAGTTGCGCGCACGGTCAACTCGTCGACGATCTCTTCGCGCGCGAGCTGGATGTGAGACGTCAGCCAGAGGATCGCCGGATGGAACCAGAGCACCGTGCGGACCATCTCTTCCGCCAGCACGAAGAGCCAGTCACGACGGCGCACGTGAAACAGCTCGTGGATGATCACCGCGCGGCGCAGCGATGCGGGCGCGTCGCCAAGGGCATCCGGCAGCATCACGACCGGGCGGCGAACGCCGAACGTGGCCGGCTGGGCAAGCCCCATGACCTGCGCAATCGTCGCCCGCGCGCCGATCTGCGCCTGCAGTTCGTCGTACTCCGGTTCCTCGACAACGGTGCCTGTCTGCGTCATCCGGCGCAGCCGGACGAGACCAACCACGAGCCACAGGCCCCGAACGGCAACTCCCAGGCCGACGATGACGAGAAGCGCGGTCAGCCAGGGAATCTCGAGACGGGGCTGGGCAGCCGCGAGCGGCGACGGATCGAGCGCCACGGTCGCGGCCGGGGCCGGCAGGACGTTCAGGGCCGGTTGCGCGGCGGCGGCGACTTCGCGCGGAGCCTCTGGCGATCGAAGCAGCCAGGGCACGAGCAGTGCGGCGACGAGCGCCAGCCTCAGGCCGTGATAGCGGGCGCGCGCGGGAATCCGGACGACTTTCACCAGTACGGCCACGGCGGCCACGATCAGCGCAACCTGGATTGAGAAGGCCGTGAGATCGCGGACGAGGGTGGCGGCGCTCACTGGTCGCCGTCCTTCTCGTCGAGGAGCTGACGCACCATGCGCCGCTGCTTCGGCGTGAGCTTGTTGTCGCGGGCCAGGTGGACGAGCAGCGCGTCCGACGCGCCGTCGAATACACGGTCCAGGAAATCGCGGACCATGCCGCCGATCACCTGCTGCCGCGGTTTCGCGGGGCGATAGATGTGCGCACGGTCATTCGTCGCGCGGACCAGGTAGCCCTTCTCCTGCAGAATCCGCATCATCGTCATCACGGTCGTATAGGCGACCGGCCGGGTTTCGCGCAGGGCCTCGTACACGGCACGGACGGTGGCTTCGTCCTTCTTCCAGACCACCTTCATGATGGCCAGTTCCTGCGGCGTCAGCGTTGGATGTGGTGTTCTCATGGTTAATTGGGGGAGGGCCGTTCAGCGTGGTCGATGACGAGCACTGGTGATGGCCCACGCGCTGGTTCGAGACGCAGGCCGAGCTGCTCCTGAATCGCGGTAAAGATCGACACGGCGCCGGCGGGATCTGGCGGCCGCACAGCGGCGAGCCCTCCCGGCCCGCGCCCCTCGGCGGAAAACCGGAGCTCCAGGCTGAACACGCCGGCGATTCCCGTCTGATTGACGACCGGGCGATCGACATAGGCACTGATCGCGTCGGCAAACTCGTCCATCGTCATCGAACCGCTGAGGCCGCCTACCTCCCTGAGGATCGTCTGGCAAAAAGGCTTCTTCGTTACCGGATCGACCGCATTGACCACGGTGGGTTTGCTGATGTCGCGCGCGATGCACTCTTTCTCATCGACCTGCCGTGAACGCAGCGCGCGTCCGGCGCCTGTGAGGGCGTAGATGGGAAGCTCTCTCGTTTCCTGACGTACTCGCAGCTTGAAAAGCTCTTCGAGAAGGGTCTGCAGCATCGGGCCGCGCATGATCGCTCGCGCCGGGCTGCCCGATGTCATAGCCGTGACGAGGTAGCCCTCCGAGCGAGTCCAGTCCGGCGCACCGGTCAGCGGCAGATTGTAGCCAGCGGGCTGGGCCACGCCGCCGGCAGCGAATACCAGGTACGCTTCGCGAATAAGGGTCTCGAGCGTCTGGCATGTCAGTTCCAGCCTGCCGGGCGTGAACCCGGCGCCGCGGCGCCCTTCGATTCCGGTGCAGGGTTTGACCGACGTGACGTCGAAGCGTTGACGCGTGTCCCCGGGCTGCTGCGTCGAGACGCCGTGCCATGTCGCGAGGGTCAATCCGAGAACGACAAGAGGAGTTCGCATCGGCTGCAGGTCTCTCAGTTAACGGTTGGCCGGTCGATCGACTCGATAACGACGACCTCGGTGGATGCCTGACGTCTCATCACAAACTAAGTATTAAGTAATTAGTAGATCCGTTCGGGCAACGGTGTCAAGACCTGCGTCGTTGACCCGTCGATCTAGTTCTCCGTTGGACGTTCCAGGCGATCGATGACGAGCACGTCGCGCTCGCCCTTCGACGATTCGAGCTTCAGCCCGAGCTGCGCGGGCAGTGCGACAAAGAGAGACGGCGGCGCATTGGGTGAAGGCACAACGTCCGGTCCGCCGCCGACGAACGCGCGATCGAACTGGACCTTGATGCGGTAGCTACCCTTCAGGCCGGTCTTGTCCACGACGGGACGGCCGGCCGTCGGGCGCAGCAGCAAGGCGAGAGTCTCCATCGTCACGTCGCCTTCGAAGCCGCCGTCCACGCGTAACCCACTGCAAGGAGCCGGGGGAGCCTTGAAATCAGTGATGGCAGGCCGCGACGGCGGAGCGCCCGCTACGGCTGCCGCCCGGTCGGCAGCCGCCCTGGCGACGCAGTCCACTTCCGACGGCTTGATGCCGGCTCCGAGCCGGCCATCGTTGCGGGCCAGTACGAGGTCGTATACAGGCAACTGGCGTTTCTCGACATGCGTCACCAGCCTGACCCGGTCCGCGAGCATCGCGCGAAGCATGCCCGCCCGTTCCTGTGGTGTCGCCGGACGTGAGAGGGGTGACGTCGCGCTCACGTCGTAGGCCTCACGCTGTGCCCATTCAGGCAAGCCGACCATATCGACGGGCACGATGGCAGGAAACTGCGCACGGCCGATGAGCGTCATGATCGGAGCATTGAGGAGTGTGAATCCTCCGTCCGGCCGCTCGCTGCTGCCGTTCGATCCGAGCGCGTTGGACCTGTTGCGCTTGATGGAGACGACCTCGAAGCGCAGATCGTTTACGGGTGAAGGCTGCTGATCGCCAGCAACCACAGTGGCAAATGCGACTGACAGCGCCAGTGCACGCATCACGTCTCCAACGATTCGAAACGACCCGAACGACCCGAACGATTCGAACGATTCGAACGACCCGAACGACTTAGCCGATTGCCATCAAATCGAACTGCTCGTGATGGAGCTGCACATCCGGCTTGACCGCGATCTCCCGCCCGAGCGACTGCTTCAGATCCCTGAAGACCGCGCGCTCCTCGTCCCTGAGCGCCCGCGCGATATCCGGATTGACGCGCAGCACGAGGCTCTGGCCGTCCAGGTCCGCGCTGATCTTCTTCACCTCCGCCAGAATCTCGTAGCAGATCGTCGAGCTGGACTTGATGACGGAGCTGCCGGCGCAGTACGGGCACGGATCCGTCAGCACGCGCTCCAGGCTCTGCTTGACGCGCTTGCGCGTGATGATGACGAGGCCGAAGTCCGAGACCTGAATGGCCTTCGACGGCGCGCGATCCTTGCGCAGCTCCTGCTCGACGGTCTGGAACACCTTCTGCCGGTTCTTCTTCTCCTCCATGTCGATGAAGTCCAGCACGATGATGCCGCCGAGGTCGCGCAGGCGGATCTGCCGCACGATCTCCTTCACCGCCTCGAGGTTGGTCTTGAGGATGGTGTCTTCCAGCCGCCCGGCGGTCTTCTTCCCGACATACCGCCCGGTGTTGACGTCGATGGCCACCAACGCTTCCGTCTGGTTGATGACGATCGAGCCGCCGGATTTGAGCCAGACCTTGCTGCGCAGCGCCCGATCGATCTCCGCCTGGACGCCGTACTCCTCGAAGATGGGGTACTCCTTCTCGAACAGCTTCACCTTCGGCGCCAGCGACGGCATGATGCGCTCGATCAGCTCGAGGACGCGCCGGTGCTCGACCGGGTTGTCGATCCTGATCGCCGAGAACTCCTCGGTCAGCAGGTCGCGCAGCAGCTTGGCGACGAGGCTCTGCTCCTGGTAGACAACGGCGGGTGCGCGGTGGGACTCGGATTTCTGCCGGATCTCCGTCCACACGCGGTGGAAGTAGCTCAGGTCGGAAACGATGTCTTCCTTGGCGCGGCCGCCGGCTGCCGTGCGGATGATGACGCCGCCGGTGAACCCGTGCTGTTCGCGGAACTCGCGAACGATACCGCGCAGGCGGCTGCGCTCTTCGCGCGAGTCGATTTTGCGGGAAACGCCGACGTGGTCCACCGTCGGCATAAACACCAGAAACCGCCCCGGCATGGTCGCATGCGAGGTCAGCCGCGCGCCCTTGGTGCCGAGTGGCTCCTTGGCGACCTGAACGATGATCTCCTGGCCTTCCTTGAGGAGCTCCTCGATCTTGGGCTCCGGGCCCTTCTCACGGTCGCGGTCGCGGCGCCCTCCCCGCCCGCCGGGTCCGCCTCCCCTGGCCGACGCGTCGGCGGAACCCGCCCCACGGGAGCCATTGGACGGGACTGCGCCGTCATCCTCGTCTGTCTCCAGACGATCGAATTCCTCGAATGTGGCTACGACGTCGGTGACGTAGAGGAAGCCGTCGCGCTCGAGACCGAGGTCAACAAACGCCGACTGCATGCCGGGGAGCACCTTCGACACCCGGCCCTTGTATAAGTTCCCGACCACGCCGCGCGAACGCTCTCGCTCGATGAAAATTTCCGCGACCTGATCGTCCTCGAGTATCGCAACCCGTGTTTCGTGGGCGCTCGAGGAGATGATCATCTCCTTGGTCATGCCCGTAGCTCTCCGGGAGCCTCCGCCGGGGCGCACCAGGGCCTGCTGCGTGCACCAGCACGATCGTCAGCAGGATCCACATCAGCGCAGTCATTGGCGGACCAGCCCCTTGAAACAGTTCAATTCGTGAACCTGCGCATCCGCACGTTGAGGATGAGGCCGAATCCCGCGAGCGTCGCGATCATCGAAGAGCCGCCATAACTCATGAGCGGAAGCGTCAATCCCTTGACCGGCGCGAGGCCGGCCGACATCGTAATGTTGTAGATGACCTGGAACGTGAAGCTGGCCAGCACCCCCAGCACCAGGTATGCGCCCGCCCGATCCTTGGCCAGCCGGGCCGCCTCGAGCGATCGCAGAATCACGAACAGATATAACCCAAGCGCCACCACGACGCCCACGAATCCGTGCTCCTCGGCCCAGGCCGAGAAGATGAAATCGTTGTGCGCCACCGGAAGGAACCGCAGCTGACCCTGCGTGCCCTCCCTGAATCCCTTTCCGAAGGGCCCGCCTGATCCCACCGTGATGCGGGCCTGAATCTGCTGATACCCGGCGCCCCTGGCGTCCTGCGACGGGTTGATGAACGTCGAAATGCGTTCTTTCTGATAGTCCTCAAGCACGAACTTCCAGGCTACCGGAGCGGCCAGCAGGCCGACGATCGCCAGGATGCCGAAAATCCGCATGGACATGCCGGCGACGAAGGCCGCGGCGAACAGCACTGGCACGAGCGTCACAGCCGTGCCGAGGTCGGGCTGCTGCATGATGAGCAGTACCGGTACGGCCGTAATCCCCGCGGCGATCAGGAAGTCGCCGCGCAAGACCGTCCCACGGCGTGCTTCACCGAAGAACTTCGCCAGCGTCAGCGCCAGCGTGGCTTTCGCGAACTCGGACGGTTGCAGATTGAGCGGGCCGGCGAGATCGATCCAGCGACGCGATCCGCCGCGCACGACGCCGAAGACCAGGACGGCGATGAGCAACGCCACGACGGCGATGTAGAGGAAGTGCGATTTGTCGGCAAGCGACCGGTAGTCGATGCTCAGCGCCACCAGCATCGCCAGGAAGCCGATGAGGATCGCCCAGATCTGCGTGTAGAAGACCCGGCTGGCACCAGTGGGCGTGTACGTGGCGCTGTAGATCTGCGCGAGCCCGATGAGGCAGAGCGCCAGAATGGCGCCCACCATCGCCCAGTCCACGTGGTGATACAGCCGTCGTTCGAACATCTACTGCGCTGACCGCGCGTTCGCCGTGCGCGCATTGACAGGTCTGGCGTCAGCCACCGGGACAGGCGGCAACGCAGGCGGCGAGTCGGGATCGTCAACCGGCGGCTCATTCGAGGGTTTGGTCTCGAGCACCGGCAGCGGCCGCCCTTCCTTCTTCGCAAAATAGGTTTCGATGACGTGCTTCGCGATCGGCGCGCCCAGATAGCCGTGCAGGCCGTGCTCCGCGAAGATCACTCCGGCGATTTGCGGGTTGTCCTTGGGCGCGAAGAACACGAACCAGCCGTGATCCCGAAGGTCGCGGTCGGTGCCGCGAGCACGTGCCCTGCCCTCGTTGGAGATCACCTGCGCGGTTCCGGTCTTGCCGGACACGTCACGGCCGACGATCTTGCCCCGGACGCCGGTACCAGCTGCGTTGACGACCATCCATAGGCCGTCGTGCAGTGCCGCGAGCGTCGTCGGCTTGAACGCGACGCGATCCGCGACCGCAGCCAGCGGCACAGGCTTGAATCCCTTGCCTTCGTCAATCGCTTTCACGACATGAGGCGTCACACGCGTGCCGCCGTTGGCGACGGTGGCAATCATGTTTGCGAGCCCGGCCGGAGTGACGGTTACCTGTCCCTGACCGATGGCCACGGAAATCGTTTCACCGGGATACCAGCGCTCGCCAGTGCGCTTCAGCTTCCATTCCGTGCTGGGAACGAGACTCTCCATCTCATTCGGAAGGTCGATTCCAGTCTTGCCCGCGAGCCCCAGCTTCTCGGCCCACTTGTGGATTTTGTCGACGCCGAGCATGTTCCCGAGCGTGTAGAAGTAGACGTTGCACGACTTCTCCAGCGCATGGCGCATGTCCACTGAGCCATGCCCGCCCTTCAGGTGGCACTTGTAATACCGGCCGTAGAAGTTCGCGCCGCCGGTGCACGTGATGCGGTGATCGGGACCAACGAGCCCTTCTTCGAGCGCCGCGGTCGCGACGACGATCTTGAACGTCGAGCCTGGCGAGTACCGGCCCTGCAGCACGCGATTGCTCAGCGGACGCAGTTTGTCGGTGTTGAGGGAATTCCAGGTCGCACTCTTGATACCGGCGGCAAAATCGTTGGGGTCGTAGGCGGGCAGGCTCGCGTGCACGAGCACCTCGCCTGTCCGGGGGTCCATAATCAGCGCCGCACCGTTGAAACCAGCGTGACGGAATCCGTCCTCAGCGGCTTTCTGCAGATCAAGGTCGATGGTGAGCTGAACGCGCCGGCCCTGGGTCGGATCGATCTTTTCGATCTCATCGATTTCCCGGCCCATGCTGTTGACGACCACGCGCCTCGCCCCGTCCTCCCCCATCAGGGCGGCGTTGTAGATCTTCTCCACGCCGAACTTGCCGACGATCGCGTTGCGGGCGAGGCCTTCTTCCTTGACCTGCTCCTCGTCAGCCTGCCCGACGTAACCGAACAGGTGGGCAGCGAGCGCTTCGGCTGGATACTTCCGCGTCGGCACTGTCTCCACTGAAATCTCGGGGAGCTCAGTATGGCGGCTAAGCACACGCGCCGCCTGCTCGAGCGTCGCATCCTGCACGATCACCACGGGCCGGTAGGAAGCCGGCTCGGCGCGGATATGCTTGTCGACGATCTGCTTCAGCTCCTTGGCATCGATGCCGAGCACCTCCGACAGGTTGCGGATCGTCCGCGCCATGTCCTTCGTGGCTTCGCGGTCGATCGAGATGGTGAGCGAGTCGCGGCTCTCGACGAGCACGCGTCCCTCGCGGTCGAACAGATCGCCGCGCGGCGCCCGCAACGCCACCGTCCGCTGGTAATTGCTGTTCGCCATCTCGACGAACTGCTCGGTCTGGACGACCTGCAGCACCCAGAAGCAGATCGCCAGCGCGGCAAACCAGACGATCACGCCCACCTGCAGCACGGAGACGCGCGCGGATATTCGACGGCGATCTTCTGTTGGTGCGACCATTCGTTCTACCTTTTCACCGGCGACCGCGGCGTGAACGCCGGCGCTCGACGATGCCCGGGAGCGACTCGATGATGCCGAACGCCACGATCCCGACGAGCGCGTTGCCGAGAGCCTGCGCCGCCAGCGGCTTCCACGGAGATGGAAACACGCGGATGTCCAGGACGTAATAGAGCCCCATGAACACGGCGCCGTGCAGCAGCGTTGCCGCCACGAAGATGACGAGGCGCGGCAGCGCCGCCGTCACGATGAACTGCTGCCCGAACGCTCCCGCCAGAAACCCGACAATCGTCTTGGCGAGGCCGCCAATCCCCACCACGCCGCTCGCGAGAGAATCCTGAATCAGCCCGGCCGCGCTTCCCGCGAGCATCCCGCCGACGGGGCCGATCGTCAACGCCACCGCGACCACGGCCACGAGCACCAGATCGATCGCTGCAGAGCCGCCGACCACGAAACGTGCCAGCGTCGTCTGCAGCCCCAGCGCCAGCGCGATTGCGACGAAGACTCCGAGCGCCTTCACTTCTCACCGTCGGCTGCCGCGTCCTGTGGAGGATCAGGCGATTTCAACACGACGAGGACCGCCTCCAGCGAGGAAAAATCCACAGCCGGCTTCACCCGGATCCGCCACTCGCCGCCCACGCGCTCCGCCGATTGTATCTCCCCTACAGGCAACCCTTTAGGGTAAATCCCATCGATTCCTGACGTGACTACGCGGTCGCCGGGTTTCACATCGGCGCTCCCGGGCACGTAGTTCAGCTCGATGAGGCCGGCTTTGAACGCGAGGCTGTCGGCACTGCCGACTCCCGTCACGACACCGCTCACCCGCGACCGCTCTATCAGCACACCTGCTGCGGCGTCCCGGTCGATGATTAGCTGTACCTTGGCAGCCCGGGACGTGGGCATCAGGATGCGGCCGACGACGCCCGCTGGCGACATCACGGCCATGTCGGCCCGAAGACCGTCCTGCGTGCCCTTGTCGATCGAGATGGTCCGGAACTCAGGGTCGGCTCCGCTGCCGATGACCGCGGCTGCCGCAGTGCTGAACCCGGTTGCCGACTTGAGGTCGAGCAGCTTCTGCAGCGTCCGCGTTTCCTGGGCAACAGTCCGCTCCTGCTCGAGCGACACGCGCAGCCCGGTTACTTCACGGCGCAACTGCTCGTTCTCCTGACGGATCTGCTGCAGCGCGAAATAGTTCTGCCACCCTTCGTGGACACCGTTGAAGGCCGACGTGGCGGCGCGCTGCATTTCCGCAAACGCGCCGAAGGTCACCTCCTGCAGGACGGGAACGCCCCGCTTGGTGGTGACCTGCGCCGAGATCAGGATGATGTGTGAGACCACGACGGCACCGAATAACCATCCGGTGCGCTGTCGAATGTCCAGAAGAGCCATCGCGGAACTGCAGCGCGGCTAGTCGATCGAGATTTTCCGCAAGAGGTTGAAGTCCGACAGCATCTTGCCGGCGCCAAGCACGACCGATGACAGCGGGTCTTCGGCCATCGCCAGCGGCAGGCCGGTTTCCTCGCGGAGACGCTTGTCCAGATTCTTCAGCAGCGAGCCGCCGCCGGTGAGCACGATGCCGCGGTCGACGATGTCGGCGGACAGCTCAGGTGGAGTCCGCTCGAGCGCGACGCGTACCGCGTCCACGATGACGTTGACGGTTTCCGCCAGCGCCTCGCGAATCTCCTCGTCGCTGATGGTGATGGTCTTCGGCACGCCCTCGATCAGGTGGCGCCCCTTGATCTCCATCGTCATGCGCTCGTCGAGCTTGTACGCGGAGCCGATCTCCATCTTGATCTGCTCGGCCGTGCGTTCGCCGATCAGCAGGTTGTACGTCTTCTTGATGTACTGGATGATCGCCTCGTCCATCTCGTTGCCGGCCACGCGCACCGCCTTGCTGTAGACGATGCCGGCCAGTGAGATGACCGCGATGTCGGTGGTGCCGCCGCCGATGTCCACGATCATGTTGCCGGAGGGCTCGGTGATCGGCATGCCGGCGCCGATCGCCGCCGCCATCGCTTCCTCGATCAGGTGCACCTCGCTGGCCTTGGCGCGATAGGCGCTGTCCTTCACCGCGCGCTTTTCGACCTGCGTGATCTCGGACGGCACGCCAATGACGATGCGCGGGCGCACCCAGACGTTGCGGTTGTTGTGCGCCTTCCGGATGAAGTACGCCAGCATCTTCTCGGT
>DATLLQ010000200.1:0-3583 GCA_035537775.1 Vicinamibacterales bacterium | reverse complement strand
GTTGGGCGTACGCACGTGCTCGGGACGGACGCCCATCCCAACCAGGCGCGCCGGGATCCGCCGCAGGATTGGGTGATCGCGCAGCAGTCGCACCGGGAAGGGGAGCGGGAGCGCGGAACCCCGCGCGCTGTTGAGTACCGGCGCCAGGACGTTCTTCTGAATCGCCACCTGCGCGGCCTGCGTCATCCGCGTCGGAAACAGCCGGCGCTGCTGCACGGCCGCGAGATCCGCGAGTGAAACGTTTCCCTCGACGAGCGGGCGATACAGCAGGTTCGCCGCGGCGACGGCGTCCTGAACGGCCAGGTTGATCCCGACGCCACCAATGGGCGACATCGCGTGCGCGGCATCGCCGATGCACAGCAGCCCGGGCATGTACCACTGCCGCAACCGATCCACCAGCACAGTCAACAGCTTCACATCGTCCCAGGTGCGAAGCTCGTGCACGCGATCGCCGAGGAACGGGACCATCGCCGCGATCTCCTCGCGGATAGCGTCGAGGCCGCGTTTCTGCAGTTCGGCGGCGCCTCCCTTCTGGATGACGAACCCGCACTGCCAGTAGTCGCCCCGGTTCAGCATCGCGAGCACGCGCCCGGCGCGGATGACGCCGAGGGTCTGCGTCCGGTCGGTCTCGCGGCGCGAGAGACGCATCCAGAACACGTCGATCGGGGCGCCGAGCGACTCGACGGCCAGGCCGGCGCGCTCGCGGACGATGGAACGGCGTCCGTCGGCGCCGATTGTCAGCAACGCGTCAATCTCGAGGTCGCCGTCGGGAGTGCGAGCGCGGAGGCCGGTCACACGATCGCCGCTCCGGATGACGTCGGTCACCTCGACGTTCATCATCAGGCGGAACGTCGGATACCGGCGCCCTTCGTCGGCGAGGAAATCGAGAAAGTCCCACTGCGGCATCAGCGCGACGAACCGGCACTCGGTCGGGAGGTGCGAGAAGTCGGCAACCATCACGCGAGTGCCGTCGATGTCGCCGCCGATTTCGCTGACCTTCTGGTGCGGAAGCTTCAGGAACGCGTCGAGCACCCCGAGTTCGTGCATCAACTCGAGGGTTGAGGGATGCACGGTGTCGCCGCGGAAATCGCGCAGGAAATCGCCGTGCTTTTCGAGCACGAGCGTCTCGACCCCGGCGCGGGCGAGCAGCAAACCGGCCATCATGCCGGCGGGGCCGCCTCCGGCGATGCAGCAGCGCGTGGTCAGTTTAGTCATCACCGCAGGTCGATTTGTGCGAGCATACTGGCTCTTCGCTGAATTCCTGCGCCCTCTGAAAGGCGCCTACGGAGGCTTACCGTGTTTCAGCGCGTACGGTTCGCTCTCACCCTGGCAATTTCCCTGACATGTACGGGTGTGGCGTCGGCGCAATGGTTCGATTACAAGACGCCAGGCCTGCCGCGAACTGCTGATGGCAAGGTCAATCTCACCGCGCCCCGGCCGACAGCCGCCGACGGCAAACCCGATTTGACGGGACTGTGGCGTCTGGAGGCGAAGACGAATCCGGGCACGCTCATCGTCGCCGCGGGACCGCAGCCGTGGATCGTCGATGCGGCGAAGAAGTACGAGCACGAGCTTGGGCGCGACGACACGGGCGTGCATTGCCTGCCGTCAGGACCGCGTTCGCTTCACAGCGAGGGCTTTGCGAAGTTCGTGCAGACGCCATCGCTCCTGATGGTCTTCAACGAGGCGATGGAGTTCCGGCAGATCTTCCTCGACGGTCGTCCGTTGCCTGCCGATCCGAATCCGACGTGGCTTGGATATTCGGTGGGCCGCTGGGAAGGCGACACGCTCGTCGTGGCAACAGTTGGCTATAACGATCGCACGCTGCTCGACGGAGAAGGCCACAAGCACACTGAGGCGCTGCGCGTGACGGAGCGGTTCACGCGTCGCGATCTCGGCCACATGGACGTCGAGGTCACGTTCGAGGACCCCAAGGCCTATGCGAAGCCGATCAGGATTCCCGTCGAGGCGACACTGCAGCCGGACACAGAACTGATCGAGTATGTCTGCGCCGAAAACGAGCGCAGCCGCCCGCATCTGATCGGGACGGCAGACGACGACCGCAAGCTGCAGGTGAAGGTCGCACCGGAAATACTCGCGCGGTACGCGGGAACGTATCAGTTCCCCCCGTTCCTTCCCGGCGACAAGCCGTTTCACGTAACCATCGTGCCGAAAGGCGAGGTCCTGGCCGTGGAGATCGAGCGCGGCCCGACGATCACGGCAATCCCGACGTCGCCCACGAAGTTCATGGCGCAGGGCGTTGCCGTCGAGTTCATGCCGCCGGATGCGAAGGGCATCGTCAACGAGGTGGTCGTGACGATCGTCGAGGGTGAATTGAAAGGAGTGAGGGTCAAGTAATGCATTCACATCTATCCGACGCGCTGGCGGCGCTCGATGCGTCGCGTCTGGCCCTGCGTGAGGCGATGGCGGCAGTGCCCGCAGATCTGCGAGCCGAACGTCCGGGTCCCGACCGCTGGTCGCCCGTTGAAATCGTCGAACACCTCTCGCTCGTCGAGACGCGCTTCAGCGCCGTCGTCGGCGGCAAGATCGCCGAGGCGCGCGCCGGTCTCGACTCTGAGAGCGAGCCGCGCACGCCGCTGCCCGAGAAGATCCGGTCGATGCTCGCGGATCGAACGGGGAAGCGGACGGCGCCCGAAGCCGCTGTTCCATCCGGCTCCTTGAGCGAATCCGCGGCGTGGGCGGCTGCGGGCAAGGCGAGGGAGGCGTTCCGCGACTCGTTGCTGAGCGCTGACGGTCTGGCGCTGAGCGGCGTGATTCACGACCATCCGTTTTTCGGCCCGCTCAACGTGTATCAGTGGGTGGAGCTGATTGCGGCCCACGAAATGCGTCACGTGGCGCAGGTGCGCGAGGCCGCGGCGCAATTGATGGCGCGCGCGTGAGGGTCCGCCTAAAGGCGGACACTACAGGTGTGTCGAACCGAATCGCCCCGACCGGCGTCTAACAGGCGATTGCGCGTCGCCGCCTTACTCGTGGCTGTGTGTCTCGTTCTGGGGAGTGGTTCGGCTGCCGCCCAGGAGGAAGCGCCGAAGCTCGAACCTGTGCGGCTCTTCATCGACTGCAACAACACGCCCTGCGACACCGACTTCTTCCGTACCGAAATCAACTTCATCGACCACGTGCGCGACCGGCAGACGGCGGACGTCCACCTGCTGATGACCGGCCAGTCCACCGGCAGCGGCGGACGCGAGATCACCTTCAGCTTCTTCGGCCAGGGGCGTTTCAAGGGGCGCGACCACGTGTTGCGCGAGACCTTTGTCGTCGCCGCCTCCGACGATGCGGTCCGGCGCGGGATGGTCCGTGTGATGTCGCTGGGGCTGGTGCCATACGTCCTGGGTGGTCCGGGCGCGGAGCGGCTGCAGGTGTCGGTTCAGAAACCCACGTCAACCACCGCCGAGACGGCCTTATCGAGAGATCCGTGGAACCGGTGGAGCTTCAGGCTGAGCCTCAACGGCAACGCCAGCGGCGAAAGCTCCAGCAAGTCCTACAACATCAGCACCAACGTGAGCGCAAACCGTGTCACGCACGCCTCGAAGGTGAACTTCAACGCGAACATGAACTATCG
>DATLLQ010000199.1:0-5465 GCA_035537775.1 Vicinamibacterales bacterium | reverse complement strand
GTGAGCGAGACGTTCAGGACGCGCGACTGGCGCGGCGCGTTCTGCCACTGCACGAGGATGGGGCTCTGATAGGTGCCCTCGACGATGCCCGTCGTTCCACCGGGGCAATCGGAGACGAGCAGGCTCACCGAACGGCGCATGCGGAAGAACCGCGCGGCCGGTACGGCGAGCGTCCTGGCCATGATCTTCTCGACGATTGAACCCCGCAGGCCGAGCGAATCGAGGCTCTGGTTCAGGACTCGGACGAGGTCGTACTTCGCGTAGCCAAGTGTCTTGGCGGGCACGGCGCGCGGGTTGGCCATGGCGTGCCGGTACTTCTCGGCGACGAAGCGGAGGGGGTTTCTCAGCACCTCCGCGAGGTCGTACTTCATCAACAGCGTCTCGTACTCGTTGACCGTCAGCGCGGCATGGCGCTCACCCGGGTCCAGCGTCACGCGCAGGCGTCCCTTGCCGATGCCGGCGTTCTTCGCGAAATGCATCAACTCGTCGTACACGCCGAGCCGCGGGTCCTTCAGATTGATCGAGTCGATCGGGTGCTGGGAGACAGGTACCTCGATTCGCGTGGCCGTGACGAGCCGCTCCTGGCTGAACCCGATGACACGCGCCTGCCGGCGTCGGGGCCGTCCCTCGTAGACGCCGTCGAGATCGACGAAGTACACCGTTTCGCCGGAGCGATTTGGATGGGTGACGCAGGGGCGCAGGCCGCTGGCAATGTAGGCCAGGTGCGAGTCGGCATTGCGCGGCTCGATGGCGCGCTGTTCCGCGTCAAGGTCCGTCCGGCGCTCGAGGCGATCGTGCTCGTAGCCGGCGCCCTCGGGAAACAGGGTCCGGAACGCATCGACGTAGGTCGGGAGGTGCTGCGCGCTCAGGCGCGCAGCAAGGCTGCGATCGAGAAAACCGGCGGTCGTGTGGAAAGACCAGTAGAGACAGCGCGGGTAGGCGTTCAGAGCCTCGTGTTCGGCCGCGAAGCGCGACCGGAGGTCAACGACGTCGAACCGAGCCCGGGGTGCTAACTCGAGCGTGACGTCGAGCGGTTTCTCCAGCATCAAGTGTCAGAGACTCATGGCTTTAGCCCAAGCCACCGGTC
Source organism: Vicinamibacterales bacterium (assembly GCA_035537775.1). Taxonomy (GTDB): domain Bacteria; phylum Acidobacteriota; class Vicinamibacteria; order Vicinamibacterales; family UBA2999; genus Gp6-AA40. The sequence continues at coordinate 4,378 of DATLLQ010000199.1, read as the reverse complement.
ACGTAAGCGTAGCACGAGATCCCCCCTCCCCCGGTCGTTTTGGGGAACGTTTTTGCATGGATCGGCACGGTGACCGTCATGACGAGCAGGTTCGAGGCGTTCCTGCGCCGCAAGGAGCAGATGGCGCGGGAGGCGGTGATTCCCGGCTACACGACGGTGGACGCCAGTCCGGAGGATGGCCTGGTGGCGATCGGGAACCACTGGTCCGAGCGGCTGTTCGACGGCCCGTTCTACCGGAGCGAGTCGCCGGCAGCCGACGGGCTTCCGGTCGTCAGCCTCGTATTCGTGCAGTCGCGCGACGGCAACACCGGCGCGGCGGATCCGGCGACGCTGGGGGGCGGCGCGACCGACTTCCACCTGGTCTACGAGGGCCTCTCACGCGTGGATGCAGATGCCGTGATGGCCGGTTCGGCCACCGCGCGGGGCGTCGAGCGTGTCTTCTCGGTGTGGCATCCGGAGCTCGTCGCTCTCCGCCTCGCGCGAGGCAAGACGAGACATCCGGCGCAGGTCGTCCTGACGAACAAGGGCGACCTCAGGTTCGACGATGCGCTGTTCTTTCACGAGCCGGTCTTGCGGGTGTTTGTCATCACGCGAACGGACGCCGTCGAGCGGATCCGTGCCCGAGTCAGCGGGCGTCCCTGGATCGACGTGATCGACGCCGGCGAGCCGGTGTCGCTCGAACACGCGCTTCGGCAGCTGCGAAGCCGCGGCGTAGAGGTGCTCTCGTGCGTGGGCGGTCAGGTCACTGCGACTGCGCTCATTCGGGAGCGCCTGGTGCGCGACATCTACCTCACGACGTCTGCCATCGCGGGCGGTAAGCCGGATACGCCGTACTACATCGGCCCGCCGGTGGCGGGCTACCGCATCCTGCTGAAGTCGGGGCGCGAAGCGGAGACCGGGGTGACGTTCGAGCACCTGCGTCTCAATCGCAGGTTTGAGGATTGAGCACCGCGTGTGTCAGGATGCTCAGGCCCGGCGCACCGACGCCGCGGCTTTGTTGTTAATTCTGTCTGGAGGCGGCGTCCATGCGCGGTAACGACCAGGTCATTGCCCAGCTCAATATTGCGCTCAAAGAGGAGCTGACGGCGATCAATCAGTATTTCCTGCACGCGGAGATGTGTCACAACTGGGGTTACCACAAGCTCGGCGACTACATCCGAAAGCAGTCGATCGACGAGATGAAGCATGCGGAGGAGCTCATCGAGCGGATCCTGTTCCTCGACGCCACGCCGAAGATGGAATACATGGCGCTCAGCGTCGGCACCTCGGTCAAGGAGCAGCTCGAGGCTGACCTCAAGCTCGAACTGAACGCGGTGGAGATGTACAACAACGCGGTCAAGGTGTCGCGCGAAGCCGGCGACGATACCTCACGCGCGCTGTTTTCAAAGCTGCTGGCGGACGAAGAGGAGCACGTGGACTGGCTCGAAGCGCAGGTCGGCCAGATCAAGGAAATGGGATACCAGCAGTACCTCTCCAACCAGACTGACGGGCCAAAAGATTAGAGACGTCAACCTCGAGCTGGCCGGCCTGCTGCTGGACATGGCGGCAGTCGCCGGCGAGTCGCAGCGGGGCTGGGGCTACTCGCGGGCGGCGAAGGCCGTCCTGCGCATCGACGCGCCGATCACACCGCTGGTTGAATCCAACACCCTGCGCGGCGTTTCCGGGATCGGGCCCACCACCGACCGCATCGCGCGCGAGCTGATCCTCGACGGCGGCTCGCCGTTCGTCGAGCAGTCGATCCGTGACGCCGGCAAAGAGGACGCGGTCGCCAAACTGCGCGCACTCCGGCATCACTACCTGAGTCGTGCGGCGGTGAAGGCGATTGTCGGGCGGCGCGGATCGCCTTCAGCCGCCCGCTACCGCGGCGACTTTCAGATGCATTCGGTCTGGAGCGACGGCGCCGAGACGCTCGGCTCGATCGTCGAGGCATGCATGGCGCGCGGCAATTCCTGCGCTGGCATCACTGACCATTCATACGGACTGTCTGTTGCCGGCGGCATGACCATGGCGCAGGTGAAGGAACAGCATGCGGAAATCGACGCGCTGAACCGGAAGTACTCAGGGAAGTTCCGGATGTTCAAGGGCATCGAAGCGAACATCCGGCAGGACGGCACCGTGGACATGGAGGAGCACGAACTGCGGCAGTTCGAGTTCGTTGTCGCTTCGCCGCACTCGCTGCTGCGGAAGACGATCGACCAGACAGCACGCATGGCAGGCGCGGTCTCACAACGTGGGGTTGCCATCCTCGGGCACCCGATGGGCCGGAAGTTCAACCAGCGGCCCGGCGTGAAGGCGCACTGGGACAAGGTGTTCAAGATCGCCGCGAAACGTCAGGTCGCCATCGAGATCGACGGCTCGTTCGACCGCCAGGACGTTCACTACGAGCTGGCGGCGCGCGCGCTGGAGCTCGGCTGCATCTTCGCGCTCGACAGCGACGCGCATGCGCACGCCGAGCTCGACTTCACCGAGATCTCAATCGCACACGCGCGGCTTGCCGGCATTCCGGAAGGCCGCATCGTCAATTACTGGCCGGAGAAGAAGTTCCTGGAGTGGGCGCGCGGGGCGTGGGACCGGTGAAGGTCCCCGGTCGGTCTAGTTGTCGTCGGGTCCAGGCTGTTTCATTCGTTTCTGGTGTTCGGCGTTCTTGAAGGCCGAGTCCCTCGCCGGCATCTGAAACGCGGTCCGCAGGGCCTTGGCCAGCTCGGGATCCTTCAGAGAGATCAATTCGGCGAGTGCCGAGAACTTCTGCTCGATTCGAAGGAAACGCGCCGAGTAGCGCTCGTACTCCTTCTTCTGCTGCATGTCCCTGCGCAGCCAGCCGACCTTCTGGACGAAGTCGGCAAGCAGGGTGGCGATCTCGGGTTCCATTGAAGGATCTTAACTCCCTACTCGAGTTCTACCAGCGGAACGCCCGGCTGCACGAGCTCGCTCACGCGGCAGGCGATCGCGCGCACTGTTCCGTCGTGAGGGGCGGTCACCGCCATCTCCATCTTCATCGCCTCGAGGACCACGAGCGTGTCGCCTGCCTTCACAGCCTGGCCGGCGGCGACGTTGATGGCGACGACCGTTGCCGGCATCGGGGCAGAGAGAGCCGCTTCGTCATGCTGTTTGCCGCGACGCGTAGAAGGCCCACGCGCATCGATGACCCAGACCCGGCCCTCGACGAATACCCAGGTCTCATGACCACGCCGAATTGCGTACGCCAGGGTGCGCCGGCCGTCGATGGTCACCTCGTAACGGTCGTCGCCCAGGCTGGTCACGTTCATACGCGCCAGCCCCGCAGCGTTACCCAGGGATCGAACGCAGTCGTCCCGGCGGCGGCCGTAGCGGACGGCTGCATGGCTGCACCCGCCCCAAGAGCCGTAGCGAGCGCGACGGCTTCTGCCGGCGGCTCGGTGACGAGCTTCGCGCGCAGCGCGTCGGCCTCGGCGTCGAGGAATCGCGTGTCGAGATCGCCGGCCACGAACCGTGAGTGAACCAGGAGCTCGCCGAGCAGGGAAGTGTTCGTCCGGATGCCGAGGATGGGAAACGCCCGAAGGGCCGCCAACGCACGCTGGCGTGCCGCTTCACGTGTTTCCCCGTGAGCGATCAGCTTGGCAATCAGCGGGTCGTAGTGAACGCCGATCTCGTCGCCTTCCGTGAACCCGGAGTCCAACCGCACGCCTGGAAGCGCCGGCTCGCGATAGAGCGCCAACGGACCGGCCTGCGGCAGATACCCTCGAGCCGGATCCTCCGCGTAGATGCGCAGCTCGATTGCGTGTCCGCGCTGTGAGAGCTGCTCCTGCGACCAGGAGAGCGGCTCACCGGCGGCAATCCGGATCTGTGCCGCGACGAGGTCAACACCGGCGACCTCCTCGGTGATCGGGTGCTCCACCTGCAGGCGCGTATTCATCTCGAGAAAATAGAACCGCGCCGCGTCGCCGGTTCCTTCAAGGAGAAACTCGATGGTTCCGGCGTTCCGGTATCCGGCAGTTCGAGCCACCGAGACTGCGGCGTCGCCCATCCGAGTCCGCAACGCGGGAGTCAGCGCCGTGGACGGAGTCTCTTCGATGACCTTCTGATGACGGCGCTGGATGGAACACTCGCGCTCGAAGAGGTGGATGACGCTTCCATGGGCGTCGGCGAGAATCTGGAACTCGACATGGCGTGGACGATCGATGAGACGTTCCACGTAGAGCGTGCCGTCGCCGAACGCCGCCAGTGCTTCGCGCCGTGCCTGAGCGATCGACGCCGCGAGCGCCGATTCGTCTCGCACGACCTTCATCCCGATTCCGCCGCCACCCTCCGATGGCTTGAGCAGGACCGGAAAGCCGACGCGACGCGCCGCGTCGGCGATTGCCTTGTCTGTCTGCTCGCCCGGTGTTTCTCCGGGAACGAC
>DATLLQ010000198.1:0-5848 GCA_035537775.1 Vicinamibacterales bacterium | reverse complement strand
CGCGGCCTGGAGAGATGGTGTTGCGTTGAAAGAGCGCTCGATGATTGCGGTATGTCCCAGAAACGTCGAGGGCGCTTCATTCGAACAGCGGCAACTCAGCTGAGCCGCTGCGCGATGAGCCGGTGCGCTGTGCGCCGCCGCGTGGTCGTGGTGTGTCCCGCCGTCTAAGTGCGCCGCGCTGCCACTGTGATGGTGCATCGCACAATCGGGCGCCGGCTTGCCGCCGTGGGTGTGTTCGCCGTCCGCGCACACCTGCGCTGTTCCCACAGCGAGAACCAGACTCTGGGTACTGACGATCACCCAAGTGATGATCGCCAGACGACGACGGAGCACAGCGAGCACGATTCGGGATCCTATGCATCATGCCCGAAGGGCCTACTTAACTCTTCGGCGGCACGTTTGTTGCGACTTCTGAATGACAGTCCTGTCACACGACCGAGCCGTTAGCCGTTAAGGGGAGAAACAGATGGCCGCACAGACACTGCACGAGCTGTTCGTTGAAGAACTCCGCGACATGTACGACGCGGAGAAGCGAATCATCAAGGCGCTGCCGAAGATCGCCAAACACGCCCAGTCGGACGAACTTCGATCGGCGCTCACCGAGCATCTTCGCCAGACGGAGAAGCAGGCGACCCGGCTCGAACAGGTCTTCAAGTCAATTGGCGAGACGCCGCGCGGCAAGAAGTGCGATGGGATGATGGGCATCCTCGAGGAAGGGAACACCGCGATGGAAGAGCTCGAGGAAGGGCCGATTCTCGACGCCGCCTTGATCGCCGGCTGTCAGAAAGTCGAACACTACGAGATCGCGTCGTACGGCACGCTTGCGTACTTCGCCGAGCTGATGGGCCACGAGCGGGCAAAGGAGCTGCTCGGCGCCACGCTCGACGAGGAGAAGGCAGCCGACGAGAAGCTCAACATCATCGCGAAGTCCGAAGTGAATCGCCAGGCGCTCATGAGCGGCGAATCGGAAGAGGACATGGAAGAAGAGGAGTCCAGCCCGCGGTCGAGACGAGGCACGTCGATGGGGATGGCGAACGAACGGTCGTCGTCGCGGTCACGCAGCTCATCCCCCCGTGGCCGGAGCGGCTCACGGAGCAAGAAGCGGTAGCGGCCCGCGATTCCGGGTTACAAAGACGTTACACCAACGTCACAGTCTCGACATACCGATGATGTAGCGCGACAATGGCCGTTCATGGACGGACGGCCATTTCGCGTTCGAACGGTTGCGGCCTGGAGCACGGTCGCGGCGGTGATGATTACCGTCGGGAGCGGAAGCCCGGCAGCGAAGTCGCCGAACGCGTCCGTTCCACTTCACGTCCTGCTCACACTGTCCTCCAACCTGACGGCCATGACGCGTCAGGCGCTCATCTCCGAAGCCGAACGCATCTGGCGGCACGAGCGGGTAAACATCGAGTGGGCACGGCCGGGGCACACCGTCGAGCATCCTGACGCACCGCTACGCGTGCTGGTGGTGGCGCGCCCGCAGATGAGGCGCCTGGCTGGTGAGTGGCCCGTTGCCGAGCTGTTTCCGGAAGCAGCACCGCGGGCGCTTGCGGTCGCTTCGATTGAAAGCGCGGAACGCGTGGTCGACGAAGCGGCGCGAACGGCCGCGTCCGACGCCTCCACACCACGTGAGCGGCGGCTCGGCCTGGTCCTCGGCCGCGCGGTGGCGCACGAGATCGGGCATTTCCTGCTCGCGACCGGCACGCACGCTGACAGCGGGTTGATGCGGGCGTCGGTTGATGCGCGGGAATTTGCCGCCGTCAACGGCGAGGCGTTCAGGCTGGATCGCGATGCGAGCCAGTGGCTGCGCCACCGGCTCGCGATGATGCGGTCTGCAGTGACTGACCTCCGGGCGGAAGGCTTCAGTTACGTCCGCCCGCCAGTCCTTCTAGAACAGGTAGCGAACTGAGATCTGCGTCTGCCGCGCCGTGCCCAGGCCGACCGTGCGATTCAACGGTCCCAGCATGTAGCCAAACGTCCCTGCGGTCCCATCGGTGAACGCCTGCCCCACGGTTCCCGCCGGCAGCACGGCCGCCGGATTCTCGTAGTTCAGCCGGTTGGTCAGATTGAACACCTCGATTTTCAGCTGCAGCCCCTTGCTGCTGCTGAAGCGGATGTCCTTGCTCGCCATCATGTCCAGCTGCCAGAAGTTCGGACCGCGCAGGAAATTGCGCGGCAGGTTGCCGAACGTTCCCGGCATCGGCGCCGCGAAAGCCGCCGGATTCAGCCAGCGCACGCCGTCCTTGAGGTACGGGTTCACGCCGGGAACCAGATCGGGGCGCTGCGTGCCGCGCGAGTTACCGCCGGGCACGTTCGTCACCGTCACGCCGCCGACGCTCACGGTGTCCGGGCGGTTGATCGTGACGTTGATCGGGACGCCGCTGCGCGCGTTCACGATGCCGCCGATGCGCCAGCCGCCGGCGATCGGCCCGTCGAACGGAGGCATGTAAATCAGCGAGCCGTTGAACGAGTGCGGGATGTCCGTCTGGTTCGTTCCGTATTCCGAGTCGTAGTCGAACGTGTTCGACGCGGTGACGGCTTCATTCGACCCCTGCGTCGTCCCCTTGTTCCGCGAGTACTGATACTGCAGTCCACCCGTGAAGCCGATGTGGAACCGGCGGGTGGTGCTGATCTGGAAGGCGTCGTAGGACGCCCGTCCGCAGCCGCTGATGCTGCGGCCGGCGATCACCAGGCCATCGACGCAGCCCGAGGTCTTGTAGTCCACCTGGCCGGCTGCCGCGTTCAGCCGCACGCGCGTCGCGTCGTTGAAGGTGTTGGCCACGCCGCGCAGGAACATGTCCTTGCCGCGGCTGCCGGTGTAGCCGACCGTCAGGTTGACCTGATACGGCAGCTCCTGTGACACGCTGGCCCCGTACTGAACGTTGTATTCATCCGGACGCTCGTGCGTGTAGCCGCGGACCGAGAGCAGGTTTCGATATGTGGCCGGATCGACCGGATACGCGAGGTTGACGACCTGCGTGTCCTGCACGCGTTGCCGCTCGATGTAGTTCTCGATCGGCTGGATGCGATCTTCGAACTGCCCCGGGCCGTAGAAGTGACCGTAGCCGGCACGCAACAGGGTCCTCGGCGTGAGCTGGAACACGGCCGAGAGGCGCGGCGCGAAGTTGTTCTTGTCCGGATCGTAGAAGTCCGCCGCACAGCTCGTCGCCGGCGCCGCACAGCCGCTGGCGAAGTCATTGTCCTCGATGAAGAACGGCCTGGCCAGATTGTCGCGCTCCTTCACAACCGAGTAGAAGTCGTAGCGCAGCCCAAGTTCGAGCGTGAGGCGGTCGCTGACGCGCCAGGTGTCCTGCACGAAGCCGATGCCGTACCACTGCTGCGGGTGGAACACCGGCGAGTCGAGCGACACCGCGACCTGCTGCGGGCGGTTGTCGATGAACGCGTTGATGTCCGCGTAGGTGATCTCGGTGCTGCCGAGGAACCGGAACTGCGAGTCGATCTTCCGGTACTCGCCACCGATCTTCAGCGAGTGCCCGCCGCGCGTCATCGACAGCGCGTTCGACAGCGAGAGCGAGTGCGGATTGTAGGCCTGGCCGTTGGTCGACGCATTGCTCGTCGCGCGAACGAGCAGACCGCTGCGCGCCACGCCGGTCGTGCCGCGTGCGTCGGCAGACTGCGACGTGACCGTGCCCGACAACGACACCTGGATGGGATCGTAGCCGGCGGGGCCGAACGCGAGCGCGTCGTACTTGGGACGGTTATAGCCAATCTTCAGCTCGTTGATGACGCTGGTGCCGAAGATCGACTGGTGATTGGCGACGAAGTTGATCGGCTGCTGCGTCGCCAGCACGCGGCGCGGCGTCACCGTGCGGTCCGGCGTGTCCACTTCTCCGTCGCTGAACAGCAAGCGGCCGTAGAGCATCTGATTGTTGTTGAAGCGGTGGTCCATTCGCACCGAGAAGCTGTGTTCCTTCTGCTCGGCCTGTGTGTCGAGGGTCGCCAGGGCAAGGAGCGGATTGTTCGTGGCCGCCGTGCCGCGCGGGAAGCCCGCGAGCAGCGGCGCGACCGCCTGCGTGCGCGCCGCGCTCAAGCCTGCCTGCGTGCCGACGAACTGGCCGGCGTTGATGCGCTGAATCGCCAGATCGCTTGGCACCGCCTCCGTGAAGCTGAGCCCCGTCTTCTGCTGCAGCCCTTCGTAGCTGAAGAAGAAGAAGGTGCGATTCGAGGCGATCGGGCCGCCGAGCGAGCCACCGAACTGGTTCAGCTCGAGGTTCTGTTTCCTGTCGTCGTACTTGCTGGCGGAGTCCAGCGCATCGTTGCGGACATATTCGAACAGCGAGCCGGTGAACCGGTTTCCGCCGCTTTTGCTGACCACGGTGATGTTGCCGCCGGCGCCAAGGCCGCTTTCAGCAGGCGCGAGGCCCGAGTTCACGCGGAATTCGGCGACCGACTCCATCGACGTCTGTAGACGGAACTGCGATCCCGTGGCGTTCAGATATCCCGGACTTGCATCCCACACGTAGGTCCCGTCCACGCCGTCGTAGTTCAGATAGTTCTGCTGGTTCGACTTGCCGTTGAAGCGCACGCTCGCCCAGCCGCCATTGCCGTCACTGGTGGCGCCGGGCGCCAGCGTCATCAGGTTCGCGAAGTTGCGGCCGTTCACCGGCAGGTTCTGGACTTCCTCGGGCGACACGTTCACGCCCAGGCGCGCCGAGCTCGTGTCGAGAACCGGCGCGCTGGCGGACACGTTGATCGCTTCGGTGACGCCGCCAACGCTCAGCACGCCGTCAACCGTTTCCGTCTGGCCAACGCCGAGTGTGATCTCGCGGCTTCTCGTCTGGAACCCGGCGAGCTCCAGTTGCACGACGTAGCGGCCGGGATTCAAATTGGTGACCGTATAGGTACCCTCAGCGCCGCTCACCGCTGTCCGGACGGCGCCGGTCTGGACGGACGTCACCGTCACCGTTACGCCGGGCAGCACCGCCTGGCTCTGATCGACGACCTTGCCGACCACACGTGCTTCGATCTGCTGCGCGCGAACCATCGATCCGGTCGCCAACGCGAGCATCGCCACCACACTGGCGAACCTGCAGAAAAGTTTCATGAGCCTCCCTCCGAGACGTTCTTGTTCCCGCCGGCGCGCGGTCGCGCGAAGGCGGAAGAGGTGGGTGCTCACCCACCCGCCGACAGTCACTCTAGGAAGGGGCCGTGATCGTCCCGTAACGGTTGCGTTACGGCCGCGTTAATTCAGAGATGATGCTCGTGGATATGCCGCTGGAGGTGGTCGTAAATCTGCTGCTTCAGCACGGCTGGGCCGGCATTTCGAAACACCCCGACCGTGATTTGGCGGGTGTCCTCGTCCCAACCCTCGACATTTACGAGGATTTCGACGTAGCTCGTCTCGCGGTTGCCGGGGACGACGCCGGCAATCGTCAGATCAGGTGAGGCTTCGCGCGCGGCTTCCGCGGCGATCTGCGCCACCGCGCGAACAGCAAGTCGGTTTTCAATCACGATTCGGATCGTTATAAGCGATCCGGCACATCAAGATCACACGCCGCGAAAGAATTTACCGTGCCGTTACACGCTTGCCGGTCCGTTGCGGAAGAGCGTGATGGCGACGTCGACGTTGCTGCGGAGCGCCTGACGGACCGCCGGCCAGCTCTTTTCACTGCGAATCAGCGTTTTCCACGAATACAGATGCTTGGGCTTGTGGAAGTCGCTGTTCGCCACGTACGGATAATGTTTGAGGCTGGTCACTGAAAAGAGGTCGTCGCGGTTGGCGGCTTCCCATACGTCGACCAGATCCGACAGCTCCTCGCGGTGATCCCAGAGATAACAGGTGCTGATCTCGATCCGCCTCGTGGTGGTGTGGTGCGGATGGCAG
>DATLLQ010000197.1:0-4600 GCA_035537775.1 Vicinamibacterales bacterium | reverse complement strand
GCGCTGTTAGCGGCCGCCGTGCAAAGCAACTTTGTTGCACTGGCGCCGGTCAGCAGCGAGCCGGCCGAGACGATGGCACGCGTCAACAAGGCGCTGCTGCGTCGCGCAATCGACGCACGCTTCGCCACGATGTTCTACGGTGCTGTCACGGCAGATGGGCGTCTGAGCTACTGTAACGCGGGCCAGGAGCCGGCCCTCGTGGTCGGGCGAAACAGTATCTCGTGGCTGGAGGCCGGAGGACCTGTCCTCGGACTGCTGACGATGGCAACGTACGAGTTCGAGACGGTAGTACTCGAACCAGGCGACCTCGTGATTGTCTGCAGTGACGGTGTCACGGAAGCGCGGAACCGGGCAGGCGACGAGTTCGGACGCGACCGGCTCGTTGAGGTCATGCGTGATCGGCACGGCGCCAAGCCCGAGGTTGCTCTCGAACATCTGATATTGGCAGTCAAGCAGTTCTCGGAAGGGGCCGCACAGGCCGACGATGTGACGGCGCTCGTGCTGCGGTATCGCGGACGGGGCTAGGAGGACGAATGCAGATCGGACAGCGAATGGCGGGTGATGTGACGGTCGTGGAGATCACCGGCGACATCACCTTGAGCAAGGGTGGCGATGTCATCATCAAGGACAAGGTTCAGAGCCTGCTCCAGCAGGGTAATCGCAAGCTGTTGCTCGACCTCGGCAACGTTTCGTACGTGGACAGCGCGGGTCTCGGACAGCTCGTGCAGGTCTACGCGACGACGCGCCACCTCGACGGGCAGCTGAAGCTGCTGCACGTCACCAAACGGCTGAAAGACCTGCTGGTCCTCACCAAGCTGCTCACGGTGTTCGAGTGCTTTGACGAAGAGGCTGACGCGCTCGCCAGCTTCAAGAAATAGACGTGCCTAGTTGAGCGCGTTCGGGACGGCGAGTGTGAACGGTGCGATCACGGCATCGAAGCGCTCGCCGTCCGTCGTCACCATCTGATAGCTTCCTTGCATTGCGCCCACCGACGTCTTCAGCGGGCAGAAGCTCGTATATTCGAACGACCCACCGGGCGGCAGTACGGGCTGCTCGCCCACGACTCCCTGCCCCTTGACACGCTCGACCTCGCCGTCGGCATTGGTGATGATCCACTCGCGTGAGATGAGCTGGGCGACATCGGAGCCGGTGTTCGAGATGCGAACGTGGTACTGGAACAGGTACGATCCCTCTCGTGGGGAACTCCGGTCGGGAATGAACTCGCTCCGAACCTGGATCCGGATTCCGCGGGTGGTGGCGTCACTCATTCGGACGCCGCGTGTGCTGGTGTCAGTCATCTGTAAAGGATTGAAGGCGGTGCGTCTGACGCTCGAGGTCGGCCGGACGCCATCGCTGATTATGTCATGGCCGCTCATATGAGAACGGGTGCGCACGGAACCGGCGAGCGTATTCGGCGTAGTACAGTTCCGGTATCAACGGTGGAAGCTCCCAAGAAAAAGGGCGTGTCCGCCTCGGCCGCCTGGCGTGAAGCGCGATCGCTCCTGTGGGCGCATCGTCGTCGGCTCATCACTGGACTGATCTTGATGCTGGTCAGCCGGTTGGCGGGTCTCGTCCTTCCGGCATCGTCCAAGTACCTCATAGACGACGTGGTCGGGAAGAATCGGACCGATCTGCTGCCGATGATCGCGCTGGCGGCGGGAACCGCCACGCTCGTCCAGGCTGTCACGTCGTTTGCGCTGTCGCAGATCCTCGGCGTGGCCGCGCAGCGCGCGATCACCGACATGCGCAAACGCGTGCAGGCGCAAATCATGCACCTGCCGGTTCGCTACTTCGACTCGACGCAGACCGGCGTGCTGGTGGCGAGGATCATGTCGGACGCCGAAGGCATCAGGAACCTGGTGGGCACGGGTCTGGTGCAGCTCGTTGGCGGGCTCGTCACGGCAGTGCTCGGCCTCGGCGTGCTGTTCTGGCTGAATTGGCACCTGACGGTCATCACCATCCTCGTGCTCGCCGCGTTTGGTGGCGGCATGGCGTACGCGTTCCGCACGCTGCGTCCGCTGTTCCGTGAGCGCGGAAAGATCAACGCCGAAGTGACAGGCCGGTTGACCGAGGCGCTCGGCGGCATCCGTGTCGTCAAGTCCTACACAGCGGAGAAGCGTGAAGAGATCGTCTTCACGAAGGGTGCGCATCGCCTGTTCAGGAACATCGCGAAGTCGATGACGGGCGTGTCGGCCACGACCGCGGGGAGCACGGTGATCGTCGGGATCGTGGGCGTGCTGATGATCTGGCTGGGTGGGAGCGCGATCATCGCCGGGGAAATGACACTCGGCGAGTTGATCATGTACATCTTCTTCATCGGCCTGGTTGCCGCCCCGCTCGTGTCGATCGCCTCGATCGGCACGCAGATCACGGAAGCGTTTGCCGGCCTCGACCGCATCCGCGAGATCCTGGACATGACGACGGAGATCGACGAGGACGAAACGCGCGCCGCGGTGGACAGGCTGGAGGGTGACGTCAGGTTCGAGGACGTCTGGTTCGAGTACAACCCGGGTCAGCCGGTTCTTCGAGGTGTGTCCTTCCATGCCGCGCCCGGAACCACCACCGCGCTCGTCGGGTCGAGCGGCTCCGGCAAGAGCACGCTGATCAGCATCGTGATGGCGTTCAACCGTCCCACGAAGGGTCACGTCATCGTCGACGGACGCGACCTCGGTGAACTCCGGTTGATGGACTACCGCGGACAGCTGGCGTCGGTGCTGCAGGAGAACTTCCTGTTCGACGGCACGATCGCGGAGAACGTCGGCTACGCGCGGCCCGGGGCGACCCGGGAGGAGATCCTCAGCGCCTGTCGCACCGCGCACTGCGACGAGTTCATCAGCCAGTTTCCGAACGGGTACGACACAGTGGTGGGTGAGCGCGGCATCAAGCTGTCCGGCGGGCAACGTCAGCGCGTGTCGATAGCCCGAGCCATCCTCGCGAGCCCTCGGATCCTGATCCTGGACGAAGCGACGTCAAGCCTGGACAGTGAGAGCGAGCAGATGATTCAGGACGGTCTTCGCAACCTGAGGGCCGGACGAACCACGTTCGTCATCGCCCACCGCCTGTCCACCATTCGTAGCGCCGACCAGATTCTGGTGCTCGAAGAAGGTCAGGTGGTCGAGCGGGGTACCCACGCTGAACTTCTGGCGCTCAACGGACGTTACAGATATTTGCACGACAAACAGTACAAGTTCGAGGCCGACCGCTTCATCAACCCCGGAGAGGACTTCACGCCGGAGCCGGAGAAGCCGAAGGCGCCGGTCAGGGTCGCGCGGAGCCTGTAGTTAGTGGGCAGTAGCGGTTAGAGTCCACGGTTCACAGTTCACAGCAGGGACTGAGGACCGTGGACCGAGGACCGACCGTGGACAGGAGACGCCAGTGGACGAGTCGATGCTGTTGAACGGCGTCCTTCGCAGCGTGCTTGGCGGGCGCCGCAAACGTTCGCGTGGGGCAATGGGATATCTGGGTAACTCGAGGTCGCCGTTTGGCGGGACGCTTGGTTCGATTGGCGGATCCTTGCTATCCAACCCAAACCTGTTGCTGACCGCCGCGGGAGTGGCGTGGGGGATCTTCGAGACGCTTGAACAAGGCAACACGCCGGCGGCCGCGGCCGCGGCGGCGTCGCCGGTGTCGAATGCTACTCAGACACCGCCGTTGCCACCCTTGCCGGTGGTTGGAAACCCGTCCGCGATGAGCGACCAGGCCCTCCAGGTCGTCCGTCTTTCGATATCTGCTGCATATGCCGACGGATCGGTCAGCGACCAGGAGCGCGCCGCGATTCTGGATCAGGCTCGCATTGCCGGAGTCGATCGCATCGTCGAGCAGGAATTGGTGCAGCCGCGACCGCTCGCCGAGATTGTCGCAGGTGTTAACGACGACACGTACCGCGGCACGCTCTACGTGCTGGCATTCGGTATCCTTCGAGGCGACGAACAGCCGACGGGAGCAGAACGTATCTACTTGGCGAAACTCGCGCACTTGCTTGGACTGGATCCAGGCACCGTTCAGCAGCTCGAACGGAATGCGGCCAAGCGGATCGATGCGGAGACGGAGCAATAAGCAGTAGGCGGTAGGCGGATTGGTTCGCCGGGACGAAGGTGCGACGGTGCTGTTGCGAGAACAGGACCGGAGACTGAGGACGGGGGACCGTAGACGGAACGGAGCGGAGAGCGATGTCAGACGACCAGTGGTTCATGGCCATCGGCGGCCACCAGGTGGGACCTGTGTCACGAGACGACGTGGTGACGAATCTGCGGAACGGCACCATTGATGGAAACACGCTTGTCTTCGGTCCAGGACTGACGAACTGGACTCCGCTCAAGGACGTGCCGCAGCTGGCGACCTACCTGGCCGGCGCGTCCGGGGCGGCCCGCCCCGCCGCGCCTCCGCCGATTGTCCCGGGCCGCCGCGCCCACGAGATCGACTTCAGAATCATCGGCAGTGAAATGCAGTTTGTCGAAGTCGAACTGGATCCAGGCGAGAGCGCCGTGGCTGAAGCCGGGTCGATGATGTACATGACGCCCGGCATCACGATGGAGACGGTGTTCGGTGATGGCGCGCAGCAGAAGGGCGGCGGCGTGATGGGCGCGCTGCTCGGTGCCGG
>DATLLQ010000196.1:0-9148 GCA_035537775.1 Vicinamibacterales bacterium | reverse complement strand
TCGGACGACACGAGCCCTGAGGGCGACGTTGGACTTGGGGAAGAGCTTCCACAGCCGGCGGCCACGAAGGCTCCAACCAGAGCGAGAGCTGTGAGGATACGGTGCGAGCGATTGAGAGCCATCGTCAACTCCAATGTGGCGATTGATGCCACCACGAGCATGAGCTTGAAAACGGGACTGTGACCCACAGTCGAGCCGACGTCAAGCACACTGAAGTTGAACAGCTGTATCGCCGAACAAAGTCGCGCTGACAGCCGATTAGCGCGTGCTATTTCAGAACAGCGAGCGCGCTCGTGACGAGCGTTCGGCAGCTACTGCGCCGGGGCAATGCGCACGTAGATGCGGTCAGGAACTGAGGCGATACTCGGCCATCGGCAGGGTCCACGACTGGTCGCCCAGTGCGATGAACAGCTCGCCGCCGGTCACTGATATCGACATCGAGATTCGGCGATCGAGATGGGCGGCGATCGCCTCGACGATCGCCCGATCAAACGCGCGAATCGGAATGCTCTCCGATTGGTGAATGCGCTGGCCCTCGAGATTGCCCATCAACTGACGGACGTCTCGATGCGTGTACACGGCCACGCGGCCGGCATGCTTGCTGCCGCGGTGAAGCCGCTCGGCGTCTGGCATCCCGACCTCGATCCAGGCAGTGACCCGGCCGGTCAGGTCGCGGACGACGAGCGCCGGCTCGTCGCCCGAGGACACGCCTTCGGTCAACGCAATCCCCTCCTGATACTCCAGGCAATACGCGAGGATGCGGACCAGCATGTATTCCGCGGTCTCCGACGGGTGTCGAGCGACGCGCAGATCCAGCGTCTCGTAGACCTGGCGATCCAGATCGGCGAGATCGATCGTCGCGGTGTAGACGGTCGCGGTCTGGGCCAGTGGTTCAGGCCTTCTGCGCCTGCTCCTTGTCGTATTCGGCGAACGCCTCTCGCGCGATGCGGAACGAGTCGACGCCGGCCGGCACGCCGCAATAGATGGCGACCTGCAGGAAGACCTCCATGATCTCCTGCCGCGTCAGCCCGTTGCGCAACGCGCCCTTGACGTGAATCTTCAGCTCGTGCGGACGATTGAGCGCAGCGATCATCCCCAGGTTCAGGAAGCTGCGCGTCCGCTTGTCGAGACCGGGACGTCCCCAGACGTAGCCCCAGCAGTACTCGGTGGCGAGCTCCTGCATCGGCATCGCGAACTCGTCGGCGTTCTTGATCGCGTTCTCAACGAATTCCTTGCCGAGAACGGACTTCCGGATTTCCAGACCCTTGTCGAATAGCTCTTTGTTCATGTCAGTTGGATAGTTGGATAGTTAGTAGTTGTTAGTAGTTGGGAGTTGGGAGTTGGGAGTTGGGAGTTATCCCTTGATCTCAATCCCCGCCCATTCCTCCACGACTTTCGCAATCATCGTGAAATCAGAGTCGGCCCCGAACTTCGCCTGCGTGATCGCCAGCATCTGCCGCACGGCCGCGCCGGCGACCATCGGAACGCCGAGCGCCTCGGATTCGTCCACACAGAGCCGCACGTCTTTGTACGAGAGCCCCGTCGCGAAGCCGAAGTCGAACGTGCGCGGCAGGATCGATCGCGGGAACTTGTCCTGCGTGGCACTGTTGCGTCCGCTGCCGGCGTTGATGATGTCGATCAGCACTTTCGCATCGAGGCCGGCCTTCACGCCCATCGCCACTGCCTCGGACGACACGACGAGCGCCGCCGCTGCAAGCAGATTGTTGGCGAGCTTCGCGATCTGTGCGAGGCCGGGCTTGTCGCCGACGTAGAAGGGCTTCCCGAACACCTTCATCAGCGATTCGATCTCGTCGTACGTCGTCTTCTGGCACGACAGCATGACGGCCAGCGTCCCCTTCGCGGCGCCGGTCACACCACCGCTGACCGGCGAATCGACCCAGGCGACGCCGCGCTCCCCCGCCGCCTTCGCCACCACCTTGGCGACGCTCGGTCCACTCGTTGACAGATCGATCAGCGTCTTGACGCGGGGCCCTTTGAGCACCCCCTTGTCGCCGAGACACACGGCCTGGACCACCGTCGGCATCGGCAGGCTGAGGAAAACCACTTCGGCCTTCGACGCCACGTCCTCGGCCGATGTGGCGACGACGGCGCCGCGTGCGATCAGCGGCTTCATGACCTCGGGGTTGGTGTCGAAGATCACCAGTGAGTGCCCCGCGTCGAGCAGGCGCGACGCCATGGGACCGCCCATTCGCCCAACGCCGACAAAACCTATGAGTTGCCCGGCCATCTTGTCTCCAGAGAAGTACTGACTCCGCGCTTCCGCGCCTCCGCGGCCCGT
Organism: Vicinamibacterales bacterium; assembly: GCA_035537775.1. Classification (GTDB taxonomy): domain Bacteria; phylum Acidobacteriota; class Vicinamibacteria; order Vicinamibacterales; family UBA2999; genus Gp6-AA40. The sequence goes on along the minus strand of DATLLQ010000196.1, from coordinate 6,849 downwards.
TTCATCAGCGTTGAATGAAGGGATTCGGAACGTCGGTGGCTGTCGAAATCCAGACGCTCTTCACCTGCAGGTATTCCTTGATCATCTCCTGGCCGCTTTCGCGCCCAAGGCCAGACCGCTTGTATCCGCCAAACGGTGAAAGATAGCTCACCGCGCGATAGGTGTTGATCCAGACCGTTCCCGCCTGGAGCTTTTCCGCCATCGTGAGCGCACGGCGCATGTTCTGCGTCCACACGCCGGCCGCCAGCCCGTAGACCACGTCGTTCCCGATGGCAATCGCCTCGTCGTCATCCTTGAACGGGATCACCGAGAGGACGGGGCCGAAGACCTCTTCCTGGGCGATGCGCATGCTGTTACGGACACCGGCGAAAATCGTCGGCTCGACGAACCAGCCGTTGCCGCACTCCGGCCGTGAGGCGCGCGATCCGCCCAGAACGGCCCGGGCGCCCTCGCCCTTCGCGATGTCGATGTAGTTCAGGATCTTCTCGAGCTGCGGCTTGTTGGTCACCGGGCCGATCTGCGTGCCGGCGTCCATCGGGTTGCCCATCTTCGCCGTCTTCGCGAACGTCACGAGCTTGTCGAGGAACTGGTCGTGGATGCTCTGCTGAACGAGCAGCCGTGATCCCGCAATACACGTCTGGCCGGTTGCCGCGAAGATCCCGGAGATGACGCCCTTGACCGCGTTGTCGATATCGGCGTCCTCGAACACGATGTTCGGAGACTTCCCTCCGAGCTCCATGCTCACGCGCTTCAGGCCGCGCGCCGCGCCCTCATACACTCGCTGACCGGTTGCGTCCGACCCGGTGAACGCCACCTTTCTGACGAGCGGATGCTCAATGAGCGGGGCTCCCACGTCGGCACCAAAGCCCGTGACGACGTTGACGACGCCCGGGGGAAAGCCGGCCTCTTCGATCAGCTTCATGAACTCGAGCGCCGACGCCGACGTGAACTCCGACGGCTTGACCACCACCGTATTCCCGGCCGCGAGCGCAGGCGCGAGCTTCCAGGCCAGGAGCAACAGCGGCGAATTCCAGGGGATGATGGCGACGACAACCCCGAGCGGCTCGTAGCGGGTGTAGTTGAAGACCTCGGGCTTGTCGGTCGGGAGGACGGAACCCTCGATCTTGTCGGCGAGGCCGCCATAGTAGTGGTACCACTGCGCCATGTACGCCGTCTGGGCGCTCATCTCGGCGTACAGCTTCCCGTTGTCGCGAACCTCGATTTCAGCGAGCTCGGCCGACTTCTGCGTAATCAGATCGGCTAGGCGGCGCAGCAGCGCCCCCCGGCGCGAGGCGGTCAGGCGCGGCCACTCCCCGGACGTGAACGCCGTGTGGGCCGCGCGGACGGCGCGATCGGCGTCCGCCGCGGTGCCGCGCGGAATTAAGGCCCACGGCTCACCAAGATAGGGATTGTCGCTTTCGAAATAGTCGCCCGAGCCGGCGTCAACCCATTCGCCGCCGACATACATCCGATATCGGGTCAGTGTGGAAGTGGTGGTCATTCTGGGGTTCGAGTCGCGGTCCGCCTGAAGGCGGACACCACATCGAAATATAATGCCTATTTGCCGTCTGCCTCGCCGAAGCTTTCTGCGGGGGTGGCCTTTGCTCCGGCGACCAGTCATTGATCATCCAACGTAACTACTCGCCATCCGCCCTGCCGAAAGGCACCGACGTCGCCGAGCTGACCAGCCGCATCATCGGTCCCTTGACCCTGCTCATCGAGCGCAGCGGTATCGATCAGGACAACGCCCTCGGTCTGCGGGTCCATCTCGACTGGATTCAGTACAAGACCTGTTTCCGCGATCCGGTCGTCGTCCGACGTGCGGTCGACCAGCAGGAACAGCCGCTGCCGCTTTCAGAGATTGCCATCGACCTTCGCCAGGCGGCGACGCCGAAGTTCGAGGAGTACCTGACGGCGGCCGTCGAATCGCTGAAGGGTATCCCGGCGTCCAACGGACAGGACCCGTTCGTGCTCGACACGTTCAAGCCGTGGCGTGAGTCGATCATCTGGCCGTTCAACCGACTGTTCTGGCAGCAGCTCGGGGACTGGGAGGCGTACGCGAAGCGCGGGTTCGAAGCCGCGCTGCCCAGCGGCGGTTCAGACGCGAACCACCCGGACGCGGTCAAGGAAGGCGTCGTCGAGTTCTGGGAGCTGCTGCACGATCTCGACAAGCGCGGCCAGCTTCCGCACGACATCTACGCCATGGAAATCGGCGTCGGCTCCGGCGCACGCGCGCGGCTCTGGCTCGATCAGTTCCAGACGTTCGATACAGAGAAGGGGACCGGGTATTACCCGCGGCTGAAGTTCCTGCTCGGCGATTACTCGCCGTCAACACTCGATACGGCTCTTGCCGCAGTGGGTCCGCATGCGCCGCTCTGCAGCGTCATCCCGATCGACGCGACGAACCCGTTCAAGGTTCTCTCGTTCCTGCGCTTCAAGATCCTGTTCGTCCATCTCACGAACGTCTACGACAACCTGACGTTCGACGAGATCGCCCGCCGCGACAACCAGCTCTACATCGTCGAAGTGCGGCCGTACGTCAGCGCCGCCAACGCAGAGAAGATTCAGGCGGAGTTCGGGTTCGATCGCGCGCAACTGCCTGGTGCGATCAAGCGGCTGCTCGCCTACGGGCCTGAGTCGGTCGGCGAGCACGAAAAGGGCATGGCCTTCTGGACGCGCATCTGGGACGTGCTTCGCCTCGAAGAGCGCCTGCGCGCCATCGACGAGGGTGACGATTCACACCTGCCGAAGGGCGTGAGCCGATCGCCGCTGGACGATGTGCTGTCGGAAGTGCCGCACGACATCCGCTTTCATCTGTCGCGAGGGGCGGCGGAGAGCTTCGTCAACACCGCGGCGCTGCTCCATCCGCGCGGCTACCTGCAGGTGCAGGATATTTTCGTCACCAGCATTAAGGACTACGTCCACGGCTTCCGAGGGCCTGGAAAGCTCGACGGCTCGTTCGTCACCTGGGTGAACGGCGCCTTCCTGCACGCCGTGGGCGCCCGTGCGGGATACCATGTGAATTTCGCCCCCTTCACACACCGCAAGGGCTCCAAGACCCAGGTTCTTTACACGAAACGAAGGGACTAATGGCTTCGCAGCTACCGCCACTTCCAACAACCGTCATCGGCAGCTACTCGATGCCAGCCTGGCTCGAGCGCGCGAAGAACGACTTCCTGCAGCGGAAGGTGAGCCGCCACGACCTCGACGAGATGTACGACGCCGGGCGCAAGGCGGCGATCAAGGACCAGGAGACGGCGGGCATCGACATCATCTCGGACGGCGAGCTGCACCGGGACAACATGATCGATTACTTCGCCGAGCGCATTCCCGGCGTGCTGATCGATCACGGATCGAAGCGCCTGTACTACGACTTCTACGACAGCGTCGTCCGATCGAAGCTGGCGACCGGCTCGCTCGGGCTGCTCGAGGAGGTGCGCTTCCTGAAGAAGTTCTCACAGCGGCCATCGAAGATCTCGGTGTCCGGCCCGCACGCGCTGGTAAAGCGGATCCGCAACGCCTTCTATCCGTCCGAGGAAGCGTTCGCGCTGGATCTCGCCCGCGTGATGAACTTCGAGGTGCGAGAGCTGGTACGCGAGGGCGCCACGCACATCCAGATCGACGAGCCGTACTACTCCGGGTTCCCGGAAGACCTGCCGTGGGCGATCAAGGCGGTGAACGCACTGGTGGACGGCGTCAGCGCGCACGTGACGCTGCACATCTGCTACGGGAACCGCTACGGCAAGCCGTCGTTCGAAGGCACCTACCGCTATCTCTTCCCGCAGGTGCTCGAGGCGAACGTCCAGGCGCTGTCACTGGAATTCGCGCGCCGTGGCGAGGACGACCTGCAGCTGTTCAAGGAATTCAAGGTGCCGTTCACGCTGGCGATGGGGGTCGTGGACGTGAAAACGAACGACGTCGAACCCGCAGGCCTCATCGCCGACCGTATCCGCCGCGCGCTGGGTGTCATCCCGGCCGAGCGGCTGATGATCAATCCCGACTGCGGCCTGGTGCACCTGCCGCGCGACATCGCGTTCAACAAGCTCAGCGCCATGGCCGAAGGGGCTCGCATGGTGCGTGAAGGACTTAAATAAGTAGAGGCCGACCTTCAGGTCGGCCTTTCAGAAGGAAGAACAGCAGATGAGTGTAGTGTCCGACGCATCCCAGATACAGCTGCGCCCGATTGCCGAGATCGCCAAGGCCGCGGGAATTCAGCCCGACGAGCTCGAAGTGTTCGGCGAGCACCGCGCCAAGGTGAAGCTGCCGCTGCTCCGCCGGCTCGCCGGCAAGAGCGACGGCAAGCTCGTCATCGTCACCGCCATCACGCCGACGAAAGCGGGTGAAGGCAAGACGACCACGAGCGTGGCGCTGACGCAGGGGCTCGGACGCATCGACAAGAAGGTGATGCTCTGCCTGCGCGAGCCGTCGATGGGGCCCGTGTTCGGCGTCAAGGGCGGCGGCACCGGCGGCGGCAAGTCGATGATCGAGCCGATGGAGGAGATCAACCTCCATTTCAACGGCGACTTCCACTGCGTCGCTGCGGCTCATAACCTGCTGGCGGCGGCGCTCGACGCCTCGATCTACAACGGCAACCCGCTCAACATCGACCCGGCAGCCGTGACGTGGCCGCGGACGGTGGACATGAACGACCGCCAGCTGCGCTACAGCGTCACCGGCCTGAAGGGCAAGGCAAACGGGCTCCCGCGCGAGAGCGAGTTCGTCATCGTCGCCGCCTCGGAAGTGATGGCGTCGCTCGCGCTGGCGACCGATCTCCAGGATCTCCGCCGCCGTCTCGGCCGCATCGTCGTCGCCTCGACCTACGACGGGAAGCCCGTGACCGCGGACGACCTGCAGGCCGGCGGTGCGATGACCGTGATCATGAAGGACTCGCTCAAGCCGAACCTCGTGCAGACCCGCGAGGGGCAGCCGGTGCTCGTGCACGCGGGGCCGTTCGGCAACATCGCGCACGCGGCGAACTCCATCCTCTCCGACCGCATGGCGCTCAAACTTGCCGACTACGTCGTCACCGAAGCCGGCTTCGCGAGTGACCTCGGCTTCCAGAAGTTCTGCGACATCGTCTGCCGCACCGCGCGGATCACGCCGAGCGCGGCGGTTCTCGTCACCACCGTGCGCGCCACGAAGTCACACGGGGGCGTGGCGTTCAAGGACCTCGGCAAGGAAGACCTCGAAGCCATCCGGCGCGGCGCCGACAACCTCGCGGCGCACGTCCAGATCGTCCGCGCCTACGGGCTGCCGTGCGTGGTGACGGTCAACGGCTTCCCCACCGACTCGCCGAAGGAAATCGCGCTCGTCCGTGAGCTGGCGCTCAACGCCGGCGCCGAGACGGTGGTCGTTCACGAAGGGTTTGCCAAGGGCGGCGAGGGCGCCGTCGATCTGGCGAAGGCGGTGGTCACGGCCTGCGAGAAGCCGAACAGCTTCAACTATCTGACGCCCGACGGCACGCCGCTCGTGCAGCAGATCGAAACGATCGCCAAGAAGATCTACGGCGCGGCTGGCATCGACCTGCAGATGCAGGCGGTGAAGGACCTCGAGCGCATCGAGAAGCTTGGCCTCGGCACGGCGCCGGTCTGCATGGCCAAGACCCAGATGTCGCTCTCGCACGACCCGAACCTCCGCAACCGGCCGAGCGGCTTCATCGTCCCGGTCCGCTCGCTGGTACCCAGCATGGGCGCCGGCTTCGTCGTGGCGCTGTGCGGAGAGATGCAGCGGATGCCGGGCCTCGGCAAGACGCCGGCGTTCCAGAAGATGGACATCGACGAGCACGGGAACACATACGGCCTCTTCTGAAATCGACCTCGGGTTCTTCCAGCTTCGGGCGTGGCGGAAGGGGGACGAAGAGTCCCTCGTTCGCCACGCCAACAATCCCAACGTCGCACGGCATCTTCGCGACCGCTTTCCCCATCCCTACACGCTCACGGACGCGAGGTCCTGGATTCGCCACGCGAGGTCTCAGGACCCGATCACGGACTTTGCCATCGTCGTGAACGGCGAGGCCGCCGGTGGCATCGGGTTCGAATTGCAGCGGGATGTCGCGCGCCGCTCGGCGGAACTCGGCTATTGGCTCGGCGAAGCGCACTGGGGACGAGGCATCGTCACGGAAGGCGTGCGCGCGCTCACCCGGCTCATGTTTTCGAACTTTGACCTGAACCGCATCTACTCAACCGTCTTCGACGGGAATCCCGCGTCGGTGCGCGTGCTGGAGAAGGCCGGCTTCACGTTCGAAGGCCGGATGCGAAAAGCGGCGGTCAAAGGCGGCCGCACGCTCGATGTACTGCTCTACGCGCTCTTAAAGGAACCGTAACAGTTCGGAGTTCGGTGTTCAGGGTCGGCTCGTGAAACATGGGAGCCCCATCTCTTCGTCGGTATGTGTCACGGCGGCCTTGCGGTCCACGAGCACGCGGAATGGCCGGCCTCCCCCGAATCCTGATTCCTGCGCCAGCTCGTACCGTTCGTCGATGTAACGCTTGACGATCGGGTAGGACTGCTCTACCTCCCGCACTTCGTTCACCGGCAGGATCACAACAGGGACGTTCTGCTGCCGGAGCCGCGAGACGATCGTCGTCTGCTGCTCGGGCGCGGCGCCAAGGTTCGCGTGAAAAGCCACGTTGCCAGCGCCGATCCGCCGGTCGGCGTAGAAATAGATCTCCGGCTGGTATCCGAGCACTACGAGACGGTCGTCCGGCGCGGTGCATCGATTCACGTACCTCGTCAGCGCCGGCAGGCCACTGCTGCCGGGCGGCGCGTAGTGATCGAGCGGGTCGCCGCGAAGACTTTGAATCGCGCCCGCGAGACGACGCGACACGTTCGCCGGCGACGAGAACAGCTCCG
>DATLLQ010000195.1:0-4076 GCA_035537775.1 Vicinamibacterales bacterium | reverse complement strand
GTTCATGCCGGTCGCGGTACTCGGTCCGATCGCCGAACACCTGGCGCTCAGATGAGGTCACCGATGTTCACAGAACTGAAGCAGGGCATTTCGTTCACGCTCGTGACGATGGTGCTGCTCGGCGGCGGCTATCACGTGGTGCTGTGGGGCATCGGGCGCGTGCTCTTCCCCGGACAGGCCGAGGGCAGCCTGATTCGCCGTGGCGACGGCACGATCGTCGGATCGCATCTGATTGCGCAGAAGTTCGAACGGCCGGAGTATTTCCATCCGCGGCCATCTGCTGTTGACTACAACGCCGCGTCAACAGGCGGCAGCAACTACGCGCCCTCGAACCCGGATCACTTGAAGGCCGTCAGGGAGAGACTCGACGCGCTCACGAAGGAGGAGGGAGTAGCGGCCAGCCAGGTTCCCTCGGAAATGGTGACCGCCAGTGGCGCCGGGATGGATCCTCACATCCCACCCGCGGCCGCCGAACTGCAGGCTCCTCGCGTCGCCTCTGCCCGCGGCGTCTCCGTGGCACGCGTGCGCGAGCTCATCGACGCGCACACGGAGTCTCCGACGCTGGGGTTTCTGGGCCGGGCACGCGTGAACGTGCTCGAGCTGAACCTCGCCCTCGACGGTCGCTAGTCATGGCTGAGCGCGCACGCCGAGTCTCGATCTGGGATCCCGCCATCATCGGGCAGGCGGTGGCCGATTCGTTCCGCAAGCTGGATCCGCGGCTGCAGGTCAAGAATCCAGTGATGTTCATCGTGGAAGTCGGCAGCCTTGTCACGACGATCGTGTGGATCCAGGAATTGGCCGGTGGAACCGGTCAGCCGCTGTTTACCGGGCAGGTCGCCTTCTGGCTCTGGTTCACGGTCCTCTTTGCCAACCTTGCCGAAGCGATGGCCGAAGGGCGTGGCAAGGCGCAGGCCGCCACGCTGCGCAGGGCGAAGACCGAAACCACCGCCATTCGGGTGCTGCCCGGCGGCCAGCGCGAGACGGTCAACGCCGGCAGCCTCCGCGCGGGCGACATTGTCCGCGTCGAAGCGGGGCAGATGATCCCTGGCGACGGCGAGATCACCCAAGGTGTGGCCAGCGTGGATGAATCCGCAATCACCGGCGAATCGGCGCCAGTGATTCGCGAAGCTGGCGGCGATCGCTCCGCCGTGACCGGCGGCACGAAAGTGCTGTCGGACTGGATTGTGGTGAAGATCACGTCCAATCCGGGTGAGACGTTCCTCGACCGGATGATCGCGCTCGTCGAAGGCGCGGTCCGTCAGAAGACGCCCAACGAAATCGCGCTGAACATCCTGCTCGCGGTGCTGACGCTCGTCTTCCTTCTCGTCGTCGTCACGCTCGAGCCGTTTGCGAACTACGCTGGCACGAGCATCCCCATCCCCGTGCTGATCGCGCTGCTGGTCTGCCTGATCCCGACGACCATCGGCGCACTCATTTCCGCGATCGGCATCGCCGGCATGGACCGGCTGATCCAGCAGAACGTCCTCGCCATGTCGGGCCGCGCCGTGGAAGCGGCCGGAGACGTGGATACCCTGCTGCTCGACAAAACCGGCACGATCACCCTCGGCAACAGGCAGGCGACAGAGTTTCGACCGGCACCGGGAATCAGCGAGACGACCCTCGCCGACGCTGCCCAGCTCGCCTCACTGGCAGATGAGACGCCCGAAGGCCGCTCGATCGTCGTCCGTGCCAAAGAGAAGTACGGGCTGCGCGGACGCGAGCTCGCTGCACACGAAGCGGTGTTCGTGCCATTCACGGCACACACCCGCATGTCGGGCGTCGATTTCAACGGACGCACGATCCGCAAGGGTGCCGTCGATGCGATCGAGCGCCTTGTTGTTGAATCCGGCAACACCCTGCCAGTGGAGCTGCGCAACCAGGTCGATCGCATTTCACGCGACGGAGGCACCCCGCTCGCGGTGGCCGAGAACGGACGCGCCCTCGGCGTCATTCACCTCAAGGACGTCGTCAAGGGTGGCATCCGCGACCGGTTCGCGCATCTGCGTGCGATGGGCATCAAGACGGTCATGATCACCGGCGACAACCCGCTGACGGCAGCAGCAATTGCCGCCGAGGCTGGCGTCGACGACTTCATGGCGGAAGCCACGCCTGAAGAAAAGCTCACGCTGATTCGCTCAGAGCAGGCGGGCGGCCGGATGGTGGCGATGACCGGTGACGGTACCAACGACGCCCCGGCGCTGGCTCAGGCGGATGTGGGGGTGGCCATGAACACCGGCACGATGGCCGCGAAGGAGGCCGGCAACATGGTGGACCTCGACTCAAACCCCACCAAGCTGATCGAGATCGTCGAAATCGGCAAGCAGCTGCTGATGACTCGCGGCGCCCTGACGACCTTCTCGATCGCCAACGACGTCGCGAAATACTTCGCCATCATTCCGGCGATGTTCATTCTGGCCTTTCCGCAGCTCGCCGTGCTGAACATCATGGGGCTGGCGACGCCGGAGTCGGCGATCCTGTCGGCCGTCATCTTCAACGCCCTGATCATCATCGCGCTGATTCCGCTCGCGCTCCGCGGGATCTCCTACAAGCCGATGGGGGCGGCTGCGATCCTGCGCCGGAATCTTCTTCTCTACGGCCTCGGTGGAGTCGTTCTGCCATTCATCGGCATCAAGGCGATTGATGTTGTGCTCACGTTAGCCGGGCTGGCGTGATCAGAGGTCCGCGAACCGGTATCCCACCCAGGGTTCCGTCAGGATGTATTTGGGCGAAGCAGGGTCGGGTTCGAGCTTCTTGCGAAGCGAGCCAATCAGCACCCGCAGGTGCTCCGGCTGATCGCCGGCGTGCGGTCCCCAGATCGCCTTCAGGATGGTACGGTGCGTCAGCACGCGACCCGGGTGCTGCGCCAGGTATGTCAGCAGCTCGAACTCCTTCGGCGTCAGACGTACTTCCTCGCCTCCGCGCAGGACCCGAAAGCGCCCGCGATCGATCACCAGGCCGCCGCGCACGATCGGCTCGCTCGCCGATGACGGGCTCTCGACGCGTCGCAATGAGGCGCGAATCCGCGCCAGCAGTTCCTCCGCACCGAAAGGCTTGGTGACGTAATCGTCGGCTCCTGCGTCCAGCGCGCGCACCTTGTCACCCTCGGCGCCACGGGCGGAGAGCACCAGAATCGGAACGCTGGACGTCTGCCGTACGGCCACGCACACATCGACGCCATCGATGTCCGGCAGGCCGAGATCCAGCACGATCAAGTCCGGCTTGTCGCGCTCCACCGTTTCGAGCGCCGCCCGCCCGGTCATCGCCGAGAAGACGTCGTACCCCTTCGCGCGCAGCAGCGGTCCGACCGTACCGATGATGTTGGGTTCGTCGTCGACGATGAGGATGCGCGCGCTCATGATGTCGACGCGACCGTATCGGCGCGAACCGGCCCCGGTACCATCAACGAGAACATGGCGCCAGCTCCCGGAGCGTTCTCCGCCCAGATCCGGCCGCCGGCCGCGGACAGCAGTCCCCGCGAAATGGATAGCCCCATGCCGGTTCCAAATGTCGCCTGTCGGGCCGCGCGGCCACGATAGAAGCGTTCGAACAGGTGCTCCAGCTCGCCCGGATCGAGACCCGGTCCCTGATCGGTCACCGCGACATGCAGCCCATCTCCTTCCACCCGGGCGCGCACCAGAATCGGACGGTCAACCGGCGAGTAATGGGCGGCGTTCTCGATGACGTGCGCCAGGGCCACCGATGTCAGACGCGGGTCTATCTCGACCTCCATCTCATCGTCCGCCTCGACGCGCAGCAGGTGTCCCTCGACGGCGTGCCTCACGTGAGCCAGAGCCGCATCGACGACGTCGGCCGCCGTGACCCACTGTCGTTCAATGCGGATCGCTTCAGCGTCGATGCGTGCCATGTCGAGGATGTCCCGAAACAGGCTCGTCAGCCGCTCGAGCTCGGTCATCGCCGCACCGGCCTGTGCGCGCCGCTCGTCCGCGGACAGGTCGCCGCGCAGGTTCTCCACGGCGACGGAGATGGCGGTCAGCGGAGTCCGCAGATCATGACTGAGCGACGCGAGAAGGGTCGCCGCCAGGTCCGCCTTCTGCCGCACCAGGGCGGCGGCATCG
>DATLLQ010000194.1:0-4142 GCA_035537775.1 Vicinamibacterales bacterium | reverse complement strand
CGTGAGGTGGGCGGCATTGTCTAGGTTTGCAGTCGTCGCGTCCGGATGCGTCGTGGCGTTGGTCGCCGCATTCGGCACGGCCCTGTTCAGCGCCGCGGCACCTTTTGGACCGACTCGAGTTCTCGTTGGACCGACCAGAATCCAGCTCGGACCGACACCGATCCAGCTTGGACCGACGCCGCTCCAGAGTGCACCGACTTCTCCTCCGTCTCGCACCCTCCTCGATTCGTACTGTGTGACCTGTCACAATCAGCGAACGAAGACCGCGGGCCTTGCCCTCGACACGATGAACCTTGCCGACGTCGCCGGGCATGGAGACGTCTGGGAAGAGGTCGTGCGCAAGCTGCGCGGTGGTCTGATGCCACCGGCCGGCGTGAGGCGTCCGCCGCAGGCGGAGGTCGATGCGTTCGTGGGCTCGCTCGAGCAGGCACTCGATCGGGCGGCGCTCACCAGCTCGAACCCGGGCCGCGTGGCCCTGCATCGCCTCAATCGCGCGGAGTACGCCAACGCCATCGAGGAGCTGCTTGGCGTGCGGGTCGATCCGGCGCTGCTGCTGCCGAAAGACGACGAGGCGGACGGATTCGACAACGTGGCCAGCGTGCTGACGGTCTCGCCGTCGTTCCTCGAGCAGTACATCTCCGCCGCCCGGGCCGTGACGAACATGGCGCTCGGCAACCGCGCGCAGAAGGCCGTGAGCATGACCTACCGGCCGCCGCGCGGGACCGACCAGACCCAGCGCGTCGAGGGGCTGCCGCTCGGCACGCGCGGAGGGTTCCTCATCGATCACCTGTTCCCGGCGGACGGCGAATACAAGATCAACATCGGCGGCCTGGCCGGCGCGGGCTACGTCCGCGGCATGGAATACGCTCACACGCTCGTCGTCACGCTCGACGGCGTGAAGGTGTTTCAGGGGCGCATCGGCGGTGAAGAGGATCTGAAGGCGATCGATCAACAGCAGGCGGCGGCGGTGGCGGCGATCAACGGCCGCTTCCAGAACCTTCCGCTGACGGTGACCGCAGGACCGCACAAGGTGGGCGTGACCTTCATCGCGCGCACGCTCGCCGAGTCGGACGACGTGCTCGGGTCGTTCAAGCCGGGAGCGATCGAGGACCGCATCGTCCGCGTCGGCAGCGTCGAGATTCTCGGGCCGTTCAATCCCGCCGGCCTCTCGAATACTCCCGCGCGCCAGCGTGTGTTTGTCTGCACGCCCGCGCCCAAAGCGTCGGCCGAGAGCGAAGTCGGATGTGCGTCGAAGATCTTCTCGAGCCTCGCGCATCGCGCGTTCCGTCGTCCCGTCACGACGGTCGATCTCGAGGCGCCGCTCGCGTTCTATCGCTCCGCCCGCCAGAACAGTGACTTCGAGTCGGCGATCCGCGAGGCGCTCCCCGCGATCCTGGCGAGCCCGAAGTTCCTCTTCCGCTCGGAAACCACGCCGCGCACGGTCAAGGCCGGCGTCGCGCATCGCATCAGCGATCTCGAGCTGGCGTCACGGCTCTCGTTCTTCCTGACCGGACGCCAGCCGGACCAGGCGCTACTCGGTGCCGCGGAGAAGGGCATCCTCAACCGGCCGGCGACGCTGGAGAGCGAGGTCCGGCGTCTGCTCGCGGATCCGCGGTCGCACTCGCTGGTCACGAACTTCGCCTTTCAGTGGCTGAAGCTCCGTGCGCTGGACGACGCCGATCCGGATGCGATCCTGTTTCCGAACTTCGACGACGGCCTGCGTGAGGCGTTCAAGCGCGAGATCGAGCTGTTCGTGCAGAGCGTGTTTACCGAAGACCGCAGCGTGCTCGACCTGCTGACGGCCGACTACACCTTCGTCAACGAACGGCTGGCGCTGCACTACGGGATTCCCAACGTGCGCGGTACCCGCTTCCGCCGCGTGACGCTGACCGATCAGAACCGCTTCGGTCTGCTGGGCAAGGGCGGCGTGCTGACGGTCACGTCGTACGCCAACCGCACGGCGCCCGTGCTGCGCGGTGCATGGATTCTCGAGAACGTGATGGGCACGCCTCCGGCCGCGCCGCCACCCGACGTCGAAGGCTTCCCGGAGAACAAGGACGGAGAGAAGGCGCGCTCGGTGCGGCAGATCATGGAGTCGCATCGCGCCAAGCCGTCGTGTGGTTCCTGTCACGGCATCATGGACCCGCTCGGCTTCGCGCTGGAGAACTTCGACGCGATCGGCGAATGGCGGACCACCGATCGCTGGGCGGGAACGGCGATCGACGCCACCGACAAGATGGTTGACGGTACGGTCGTGCGAGGACCGCTGGACCTTCGCCAGACGCTGCTGCGCCGGGCGGATCAGTTCGCGCAGACCGTGACCGAGAAGCTGATGACGTACGGCCTGGGTCGCAGCGTGGAGTACTACGACATGCCGGCCGTCCGGCAGATCGTGCGGGACGCGGCGCGCGATAACTACCGCTTCTCATCGATCGTCATGGGAATCGTGAAGAGCGCACCGTTTCAGATGAGGAAGTCAGCGGCCCCGTAGTGTCCGCCTTCAGGCGGACCTTTTGATGGGATTGGCTATGTACATCTCGAAAAAGCACCTCTCGCGTCGAACCTTCCTTCGCGGCGCCGGCGTTGTTGTCGGCCTGCCGCTGCTCGACGCGATGATTCCGTCGATGACAGCGCTGGCGCAGACGGCGGCCGCGCCGAAGCCGCGCATGGGGTTCCTCTACCTGCCGCACGGCGCCATCATGGAGCAGTGGACGCCGGCCACCGAAGGCGCCGGCTTCGAGATGCCGGCGATCCTCAAGCCGCTGGCGCCGTTCCAGAAACAGGTCACGATCGTCAGCGGCCTCGAGAACAAGCCGACGATTGCGCCGCCGGTGCACGCGCTCAACCCGGGCACGTGGCTCAGCTGCGTGACGCCTCGCGCCACGCAGGAGCCGTTTGCCGGCGTGACGATCGATCAGATGGCGGCGGCGCACATCGGCCAGGACACGCCGCTGCCGTCGCTGGAGGTGGCCACTGAAGGCCGCGGTGGCGGCGGGGCGTGCGACCGCAACTACGGCTGCAGCTACGGCGGCACGATCTCCTTCCGCACGCCGACCACTCCGCTCCCCATGGAGGCCGATCCGCGCAAGCTGTTCGAGCGGCTGTTTGGCCAGGGCGACACGCCGCAGGAGCGGAAGGCGATCACGCGGCAATACACGAGCATTCTCGACCTCGTCACACGTGAGGCCGCGGACCTGCAGAAGACGCTCGACGCGCCCGATCGCGCCCGTGTGGGCGATTACCTCGAAAGCGTGCGCGAGATCGAGCGGCGGGTGCAGAAGATGGAAGCGCAGGACCTGAGCGCGCTGGCGCTGCCGGACGTGCCGGTGAGCACGACCTTTGATCAGCGCCTCAACCTGATGTTCGACATGATCGCGCTGGCGTGGCAGGCCAACCTGACGCGCGTCTTCACGTTCATGATGGCGGCTGAAGGCAGCAACATGACCTACAACCACATCGGCGTGTCAGACGCGTTCCATCCGCTGTCGCACCACCAGAACGACAAGGCGCGCAAGGAACGGCTGGTCAAGATCCAGACGTATCACGCCGATGCCTTCGCGAAGTTCCTCACCAAACTGGCGAAGATGCCCGACGGCGACGGCTCGATGCTCGACCACAGCATCCTGCTCTACGGCGGCAACATGAGCAACAGCAACGCGCACGACGAGTTCCCGCTGCCGACGATGGTGGTGGGCGGCGGTGCGGGGAAGATCAAGGGCGGGCAGCACCTGCGCTATCCCGACCGGACGCCGCTCGCGAATCTGCACCTGACGCTGATGGAGCGCGCGGGTGTTCCGGTGACGACGGTCGGCAACAGCACGGGCGCGTTCAGCGAGCTGTAACGGATGTCGATCTGTTTTAAACCACGAAGACCACGAAGGTCACGAAGAGGGATCATAGGTGTCTTTTTGCTCTCTGTGATCTTTGTGCTCTTCGTGGTTCCTTTCGTTTTCGCGGCGTCACCGCTCGTCGACGCGGCGAAGGCAGGGAACCGCACCGCAGCCCTCGCGCTGATCGAGAAGAAGGCCGACGTCAACGCGCCGGAGCCCGACGGCACGACCGCGCTGCACTGGGCGGCGCACCACGGCGACGTTGATCTCGTGCAGCGTCTGATTCGCGCCGGCGCACGCGTCAAGGCGGTG
>DATLLQ010000193.1:0-19939 GCA_035537775.1 Vicinamibacterales bacterium | reverse complement strand
GCGCCCTGCTCGCCCAGCCCGTCCGCCACGATGAGCGCGTAGGAGCACTCCTCGAACGCATCTGGCAGGTCAGCCCCCGCCAGGCTGGTGCAGACCGTCTCCTGCATGCGCGCCGCGCGGAGGACCAGATAGTGATCGGTGTTGTGGGGCGGCCACTTGCCTCCGAAGGAGGCCCCGGCCACTTCCAGGTCAAAGGAAGCGGAGACCGGATGAAACCGGTCGTGCTCGACCGGCCGCGACACGGCCTCACGCCACCGCTGCTTCGCCTGTTCGGTCATGTCGTCATGATGCCCGCCGGAGGATGCCGGCGTGCGCCTTGATGGTCTCCGAGGGAAGTTCACCAAATGCATCCCGGTAAATCCTCGAGAATCGGCCCAATTCGAAGAATCCGAATTCGGTGGCGATCTCAGTGACGGTTCGGGGCGACACCTCGCTCAGCGCAGTCCTCGCGGCCAGCAGGCGCTCCCGGAGGTCGAACTGCTTCGGGCTGATGCCGTGCTCGCGCTGAAAAGCGTTGCGAACGGTGCGCTCGCTGACGCCGGCGGCACGGGACGCCTCCGCGACGCGGACACCCTCCGCGGCATGGCTGCGCATGAACTCGGACACGACCTGAACAACCTTGCGCCGTGCCGCGCGCATCGATCGCCGTGGCCGTTCGACCGCTCCCGGTTCGTCAGCGGAATCGGCATGGCAGCGAGAGAGTCGCCTGGGTTCCGATGAAGCTTCGCACTGCGAAATCGGTATCGAGTCCATTTGTCGTCCTGTATGACCAGTCGAGGCGTTGAACCCCGACCTGTATTCACGGTTGTGCGAACCGTGGCCGTGATCACACAAGGGAGCAAACGATGTTCCGGCAGATCGCACGATTTCCTTGGGGAATCGTCGCGGCTCTGGCATATGACTCTCAGCGAATTGGTATCCGTCACCATTGGTGGTGTGACGTGTGTGTAAACGATGAAATCGATTGCGTGCAGGTCAATCGATTCGTGCGTGAGCACGAGCGTTTTCAGAGCGCGGCAAAAATGACGGGTTCGTTTTGTCTTAACTGGCAGGTGGCCCTGCGAGAACGCTTAGCCCTTTTGTATTCGCCGCTCGACGTCACCGCGCCGTTGCAGCCAGGCCGCGACCAGCCAGCACGCGATCGCCCAGGCGCCGCCAAGGCACCAACCCGCGAGCACGTCTGTCGGCCAGTGCACTCCCAGATAGACGCGGCTGGCGCCGACCAGAACGGTCAACGTGATGGCCACACCGAGTGAGTACGCCTTCAGCGCGCGCCGTGTCTGCACTCGTGCGAGCAGCGCGCCCAGCGTCAGGTAGGTAATGGCAGCCAGTGTCGCGTGACCGCTCGGAAAGCTTTCGGTGAACACCCGAGCGGAGTGCTCCACCAGATCGGGCCTGGTACGCCCGAACACCTGCTTGAGAAACGACATGAGCATCGCGCCGCTGCTGACCGAGACGACCATCAACACGGCGGCATGACGCGTTCCCGACATGGCGAGAAACCCGGCGACGGTCGCGGTGACCAACGTGATGATGGTGGAGCTGCCGAGGCTGGTCACGTCCCGCACCGCTTCCTCGAGCCAGGGTGGCCCCACCGGGTCATTCGGACGCCCGGGCGTGCGCATGGACATCAGCACGGCGGAGTCGAACGTCCGCGTGCCGCCCGCGACAACGGCGTCAGTCAGCCGCGCGAAGCCGAGCAATGCCGCGGCCAGCAGAAGAACGGCCGCAAGCGTGGCGAACTCCGCCTTTCCGGTCTGAATGAGTCTGGCGATGGTGGACGTCGCCCATTGCTGGGCGACGCGGTGGACCTGGAGCTTCTCCGCCGTGATCCATCTCGAGAGCCAGCTCTGCGTTCGCGTCGTGCGTCGACTCACCACTCAATTGTTCACTGAATGTCGTCCGATCCCGGTCTCTGACAGGCGCTCTCACCGGCTCACAGGTGAGAGACGGTAGAGTTTTCAGGTTGGATCGGCCAACTCCGGGCGCGTGGTGCTCGTCAAAAGACTACCGAGCGGGTGTGCTACTTCTGTGTAGGTAACCAGTTTGCGCCTCAAGTGGCGCGTAGGACGGGCTGCACATGATCCGAATCCTGACTGCACTCGGCGTCGCGGTGTTGACCAGTGCCGCAGCGTACGCCCACCACTCCTTCCCTGCGTACTACTTTGAAGAACAGACCGTGACGATCGAAGGATCCGTCGTTGAATTCGACTACCGCGCGCCGCACGCGTGGCTGTATGTCCTCGCTCCCGACCCGGATGGGGAGATGCAGCGCTTCTCGGCCGAGTGGGCCAATCCGCAGCGGCTGAGTCGCGACGGCATCACCGCCGATCGACTCAAGCCCGGAGACGTCGTCCGCGTCACCGGCAGCCCGGGGCGCACGGCGTCAGAACGAAAGATTCACCTGAAACGCATCGAGCGGCCTGCCGACGGCTGGACGTGGGGCGGAACCGGGGGCGGCCGCGGACGACCGCGGCGATGATCAGGCCCGTCGAGCTGGATTCCGCTGAAGGCGACGACACCTGGGACACCATCATCGCGGCGTCCACAGACGACGTAGCGACGTTGCGACGGTTGCTCGAGCGCAATCCACGCCTGGCTCGAGCGGAGTACTGGTATGCGCCGGCGGTCCATTTCGCGGCACGCGCAGGACACATCGACGCCGTGCGCGTCTTCCTCGACGCGGGGGCGGATCCCGAGCAGAACGGACTCAATGACCGCAACCTGATTGAGATGGCGAGAGAGCGTGGGCACGATGAGATCGCGCAGACGCTCGAGCAGGCCCGAGATCGGCGAGGGCGGGTCGCCTCGCAACCCGCTGATCATCCGATTCATCGGGCCGCGAGGCTCGGAGACATCGACGCTGTCCGCGCAGCGCTCGACGCCGATGCCTCGCTCGCAAGTCTCGGCAGCCGGCGTGGCCTGACGCCGCTCCACTATGCCGTTCTCGGCGGCAGTCATCAGGCGGTCACCCTGCTGCTCGATCGGGGCGCGAACATCCACGTTCGGAGTCCACTCGATCTTGAAGCGATTGACTTCGCGGTCTGGGGCGAGGGTCGCCAGCCGATCAATCCCGGCATCGCACGCCTGCTCCTTTCACGGGGCGCAACGTACGACCTGGCCGTCGCGTCGGCACTCGGCGATCGTGGTGGTGTGCAACAGATGCTCGATGCTGCTCCGTCCCGGATCAGCGAGACTCGTCCGAGCGGGCGTCGCCCGTTGTCAGCCGCCGTCGAACACGGTCACGACGACATCGTCCGGCTGCTGCTCGAGCGCGGGGCCAATCCCCGGTGGGATGAGCCCAATGCGCCGCACGGCACGTCGCTGCATGCCGCCTCGCGCCTGGGCAACCTGGCGATCGTGACACTGCTTCTCCACTACGGTGCCGATCCGCACGAGGACATCGATTCGACCTCGAGTGCGGCGGCGTTCGCCGCTAGTCCGGAAATCCGCGCGCTCCTCGAGTCACGCGGCAAGGGCCCTGATATCTGGGAAGCGACCTGGGTCGACGACAATGAGGAGCTTCGGAGAGTGGCGGCCGCGCCCGCCGGCCACGCGTTTCGCATCGGCGCGGCCATCACGATGAGCGCCGACAATCCCGATCGTCTCGCGCGCCTGCTCCACGCCGGCCTTCGCATGCCTGCGGTCCACACCGGCTGTCAGGGTTATCTCGTGAACGCTGCCGCGCTCCGGTCCCTGCTGGCGCACGGCATGAGCCCGGACCAGATGAACTGGCAGCACCAGACACTGCTCCACCGCGCGTCCACGCTCGAGACGAGCGAATGCGCCGCTATTCTGCTCGACGCCGGCGCCACGATTGCTGCCCGCGACGAGGAGTACCGGTCCACGCCGCTTGCGTGGGCCGCGAGAACCAACCGCCGACAGGTCGTCGAGTTGCTGCTGTCACGGGGCGCCCCTGTGGACCTTCCCGATGACGAGCCGTGGGCGACGCCCCTCGCCTGGGCTGAACGGCGCGGGCACCAGCAGATTGCCTCGATTCTTCGGGCACACGGGGCGACACGCTGAGCACTGCACGCATGCCCCCGGCGCCACTTCTGCCGCTCAGGTTGCCCTCGAGTGCATCATGATCTCATTGAGGCACAGACGTGCAGTCGAAGAAGCCTACGGCTCATCAGCACACAGCGAAAGAGGAGCGGGAGATCCGGGAAGCGGCCCTCGACGAAACACTCGAAGCGAGCTTTCCGGCGAGTGATCCGTCGTCCAGCCTGCCGAATCCAGACGATCACGAGGCTGTGGCACGGAAAGAACGGCGCAAACGCAGTCGAGCGGAGGGTCGTACGGATATCGATGGCGGAAGTCGGCGCCAGTGAACGAGGCGTACTCGGAACCCCCTGCGCATGCCTATCCGCACGAACTGGCGGAGACGGTACACGGCCGGTGTCTGGAATTACTGCCCGGTGCTGGCATCCAGCTGACCCTTCCTGATCTTCCCCAACTCGAACAGGTTCTCTCGGTGTGTTTTCAGGCGAGCTTGTTGCGCGAAGAAGGACGCCCTGTGACCTTTCGGCTCGCCCTGGCCGGACCAGACCTATTTCCGACGGCGGAAGGCCCGCCCGCAGGTTTGCATCGTCTCGTGTTTGGCGACTCGCGACCGTTTGATCAGCACGAGCTACGACGCCTGGCGCCGGCCGCCGTGTTCTCCCGCACGCTGATTGGCGCCACCGTCGATCGCGATCGCCGAGTCCGAATCTGGGGTCTGATCCATTCAGGTGCGCACTGGCTGGAATCTGTCAGGGGCGGCCGAGAGACGCTGCAGGCGATCCCCCCGGTGCTGATCATCGCGGTGTCCGGCCCTGGACGCATGCTCGTCAGTGTGGGGACGATCACGATCGCCGAGCTCACGCACGGCACGCTGATCAGCCGCGGGATGGACGTATTCCAGGCGCCGTGGCTCGAGGAGTTGTTTGTCTCGGTCGGCGGAATGGAGGCGAATGCAACCGTCGACGCGAGATTCAGCGCCGTGCTCGCATGCCATATTCTCCGCCGGGTGTTCGCCACTGTTCGCGGAGCACAGCACGGCGGCATGCTCATTCTGGTGCCAGAGCAGGCCACGCACCAGGTGCTGACCGCCGGGCATCACATACGGGTGAAATATCCCTTCGTGGAAGACGAGGCACGGCGACGGCTTCGGACGTTGACCGCGGCGATTCTCGAGAGAGTCGCCAGTGCGCATCAGGGGCCGGACGAACCAGCCTTCGGTTGGCCGCAGTACGAAATGAGCGAGGCCCCCGAAGTCACCGCTGGCGACGCCGCATTGTTCGAAGCCGCACATCTGGTCGCGGACCTCACGCACGTCGATGGCGCGGTGGTCATGACCACTGGCCTCGATTTGCTTGGATTCGGGGGAGAAATCGCCGGTGATCTGCCGGAGGTCCCCCGCGTGATGCGGGCGCGCGACCTGGAGGGAGCGGACCGTGAATGGGTGCGCACTGATCGCGTCGGTACCCGCCATCGCTCGGCATACCGGTTCTGTCACGTCGTCCGCGACGCCATCGCCATCGTGGTGTCGCAGGATGGGGGGCTGCGATTCATACGATGGCATGACGGTGCCGTTACCTATTGGGAGCAGGTTGCAATCGCACCGTGGGAGGTGTGAGGTCAACCGAGCTCGAATCAGTGCTAGGACGAGCTTCGACGATCTTTCCGCTCGAGGTCCTGATCACGGCCCTCGTTTCGTGGATCCTCGCGTCGATTAGCGGGAACCTCATCGTTCGGTCTACGCGGGAGCGCATCATCGGTGCGCTTATCGCGCCGCTCTTCCTCAGGCTGACGGTGTGCTGCAACGAGTGTGCGTCCTGCCAACGCATTCGAGTCGGCCTCCGACTTCCCTGCTCCGCCCTCGTCTTCCCAGCTGGACACTGCGTTCCGATTGGCGTTCTTCGTGGTGTGCTTGTCCATATTCACCGCTCCAGCACCCCTTAGGACGCTGTTGACCGCATCCATATCCCGTCCCAGCGTCGTAGAGAACTGATCATGAACCATCGTGACGTCGATGGCGTCGGCCGTCTGTTGCGTCTTGCACAGCCCCGCGTCGCCCCTTCAGATCCAGCCTCAGCAGCACAGCCGCTGATCAAGACGGTCAGCGCTCAAATCAACGGGCGTGCGAGATGGAACAGACGCGGGCCCTGCCCTGCCGACACAATCGTTCATGGTGACAATGCGATCAGCGGTCTTTGCAGCGGTCCTGATGGTTCTGTTCCCGACTTTCGGTGGAACACAGACGGCTCCCGGAACGACGGCCACGGTGACGCCCGTGTTTCGCGCGTGGGTCCTCGGCGACCCGAACAGCGGGTTCAGCACGCGGATTGAGCAATACGCCGAGCTCCGCGGTCGATTGCAACGGACACTGCCGGCGGTCACAGTGACGGACGATGTGCGGCAGATCCGCCGTGACATACGGTCCCTGGCGCACGCGATTCGAGGGGCGCGCCCCGGCGCGATTCAAGGCGAGTTTTTCACCGACGCGACAAGTGCGGAGTTCAAGCGCGCCCTTGCCCTGATCATGGATGCTGACGTGTGGGCGGTTCTCATGGATGACAACCCAGGAGCGTTCAGCCATGACATCGACGGCAACTATCCGGAGGGAAAAACGCGTTCCACGATACCGGGCATTGTCCTCGCGAACCTGCCTCAGTTGCCCGACGATATCGAGTTTCGGTTTTTAGGTCGACACCTGATCCTGTACGACACGAGGGCAAACATAATCATCGACCGGCTGCCCAACGCGATTTTCTGCGAGGGGTGCGACGAATGAGGGATCCAGGCGTCAGACGGGGACGCGGTATCGATACCCGGTGCCGCGCACGGTCTCCACAGAGTGCGCCTCGGCTCCAAGCTTCCGCCGCAGTGACCGGACCACCACATCCACGACGTTGCTGGCCGTGGGGCTTCTGTACCCCCAGACGGCTTCCATGAGGTCGTAGCGGCTGATCGCTTTTCCAGGCCGGTCCTGGAGGTACCGCATGACGCCGAACTCGAGGGACGTCAGGCCGACGCGGCCCGAGGTCAATACCAGCTCGTGGGCATCGACATCGAGCACCTTCGACGACTGCACGTCGTCAGCCGTAATTTCGGCGCCAACCAATGCCGTCAGCCAGGCATCGACGGAACCTGGGCCCATGTCGAGCAGGATCGAGTACATCGTCTGGCCACCGACTTCGGCGGTCGGTTGCGCCAGCGGCCTGAACCCGAGCTTCGTCGCGACTGCGGCATAGGGTTCGGGGTTCGCAACCACCGTGTAGACCCAGCGCAACGTTCCGCGCATTTCCACGTACGACCGCTTGAGATCCACCCACGACGCCGCCTGCGACGCGGACGGAGCTTCGCCGACATCCCGATCGAGCCAACGCCGGCAGAAGAGCGTCGCGGACAGGTCGCGCGGCGCCGCATCACGACGCCACGCCGCCGCCACCGGATCGGCCAGATCGACGGCGCCGTTCAAATCGGAAGCGCGGACCATCACGCACAGCCCGCGCACTGTGCCGTCGCGATCGCGAACAATCCGGAATGCCTCCTGGTGACAGCGCCACCACGCGAACAGGGCATCGCGTTCGGGTGCCGCCTTCTCTTCAATGATCCGGTGCACCACCGCTTCATCGTTCAGGGTCGCCGGCTCGACGGCGAGCGGATGGGGACCGCTCGGGAAGAATCCCTCTCGAAGAACAGGGTTTTCGATCAGGAACAGGAGGTCAGCCGTGTACCGCCACGGCTCTGTGCCGTGCGCCCGGCGCAGCCGGTCTTGCAGATAGGCCCACGCCGCCCGGCGGTACTCGCGATGGGAGTCCGGATCGCGTGCAGCCAGGCTCCCGGCGATGGCGCTGCGCACTGCGTCGTGAATGAACAAACCCTCGCGACCCGCCTCGGCGAACGGCAGCGCGGCGAGCCGCTCCATGGTGTCGCGAGGCGGGGTCCCGGGCAACAGCGCGTGCAGAAGCGGCTCGGTAATACAGCGCACGAGTGAGCACGCTTCGAGGGCTTGCCGCGTCAGGCCGTCCGGAACTGCGTCGATGTACGAGCGGGACAGCTCGTCGATCACCTGATGTCCCGTCTCTTCGATCGTACGGCCGCCATCTGACAGAACGATCGACGCGGCCATGCCGAGTGCCAGCGGGTGCCCACGCACAAGGCGGTTGATCTGTCGCGCGATGTCAGGCTCGACGCCGGACCTGGCCAGGTACTCCAGAGACTCCATCTCTGACAGCGGCTCGAGCTGCAGGCTCCGAAACAGTCCCTGCCAACCTGGCGCGGTTCGCCACGCCGGCGACGGTGGATTCCGGCTCGCGATCGCCACACGCGCATTCACGGGAAGCGACGGGACAAAGACCTGTCGAACCCAGGTGTCCAGCAGCCGAAACACCTCGTAGGTGTCCAGCGCGATGACCACCATCTCATCGAACGACGAGAGCCGCTCGACCACATCGCCCACCGTCGAGAGCGGATCCCCGAGCGCTTCCGACAGCTCGGCGAGGAATCCGTGTTCCGTCGGTTCAACCGCCCGGCAGTCGATCCTGACGACGCGCGCGCCCCTGGCGCGGGCGCGAGCCGCAAACGCCTCGAGAAGACTGGACTTGCCGATGCCAGCCACACCGTGGACATGTACCGCGAGTGGTCCGCCTTTCTCGAACAGCTCGGCAAGAGCCTCGAGTTCGCGTTCGCGTCCCGCGAAGGCGGCAAGCGCGCGCTCCGAAACAATGTCGCCCAGCTTCTGCATGATGAGACCTCTGAGGCGGGCTCAGTCTACTTCCGAGTCCCCTCGATCTGGCTCGTCGTTCGGACTGAAGCTGTACGTGCCGTCCCACACATAGATCGGCGCGCCCCGATCCGGCTGCGAGACGTCCACGGTTGCCTGGAAATGTGTGAACTTCCCGGTCCCGCCGGAGAACGCGCACTCTCCCCCGCCGCTCACGAGATCGACCTGGCAACGGCCGAACGCGAGATTGTTGCCGGGCTTTGGCGAATTGAGCACCACGTCGCTGTCCAGGGTGAAAGTGGTGAGATTGGCAGCCTGCGCGTAGACGATCGTCGAACCGGCGTCGATCGCATCGAGGCTCGAGGAAACGATCGTGCAGAAGTTACCAGCCTGGCCCGCGTACGAAGAGCAGTTCTTCGTCACACGGAGACTCCCGCTTCGCGGTGATACCAACGACGCGATCTTGCTGGCACCCGTCGCCAGGCTGGACCCGGCGATGCTCGCGCTCGGACTGGTCGGACTCCCGGCACACCCGACGGCAGACAGTACACCGGCACAGAAACATGCGCGGATAACGCGCATCGTTGCAGGACTCATGATTCTCTCCCTCTGTTCGCCGTCCGGCGGTTTCGTGCCGGCGGCTGGCGGAAGTTCTCATGAGGGATGCGCCCCTGAATGACGCGAAGATGAGATTTTGATGAGAACTGCGTTCAGAAATGTCGTCATGAGTGGTCTAAAACTCGACACGCCGGACGGAACCGAGGGTTTGGACTGCGCCGTTTCGCGTCGTCGCAGGGGGCGCGAGCTTTGCACCCTCGCCGGCATGCTCAATCGGGGACACCAGCTCTGCCTGACCGCGATCTGCGTCGCCGGTGTCTGCTCGACGTTCATCAATCTGGGAACCGAGGCCGCAGCACGGGCGATCACCTCAGAAGTCCCGGCGAGGGTCGTTGAACTGACGAATGCGGAACGAAGCCGCGCCGGACGCGGCCGGCTGCGCGCGAACCCGCGGCTGATGCAGGCCGCACAAGTGCACGCCGAGCAGATCGCGCGCGCGGGTCAACCCGCGCACGTCCTGCCGGATGCCGCGTACCCTCGTATCGAGGATCGACTGGCGGCCGTCGGCTACCGCTGGCAGAGCTGCGGCGAGAACCTCGCGCTTGGTCAGTCAAGTCCGGGAGCGGCGGTGCGGAGCTGGATGCGCTCGCGCGGCCATCGCCGGAACCTCGTGAATCCCACCTTCACCGAACTGGGCGTCGGCTATGCGACGGATCAATCCGGCCGGCCATACTACGTACAGGTCTTTGCGAGTCCCTCTTCCTGATCAGCGCCCGGCCAGACCCTCGGTCAGCTCGATTCGCGTGCCGACGGGATCGACGATGAAGGCGAGCTTCAGCCCGAGTTGAGCGACCTCGCGGTACGGCACTTCGAAGGTGACGCCGGCTGCTTCCAGCTTCTTGCAGAACGCCTCGAGCCCCTTGACCTCGAATCCGATGTGATCGATTGAGCGGCCCCTGGTGGGCGCCTGTCGCTCTGGCGCCTGAATGACGTTGATCTCGCCACCGTCGAACACGGCGCTGGGAAAGCCGCGTCGCGTTTCGGCGACGCCGCCGAACGTCTTCACGTACCAGGCTCGCAGCGGCTCGAGATCGTTGGTCGAAAGGTGCAGGTGATGGCCGACAATCGGCGCCTTCAACGACGGCTCCTCGGTGAACTCCACCTTCACCGCATCGGGAAGCATCGTCACCCACCGCTTCGGATTAGTGATCTCCTGCACGGTGGGGAGACCCACGGCCGTGAGCCTGGCCTTCACTTCGTCAACGCTGCGCACCATGAAGCCGAAGTGGTTGACGGTGGATCCTTCCGAGCCGCCCGCGGGCTCGCCCTTCGTGAGGATCACGAACAGACCGGGAAACTTCAGCAGCTCGAGCGGGCCCGCGCTCGTGACCTGGGCGCCGAGCAGCAGCCAGAGCTTCTTGTGTTCCTCCGGATTGCGCACCGTCAGGTGAATGTGGCCGATCGACACCCCGGTGGCATTCGGCGCGCCCAGCTGGCCAGAGAGCGGAATCGCCGCCGCCGTCAGTATGACCACAAGGACCGCACACGCACGTCTTCTCAGCATCGGCATCGTGTGATTGTCCGCGATTTGCCGCGCGCGAAGATGAGGATTTGAGGAGAACTAGGGACGCGCGCGGGAGATCCGGTTCGCGAGGTCGCGCAGCTTGCTGTTGCCGCCGGATGCTGCCTTGAAACGATACGTCCGGGTGGCGGTCTTCAACGTCAGCGTGTCATCTGAGAAGTCCTGCAGGAACTCCCCGAACCTGAGCGTGAACGCATCAGGCTCATTGTCGTCATCCGACACGAAGGCGATGCCATCACGGCTCATGTTCAACCGTCCATGGCAGTTCCCGAGGCGGTGGAGATGAACCACCTCCAGCGAGGTGATCTGACTGACGGCGGCCCGACGCGGGGCGAGCGCCACGCCCCGTACGCTCGACGTGGTTCCCCGTGCGAGAGGCTGGTCCGTGGCACCGGCCGATGCTGCCGGCACGGCAGGCGCCCTCTCCGGCGATTGCTGCTTCAGGTCGCCTGCGGGCATTGGACTGCTGAATGCCGATTGGACGCTTTTGACCCCGGTGAACACACCTGCCAGTGACAACACGCCGACTGTTGCCACCGCAATCGACGCAGCCCGGCCGCTGAACACGCGTCGTCCACGAACGAATAGCTGCTGAACATCCAGCATCTCGCCCGCGACGACTGTCATCGTTTCCCGCTGGCGCTCCCGGGGCGCGAGCCCGCTGGTCAGCACCTCCGTGGCACCTTCGGCATTGAGGGGTGCCGCAAAGAGGTTGCCCTGACCGGCGTGGCAGTTCAACGCCCGAAGGTGTGCGTACTGATCTTCGTGCTCGATACCTTCAGCCACGACGCGGAGGCCGAGCTGGTTCGACAGATTCATGATGCCGACGACAATCTCGGCAGCATCCTTGTTGCTGACCATGCCTCGGACAAAGGATCGGTCGATCTTCAGGGTGTCGATCGGGAATTGGCGAAGGTACGACAGCGACGAATAGCCAGTTCCGAAATCGTCCACGCTGATGCGCACGCCCACCGCCCTGAGCTGCATCAGCATCGTGGTCACCGCGGTTGGATTGGCGATCGCGATCCCCTCCGTCAGTTCCAGCACCAGTCGCTCTGGCTGGAGACCGGAGTCGTCCAGCGCCTGCTGAATGTGATCGAGGAGCGCCGGATCGCCCCACTGGACGCCCGAGATGTTGACGGACACAAAGACGTCGTTCGTCTCCGGCAGCGTCCGATGCCATTCCGCGAGCCGACGGCAGGACTCGTGCAGAATCCACGCGCCGAGCGGGACGATCAGTCCCGTTCGTTCGGCGATGGGAATGAAGTCGAGCGGCGCAATCAGGCCGAGGACCGGGTGGCGCCATCGCACCAGGCTCTCAAAGCCCAGAACCTCATCTGTCGCAAGCGAGACGATCGGCTGGTAGAAGAGCTCGAACTCGCGGCGCTGGAGCGCGCCTTCGAGATCGCCCTCCAGTTGCAGTTCGGTCTGTTCAGACTTCAGAACGGCCGTGTCGAAGACCTCACAGTGCGACCCACCGAGCACGCGCGCGCGGTGCAGCGCGGTCTCCGCGTCCCTGAGTACCTCGTCCGCATTGACGTATCCGGTCGCACTCAGCGCAATACCGATGCTCGCCGACAACCGGACCTCGCGTCTACCGATCGCGAATGGCTTCAACAGTTCATTGAGGATCCGATCGGCGGCGATCTTGGCGTGACCGACGTCCTTCAAACCATCGAGCAGGATCGCGAAGTAGTGGCCGTCCAATCGTGCGACGAGATCGTTGTTCCGCAGCACGGGCATCGCATCCGGAATACGCAGGCACGATTCGAGACGGCGGGCGACGGCGGTGATCAGGGTGTCGGTGACCGCCGACGAGTAGCCAGCGCTCGTCGGGGTTCCGACATCGATGATGAGCAGCGCAAAGTGGAAGGCCTTGTAGCGCCGGGCGCGGTCGATCGAGAGTGTGACGCGGTCAATAAGCAGAAGACGATTGGGAAGACGGGTGAGCTGATCGGTCACCATCTCCACCGTGACGTCGGAATCCGTGCCGGCCAGTCGCACCGCGCGTTTCGCTTTGTCTCGAACGACCGTGCCGCGGCACGACAGCCAGCGGTGGCTGCCGTCCTTCTGCCGCAGCCGATACCGGCACGCGAACGTCGCCGCGTGTCCGGTTCGGGCTGTTTCGATCTCGAGCTTCAGTTGTTCGCGGTCGTCCGGATGGACTCGCTGGAACCAGTCAGCCGGTGCGTTGCCGACTTCGTGCTGTTCGCAACCGGCAAGCGCCATCCAGCGGGGAGAAAAATGAATCCGGTCGGATTCCAGATTCCATTCCCACAGCGCCTCGCTATCGCCGCGAGGACCTTTGGCAGTGCCGGTGCGCGCGCGAGAGCGGTCTCGATCCATAGGTTAGTGATCGACGAGGCAGTCGGGACGGAATCGTCGCTGAATGTTTCGGATTCTGTGCGTTACATCGTTAGGACGCGCGCAGAACTGCGCACGAATGCGTGCTGTTCTGTAGAGACCTTCCGGCATCCAGAAGGTGTCATCTGGACCCTCGGCGGGGGCGAATCGCGATTCTTGCCATCCGTATTATGGTGAAGACGGTGCCCGCTTCAGACACATCTCGCTCTGGCAACGCGACCCTGATTCTGCTCGCCGTCATCGCACTCACCAGCGGCTGCGGCGCGCCCGGCACGCCCGGCCCGCCGCCAACGGCGACCTCGTCAGCGAATTCGTTCGTTGAGCAGGGCCAGGCAACCGGACTCGATTTCGTTCACGTCAACGGCATGTCCGGGGAACGGTCCATCGCCGAGATCATGGCCCCTGGCGTGGCGCTCTTCGACTACGACAATGACGGCGACCTCGACGTCTACGCCGTGCAGGGCCAGGCACTACGCCGATCGCCAGAGGAGCGCGCCGAGTCACAGGACCGTCTATACCGCAACGACCTCGAGGTCCGCGCCGACGGCTCGCGCGCGCTACGCTTCACCGACGTCACCGCGCAGGCAGGTCTGGTACCGCGCTCGTACGGGATGGGCGTCGCCGCCGGAGATTTCAACAACGACGGATGGACCGACCTCTATCTGAGCCGGTTCGGCGCGGACGTGCTGCTCAAGAACAACGGCAACGGCACGTTTACGGACGTCTTCGCCACTGCGGGCCTTACTGATCCCGGTTGGACGGTGGCCGTCTCGTTTCTGGATTTCGACCGCGACGGGTGGCTTGACCTCTTCGTCTCGGGCTATGTGCGATACAGCACGATGTCGGACATCACGTGTGTATCGCCGACTGGCGCGCGCGACTACTGCAGCCCCAAGAGTTACCTGCCCGTACCCGGCCGGCTGTTCCGCAATACACGAAATGGCGCGTTTCAGGACGTGACCGTCTCGAGCGGCGTCGCCAGAGACTACGGTCCCGCGCTCGGGACGCTGGCGTTCGACCCCAACGGCGATGGATGGATCGATCTCTACGTCGCCAACGACGGGACCGAGAATCAGCTCTGGCTGAATCGTCGCAACGGCACGTTCGAGAACACTGCCGTCGTCGCCGGCGTGGCCGTCAACAGTCAGGGCAAGGCGGAAGGGAGCATGGGCCTCGATGCCGGAGACTTCGACAACGACGGCGACGAGGACCTGATCATCGCGAATCTCACCGGCGAAGGGTCGACGCTCTACGCGAACGACGGCTCCGGCTCATTTCAGGATGTCGCCGCGGCAACTGGATTGCGAACCCAGACACTCGCGACCACCGGGTTTGGAACCGCATGGGTCGATGCCGACAACGACGGCTGGCTCGACATCATGACCGTCAACGGCGCGGTGCAAACGATCGCGTCACTGGCCGCGGCCGGCGATCCGTTTCCGCTTCGCCAGCGAAAGCAGCTGCTTCACAACACGGGCACGCGCCGCTTCGAGGATGTGACCGCGGCGGCCGGAGCGGCGTTTGCGTCGTCCGAGGTTGGCCGGGGTGCGGCGTTCGGCGACATCGACAACGACGGCGACGTTGACGTCGTAGTGGCGAACAACAACGGGCGCACCCGTCTCCTGCTGAACAACCAGACCACCGGCAACCACTGGCTCGGTATCCGCGCCGTGGGCGACTCGGGCCGCGACATGCTCGGCGCGATGGCTGGCCTCGTCCTTTCTGATGGTTCGGTTCGCTGGCGGCGCGTGCGCGCCGACGGCAGCTATGGGTCCGCAAACGATCCGCGCCTCGTCTTCGGTCTTGGAGCATCTGGCCGGCCGGCGCGCATCCAGATGCGGTGGCCGAGCGGCCGGAAGGACGAGTGGCCGCTGACGATGAACGATCGATGGGTCGTCGTGCGGGAGGGCGTTGGCGTGCGCTGAGGCGCGCCTGTCAGCTGCGCCGTCAGGGACGCCCACGCTGTGCGGCATCGACGCGCGCAACCATTTCGGCAAATCTGGACTGTTCGGGGTGCAGCCTGGCGCCTTCGCTGAGGACCTCCCGCGCTTCACGGTAACGCCCCAGACGGGCGAATGCCAGCCCGTAGCCGAAACGCGCATCTGCAGACCGTGCATCGGCGTCGAGTGCCTGGCGATATTCCGTCAGCGAGCGCTCGAGCCGTCCGTCGCGTGCAAGCGCGTCTGCCAGCTGCAGCCGCGCCTCGAGGTAGTTCGGCCCGTGGCGCACGGCAGCCGACAGGTGCTCGATCGCCGGCCCTTTCTGCCCGAGCGAGTCGAGCAGTACACCCAGGCTGTAGTGCGCTTCCGCAAACTCCGGCGATAGACGCACGGCTTCCTTGAACTGCTGCAGCGCGTCCTTCGTGTCGCCGACGAGCGAGAGGGCCGTCCCGAGTTTGTGTCGCAGGGTCGGATTGTCCGGCATCAGTTTCACTGCCGCCCGGAAGTGCTCAACGGCGGTCGCGAAGTCGCGAGCGTTCAATGCCCGCGTACCACGCGCCTCCTCCGCGTTCGCACCCTGCAGCAACCCGCGCAACGCGACCATCAGCGGATCCGGTGGACCAACTTCTGTCGTACCGCGCTGGCGGAGATGTTGGTCGGCTTTCGCTGTGTCGCCGAGCGCGCGATACGCCAACGCCAGCGGATAGTGCGCTGCGGATGCTCGTGCATCCGCAGCCAGTACCTGCTCGAAGTGTTCGATGGCGCGCCTGTGCTCCCCTTTTGCGATCGCCGCCTGGCCGAGCCCGTACCAGGCGGCTATGGTACCGGGCGCAGCCGCGAGCGCTCGAGCGAACAGGAGTTCGGCGCGGTCCGGCGCACCGCGCTGGAGGTAGAGGTCGCCGAGCCAGACGAGCGACGCCACGTCGTCCGGCCGCAATTCGAGCGCGCGCGTGAAAGACGCGACGGCCTTGTCCGGGTCGGGCTTCGCTTTGTAGATGTGCCCGAGATAGTACGGCCAGCGGAAGTCTTCACGGCGAAGGCTCTCGGCATGGAGGTAGAACGGCTCCGCCGCTTCGAACAGTTCCGCTGCCAGCAGAAGGCTGCCGGTGGCTCCGTATGCGTCCGAGACGACTGATGGTTGTGCGGCCGCCGAGCGAATCAATGACGTGAGCGAGGAATACTGGTCGCGAATCTGCGTCTGCGCCGCCGGATCCAACCGTGACAGATCAGGCAGCTCGGCGGGCGGGAGTGGCGCTGACGCCGCAGTGACTGGCGGGGACTCCGACGCGGTGGATCGCTGCGGCTGCGACCGACAGGCGGCCACGGCCAGGAGTGCCACGGTGAGACAAAGAGGGCCCGCCTTCGTGCGAAGGCGGGCCCGGGGAACCCAGAACAAGGAGTCTCAGAAGTCCAACGTCAGCGACACCTTCAGCAGCCGGGGCGCGATGATGCCCTGTGGCGCGAGCCACGTCGCGTAGGTTGAACTGACGGCTGTGACCGTGTCGTTGTTGAGGATGTTGAACAGGTCTACGCCGATCGTCGATTTGGTGTTGGCGACGCGAATGATCTTTCCGAGCCGGAGGTCGACCTGATTCAGCCGCGGACCGTACTTAGTTCCCGCGGGAATGACATTGACGTTCGTCGTTTGTGTTGCCGTTCCGCCCGTCGGCAGCCTGCCAAGGCCACCGCTGGCGACTGACCTGGCGAGGTCAGTATTCGGCGCCGCGTACGATGCCGCGTATTCGACCCCGGGAATACTCTGGAACGCTGCGCCAATCTGCACGTCGATCCTCGGCACGGTATATGAGCCGAGGAACTTCACCTGCGGCAGCCAGTTCTGATCCATGTGGCAGCTCTGGACCGACGAACTGCCGAGCATTTCGACGAGGGCATTCTCCCCCGCCCTGGCGGGATCCTGCACATCACAGAAATCGGTCTTCTGACGTCCCGTGCTCAAACCGCCCTGGACGATGATGCCGTCGGGAAGCCTGGCGCTGAGTCCGAGGTCGAACCCGAACCAACGGTCGTACACGTTGCTGCCCGGGAACATCGTCTTCGACAGGCCCTGCAGGTTTGTGACGGCCACTCCCGAATTGATGTTGTAGAAACCGGACGTGTAGATATCGTCCGGCAACGTTTCGCCGCCCGCCGACGCCGGCGACGTCGGAATCAACGACGGCGTAATGGAATACGGCGTGAAGTTGCTGACCGTCGCCGATGTGTTGTCGGTCACGAGGAAGTTGCCGAACCACCGCCAGAACACTCCGCCGTTGACCGAAATATTCCTGTTCAGCTCATGCTGCACGCTGACTGATGTCTCCCAGCTGTACGGCCGCTTGCCCCACCCGTACCGCGCGTCGTCTTGAACGGCAAGATTCTGACGCAGCTGGTTGTCGTAGAAATTGAGGTTCACGCCGGCCGGAGCATTGCACGTGTCGATCTGGAAGTTGGCTCCAGTCTGTGTGGGCCCCTGCGCCGCCGGGTTGGCCAGATCGCAATCCGGGACGAAGTTCTTGTTGTTGTCGACCCACGCCCGCGACGACGTGAGCTGAAGGTTGTAACCGGGCTGCGCCGACAGGCCGAATACCAGCGCCTGCCCGAGGACGTATCGTCCGACGTTGCCCTTCAACGCGGTCCTGCCGTTCCCAAACAGGTCGTAGGCCACACCGAACTTGGGCGTCCAGTCCTTGTACCGGGTGGTGCTGAACTTCGGCACGTCGATGCTGCGGTTCGGCGTCAACAAGGACGGTCCCAGGTGATACGCGGGATTCTCGGAGAAGAACCAATCGAGACGGATGCCGGCGCTGAGCGTCAGCCGGTCAATCGTCCACCGGTCCTGCACGAAAAGGCCCCCCTCGCTTGTCACCTTGTTGAGAGCTGGCGTCGGACAACCTGGC
Source organism: Vicinamibacterales bacterium (assembly GCA_035537775.1). Lineage (GTDB taxonomy): Bacteria > Acidobacteriota > Vicinamibacteria > Vicinamibacterales > UBA2999 > Gp6-AA40. The sequence continues at coordinate 1,888 of DATLLQ010000193.1, read as the reverse complement.
TGGATCGAGGTGTGGCCGCCCACCAGCGTGCCATTGACCTGACGAACGAGCGGATCCGTGCAGCCATCGGAGCGCAGGGTCAGGGTGGTCGGTACTGGGATGCCGACGCCGACGCCGTTGCTGGCCAGCGTGCTCACGACGTAGCTGTACGGAACGACCGACGTCGAAAACGCCACCCGATTGGCGCCGTTGATGTCGATTCCGGCCTTCCATGCGTGCGATCCCGTGATGTACGACGCCGCGAAGTTGGCGCGGTAGTTCGGATTGTGGCTCGGCGTGTCGGTCGCGCCGACGCGTCCGTGATAGTTCTGAATCAACTGAATGTAGTCAGGGACCAGCGTCTGCGGGTTGTTGTCGGTCACGCCAACGGCCAGCGGATCCACCCGATCGCTCGAGGCGCGCCGGTTGCCCCATGTTTCCTGATGACGCCAGAACGCCGCTTCGAACAGCAGCCGGTTGGTCTGCGGGCGCGTCCACTGCACGAGATTGTCGGAGAACGGGAAGAAGTACGTCGTCGCCAGCGACTCGAGGGACGTGTTGGTGGCGCCGTTCGTGTATTCCCTCTTCTTGTTGTTGTAGTAGATCCCGATTTTGTCCTTGGTGTTGACCTGCCACGAGAGGCGCAGCGTCTGCTCCCAGAAGTAGCCGCCACCACCGAGCGTCGTCCCCAACGGCGCGTTCACGTCAGGGTTGTAGGTCAGCGTTGTCGCATTCAGAAGTGTCGGGCTGGTTCGTCCGACGACGAAGTTCGTGTTCGGGTACTCGTTGGGAACGTAGTTCTCCGCCTTCGTCCACCGCGCGGTGGCGAAGAACCAGAGCCGATCCTTGATTAGCGGGCCGCCGTAACCCGGGTTGAAGTCGTACGTCTCCCTCAGCTCTCCGGGCTGGGTTCTCAACCCGCGACAGAACAGGCTCTCGACCGGTGAGCAAGTGCCACTCGCGTCACGGACACCGCTCGAGTAGTTCTGGGCCTGCATGCCGTTGTTCGCAAAGGTGGTGTAGAGGAGGCCTCTGAAGGTGTTGCCGCCATCACGCGGGACATAGTTCATCTGCACTCCGCCGCCTGCCTGCGAGGCGTCGGCGCCGGACGTGTTCACCGTCATCTCCTGCATGGCGGTGAAGCTCGGCGAACTGCTCAGCGATTCGCCGAAGCGGATCGTGGTGGCCGCCGACAGGCCGCCGATGGTCTGGCGCTGCTCGGCCGGCTTGCCGCCATGGATCGAGAGGTCCGTGAAGGTGTCGCCGGCGGTGCCGCCGACGTCCTGCGAGTTGAGCGCGTTGGTGTTGGCGACGCCCACGCCGCCGCCCGCCCCGAGGATAATGCCCGGCTGCAGCGCGGCCAGGTTGATGCCCAGGCGGCCGGTCGGGACCGCATCGACGACTTCCTTGGTAACGACTCTCTGCACGCCGGCGCTGCGAACGTCGACGAGCGACGTCTGGCCGGTGACAGTGATGGTTTCGGCGATTTCGCCGACCTTCATGTCGGCGTTGATGGTGACGACGCCGGCTCCGCTCACCTCCACGGCATCACGCTTGAACGTGTTGAAGCCCTGAAGCGAGAACGTGACCGTGTAGGTGCCGGGAACGAGTTGGATGATCTGGTACTGGCCAGACCCGTCGGTGACGGCCGCCCGCGTCTTTTCGATGAGGGCTGGGCTCGATACTTCGACAGTGACGCCTGGAAGCACGGCGCCGGAAGTGTCTCTGGCCACACCAGCGATCGTGGCTTGCTGGGCAAACGCCGCGGCTGGCAGCAGGGCCAGACACAGGACTGCGCCCGCGAACATGGCAAGTGCGCGATTCATTCTGCCTCCTGAGGGGTTGGGTCCGAACCGGCTCTGACGGCGCGGATATTACGCCTGTGCAAGGGGTTCTGCAACAGCCCGTC
>DATLLQ010000192.1:0-137823 GCA_035537775.1 Vicinamibacterales bacterium | reverse complement strand
GGTTAACAAAGTGGAGAGTGCGCCCCAAACGGCTTCACCAAACCCCGCGTGAAACGAGTACGCTGTCGGCTGCCATGACCATGCAGAAAATCGTCACGTCAATTCTTGTCGTCACCGTTCTTCCGACAGCCGCCGTCATCGTCGGCCGCGCGCAAAGCGGTGCGACGCCTCCTGTCAGCACCGCACGCGCCGCCAACGCGCCGCCGCTCGTGCCCGTGCGGTTGAACGCGGATGGCAATTTCCGCATTGCGCCGCCTTACGTGGCGGATCCGGCGTTCACGGCCAAGCCGGATGTGCCACAGGGACGTGTCATTCGCTTCACGATGAACTCCGCCGAGAGCAAGATCTTTCCAACTGCACCGGCCGGGCGTGGCGGTCGACAAGGCGGCGCCCGCGGCGAAACGGCACCGCAAGCCCCTGCAGAGCCGCCGCAGCATCAAACGTTTCAACGCCAGGTGGCCGTCTACGTTCCTGCCGGATACGTGTCCAATACCCCCGCCCCGTTCATCGTGGTGCAGGACGGACAGTCGTACGTTCCCGGAGACCCACCGGCGGCAGGCGATGGCCAGCCTCGTCCGTTCATGCCCGTGATGCTCGACAAGCTGATTCACGAGAAGCGCATTCCGCCGATCGTCGCCGTCTTCCTCCCGCCGGGTCCGGGTGGGCAGCGCACCGTCGAGTACGACACGGTCTCCGATCGGTACACGAACTTCGTCGAATCCGAAGTGCTGCCGCGCATCACGCGCGAGTATCAAGTGGCATTCACGACGGATCCCGAGGGACGGGCAACGTTCGGCGTGAGTTCCGGCGCGGCGGCGGCGCTGACGATGGCATGGCTGCACCCGAACCTGTATCGACGGGTGATCAGCTACTCGGGAACGTTCGTGGCACTTCAGCGCAACGCGACCGCACCGAACGGGGCGTGGGATTTCCACCAGACGTTCATCCCGAACTCCGCCCGCAAGCCGCTGCGCACCTGGCTGCACGTGAGCGAAAACGACCTCGGCGCCACCTCACCAGTTGAACAGATGCGCAACTGGGTAGTCGCGAACAACCGCATGGCCGGTGTGCTGAAGGCCAAGGGGTACCCGTATCAGTTCGTGTTTTCAGAGGCGTCAGGTCATGTCGAACGGAGCGTGGTGATGCAGACAATGCCGGAGGCGTTCGAGTGGGTGTGGAAAGGCTACAAGGCGGGTAAATGACCCGCCGTGTCACGCGTGGCTCGCTTGGATTCCTGGCTATCGCACGCGCCGCGCTTCATCGATCAAACCGAGAATGCCTTTGACGATGGCGGTCTCGGCGCATCCGGGCTTGAGACGTGACGAGAGCACTTCGAAGGTGTACTTGCCGTACGACTCGTCATCCGGGATGTACCCCGATCGTGCCGATCCATTCGTCAGCGTCGTCATCATCGTGGCCTTGAACGGTGACTCACGCTTCAGCCGCTGGGCAATCGGGTTGAACACCTCGGCGTTCACGGCGCCGATCATCACGTCGCCGACACGTAGCAACCCGAGTCGGATGTCAACAGGCGCCGCGTCCTTGTACGTCCCCTCGAATCCTGCGCGACCTTGGTTGGTCCGTTCCCGACCCGGGCAGGAGACGTTCGTCGTGCCGCCGGCGATCGGCACCGCGGAATCCACGTGCGCGACGCCGCGCATGACGTACAGCACTTCCTCGCCGAGAAACTGCCCCATGGAGATCGCCATCTGCCGCTGTTGATTCATCAGCCGGGCGACAACGGGATCGTTCCGATTGAGACCCTGGCCGCCTGGCGGCATGGCGTTGCTGATGTCGATGCCGCGGCTCGCGTACTCCTTCGTGCGGATGTCGCGAAGATCGTAGGTCTGCTGGTAGTACATCGGATTCTGGTCGCCGCCGGCACCATTCGACCAGACGGCCACGACCTTGTCGTCGAACGATTCCTCGATGTACCGGGACGTCGCGCCGGGAATGTCGCCGCTCACCTGATCCAGCTGCCCGGTGATCACGCCGTGTACGGCGTAGTTGTAGTACACGGCGAGCGGTTCGCCGCTCATGGTTTCGAACTTCACCACGGCCACCGTCTTGTCCGATGGTCCCTCGCGGTTTGGTCCTTCCCACCAGCGGGCAGTCTTCGCGTCGATGATCTGCCGGTTGACGTTGATATAGGACTCGCCTGCCCCATACCCGATGCGGGCCGGCGTGAGCCGCTGCCTGGCGAGACGAACCGCCTCGACGATCTTCTGCGCGTAGTCGGGACTTCGCTGGCCACCGGCGCTGTGCGTGTGCGTGGCGGTCAGCAGCAGGTGCGTTGCAGGAATGCCGAGGTCTTTCGCGAGCGACTGCGAGACCGCCTGCCACAGCGCATCCGGAATCGCGCCTGCGTCTACCGTGACGAGCGCCGCGGTCGCCGCACCGTTGTCGAGAACGATCGCGCGGGCGTACAGGTGATCGAGGACGCCAAACCCATTCTTCGGCAGCTCGTTCGGCGACGGCGTCACGTCGACCTTTGCCGCGCCCACGCGCAGCGGCGAGATCGCGCGCGGCGTTTGTGCTTCGATCCGGAGCGACACCAGGGCTACGAACCCAATCACCATGAGCACGAACGAGGACTTCATGCGGCAGATGTGTACTTCCGCCAGGGGCGCCTGTCAATACGGATGCGTGGAATGAAACGACCCATCTGTGCTATCAGAGTCGCCGTGGAGCAGGCGTGAAGAACCAGGCGCAGCTGATTGCGTACGTCGATCGACTTCCCGGCGGGACCTTCCGCGATCTTCGACAGCTGCTGAACGGGCCACTACGCGGCGTGTTTGGAGGCGTGCACGTCCTCCCCTTCTTTCATCCGATCGACGGAGCGGACGCGGGCTTCGACCCGATCGACCACAGCCAGGTCGATGCTCGGCTTGGCACGTGGGCCGACGTCGCGGCGCTCGCCGCCGACGCCGACGTGATGGCCGACCTGATCGTCAATCACGTCTCGCGCCACTCACCGTCCTTTCAGGACTACGACGCACGTGGCGCCGATTCTCCGTACGCGGGGATGTTTCTGACGTACGGGCGCGTATTCCCGCAGGGTGCCCGCGAATCGGACCTGGTGGCTCTCCACTCAATCCGGCCCGGCCTGCCGTTCACTGTGCACGACGCGGCGTGCGGAGAGCGGCTGCTCCTCTGGACTACGTTCACCAGCGATCAGATCGATATCGACGTCACACACTCGCAGGGACGCCAGTACCTGACTGAGGTGCTGACGCGCTTTCGTGACGCCGGCATCACGGTCATCAGGCTCGATGCCGTGGGATTCGCGATCAAGAAAGCCGGCACGAGCTGTTTCATGATCCCGGAGACGTTCGCCTTCATCGACGATTTGACCGCGCAGGCTCGCGCGATGGGCATCGAGGTGCTGGTCGAGGTGCATGGACATCCGGACGATCAGATTGCTATCGCCCGGCACGTGGACTGGGTGTACGACTTCGCCCTGCCGCCGCTGGTCCTGCACACCCTGTATAGGGGGAACGCGGAGGCCTTGAACCGGTGGCTCCGCGTTCGCCCGACGAATACCGTCACGGTTCTCGACACGCACGACGGAATCGGGGTGAGCGATGTCGATCGTGACAACCGGCACCCTGACGACGAACCGTTGCTGCCGCGGCCGGCGATCGACGCCCTGATCGACACGATCCACCAACGCAGCCGCGGCGACAGCCGCGAAGCAAGCGGCGCCGCCGCGAGTAACGTCGACGCGTCGCAGATCAATTGCACGTTTTACGACGCTCTCGGCCGGCGAGACAACGAGTACTTGATCGCGAGAGCGATTCAGTGCTTTGTGCCGGGCATCCCGCAAATCTATTACGTCGGCCTGCTGGCGGGCACCAATGACATGACGCTGCTTTTACGCACACGGGTCGGACGCGATATCAACCGTCACTACTACACGGACGGTGAACTCGAAGAGGCCCTGGCGCGGCCGGTGGTCCGCTCGCTGCTCGCCCTCCTGCGACTGCGCCATACTCATCCAGCGTTCGAGGGAACGTTCCGGGCGCTGCCAACGAGACCCGATCAACTCGCCCTGACCTGGACCCGGGGCGACGACGCCATTCGGCTGGATGTCGATCTCGGGGCGATGACGGCGTCGATCACGGGTTCCGGTCCGAACGGCACGGCCGTGACATGGCAGAACCACCTCGAGATCCACGCATGACCCATGACACCGTCCGCGGGCAGAACCTCACGATCATCAAGACGCTCACCTATTTGATGTTCGCGATGTTCGCGATGACAACGGACTCCGTGGGCGTCATCATCCCGGAGGTGATTCGCACACTGAAGTTGTCGCTCACGGCGGCGGGAACGTTTCAATACGCCACCATGAGCGGGATTGCCGTCGCCGGCCTGCTGCTCGGGTCGCTCGCCGACCGGTTCGGGCGACGCCAGACGATCGTCGCGGGTCTCGTCCTGTTCGCCTCCGCCTGCTTTCTGCTGTCGGCCGGGAACACGCTCTGGTTCTTCGCCGTTCTGCTCGCGCTATCTGGCCTGGCGATCGGCGTCTTCAAGACGGGCGCGCTCGCGCTGATCGGTGACATCTCGAAATCAACAGCCGAACATACGTCGATCATGAATGCGGCGGAAGGCTTCTTCGGCGCCGGTGCCATCGTCGGCCCCGCGCTGCTGACCTGGCTGCTGGGAGCTGGCTTGTCGTGGACGTGGCTCTACGTCATCGCTGGTGGCATGTGCTCCGTGCTGGTCGTGCTCGCGTTGATGGTCCGCTACCCGGAGAGGCCGCGCCACGCAGCCGGTGGCAGTTCACGTGGAACGGGCGCCGCGCTGCGGAATCCTTATGTGCTGGCATTTTCAGGAGGCGCGTTTCTGTACGTCGCAGTCGAGGCCGCGATCTATGTCTGGATGCCAACGCTGCTCGCGCGCTACACAGGAAGCGCTGCGGCACTTGCCACGTACAGCTTGTCGATCTTCTTCCTGCTCCGCGCCGTGGGGCGCTTTCTTGGCGTATGGGTGCTGCGGCAGGCGCGCTGGCAGGTGGTGCTGATGGTCTTCAGCGGCTGCATCCTGGCGTGCTTCGCGTTCACCGTCGTTGGCGGCGTGGCGTGGGGCGTCTTCCTGCTGCCGCTCTCGGGATTGTTCATGTCGGTGATGTATCCGACGATCAATTCGAAGGGAATCAGCTGTGCGCACAAAGCCGATCATGGTGCCGCAGCGGGCGTGATCCTGTTCTTTACCTGCGTATCTGCCGTCGTCGCGCCGTTGATGCTCGGAGCAATGGGCGATGCATTCGGCGACATTATCTTCGGCTATTGGCTCGCCACCGCTTTCGCCGTTCTCCTGTTCGCAGGATCGATTCTCAACTGGGCGTTGAATCCGACACGAGCCGTGCTGGAGGAGCGCGACATGACCGAGTACGCGCCACAGAGCGCCTGATGCGCATGCCGTCGACGAGGCACGCGAACGCACGGACGCATGCGGGGCATACGCCCTTGTCGCTCGTCGCGCTGCTGCTCGCCTTATCTACAATCGTCGCTGCACAAGGACCACGTCTCTTCTCTCGCGAGTGGTATGCGCAGTTCAGCGGTGCCTACAGCCAGCCTGTGGAGCCTTTTCGCCTGGTCGGCAACATCTATTACGTCGGCGCGCTGAACATCGCGTCGTACCTGATTACCACGCCGCAAGGTCACATCCTGATCGACTCAGGGACACTCGAAATGCACGATGGCATCGCCAGAAGCGTCGAGCAGCTCGGGTATCGCCTCTCCGACATCCGCATCCTTCTGGCGAGCCACGCGCACTTCGATCACATCGAGGGACACGCGCTGCTGCAGCGCCGCACTGGCGCACAGGTGATGGCGATAGGTGGCGACGCCGAGGCGCTTGAAAGCGGCCACGATACGTCGGCGCTCGGAGCGATCGGCTGGGAGCCAGTTCCGGTGTTTCGTCGATTGAAAGACGGCGACACGGTCACGCTCGGCGGCACGACGCTTCGCGCCATTCATGCTCCCGGCCACACGCAGGGTGCCACGATCTGGACGACGACTGTTGCAGATGGCGGCCGCACCTATACCGTCACGTTCCTCACAACGACGACGCCAAATCCTGGTGTGCCGCTCGTCGACAATCCGCGTCACAAGAACGTCATCGACGACACACGGAGAACGTTCCGCAAGCTGAAAGCGGAACGCGAGCCGGACATCGTTCTCGTCGGTCACCCGCAGGCGATGTTCGCGCAGACCATCGAGCGAATGCGAAACGGCGAACGTCCTCATCCGCTGCTCAACGGCGCCGAGGCATGGACCCGGCAGCTGGCAACGGCCGAAGCCGACTTCGAGCGACGCGTGGCACAGGAACGACAGCAACGATAACGCCCCTGGGCCCTGGGCCTGAATCCTTGGGCCTTCTGCGGATCGCAGGCGGGGTTGCACTCTTCGGACAACCAGGCTGCCGACGCAGTGTCAGCCCGGCTTCAGGCAGTCCACGCCACTAGTAGCGGAACAGTCGATTGAGCTTGATGACGATGCCGCGATTCCTGGGCTGCGCGAACCCGGCCAGGCGCGTGTCGCGGTCCTCGCTGTAGACGACGAAGAGTTCGCTCCCTGGATGGTATTCCCAGCGGAGGCGCACGTTCGCGCTGACACGATCGTTCGAGGAGTTGTACTGCACCAATCCGCCGACGAACATCCGCGGCGTGAACGTGTAGCTCACGCGCGTGCGCACCAGCTTCGACGTGAAGGTCCCCTCCGGCAGGCTGACGTGATTGAACGAGACGGTCGGCTCGACGGACAGACGCGGCGTCACTTCGACACGGGCGGAGGTGAACTCGAGGACCGTGATGTCGCCGTTGTAGAACGCACCCTGTCGCCACAGAGCCGAGCCACTGGCCTTCCGCTGGCGCCCGAAGCTGTAGACGAGCTCGGTGTGCCGGAAATCGTAGCTGCCAGGCGGCAACGTGACGTCGCGCGCGACCTCGAACGGCTCGTCGAGCCGTTCGTGCAGATCGAGCACGTCGAACTCGAGACGATCGCTGTTCTCGAACTCCGACTCGAAGCTGAAGAGCTGCTGCCGCGACTCGAGCTGGCCGCTGTCGGCGGTCGCGATGTAGTCCATGCCGGCTTCGAACGTGAACTGCCGCACGTGCCCGAAGTCGCGCGGGCGCGGACTGTACCGTCCTTCCACGAACGACCGCCGGACGTTCGTGCGACGCAGGAATCCCACTTCGGGATTGAAGTTCCGCCCGACCTCGAGCTGCTCGAGCCGGAGGCCGTACGTGTCGGCGGGATAGTCGAAGAGCGCCTGATAGCTCGTGGTGTGAGTGGAGAGCCCGGGCGTCTCGGTCTTCGCGACGAAGCCGTCGAGATGCACGTTCTCGCGGAATGCGAACTTCGCATCGAGGCCGTAGGCTTCGTTCGACCCGTCACCGAGCGCCGCGTGCGAGCGGCGCGTGAAGATCGCGCCGATGGCGCTGCGTCGCAGCACGTCGCGCTTCACGCGCACGACCGAGAACGTCGTGGACGGGACGCCCACCGCAGCGTCGGTCTGAATATTGAGCGCGCCGATGGCATAGCGCCCGAGCTTCCCGGTCACTCGCCCGCCCCCGACGATTGGCACAGCGCTCCCGTCCTCGAGCCCGATCCGCCGGCTGAAGAAGACGTTCGGCGCCAGACCGCCGCCGCCGCTCGACCGGCCGAACTCGAACGTACCGCGCCCTTCGAGGAAGAACTCGCGCTTCTCGGGCAGCACGAGGCTGAATCGCGTGAGGTTCAGCTGCTGCTCGTCCGCTTCCACCTGTGCGAAGTCGGTGTGGTAGGTGAAGTCCGCGGTGAGATTCTGCGTCACGCCGTACTTGACGTCCACGCCGCCCGACAGATCGTGGGCGTTGTTGATCGACGGCGCAGCCGCGTGGTCGGTCGTGAGAGCCGAGAGCGCGTAGGGCTTGATCTCGAGGTTGCGGCTTCCGGGCGGCAGGTCGAGGCCGACGAGAGTCGCGGCTTCCGACACGCGGAGGATGCCCTGCGAACCGTCTCGTCCGGCGGCCGAGATCGGCACGGGCGTCAGGTAGGACCACTCGTTGAGGCGACGCACGACACGGCGCAGCTGGATGCCCCACGTCTGGGACGCACCGGGACGATAGCGCAGCGACTTGAACGGGATGCGCATCTCGGCGACCCACCCACCCTCGAACCGCGACGTCTTCACGTCCCACACCGGATTCCAGTCACCGTTGGCGTTCCGCTCTTCCGTGATCTGCTGATCGCCGAGCGCGCCGAGCGCATTGGTGAAGAAGAGCACGCCGTCGCGGCGATCGTGGAACGTGTCGAGCAGGACGCCGAAGGTGTCGTTCTGACCGAGCTGGGTCGCATCGCGGCGCATCTCGTTCGCGATCCAGGCATCGGGCGGCGCCGAGTCCCAGCACCGCGCGGAGACGTAGAGGTTCGTCCCGTCGTACATCACCCAGACGTCGGTCTTCTCCGTCGCGGCGGTGCCCTCGTGCGGGACCTGCTGGATGAAGCCGCTGATCGGCGGCGCCGTGCGGTAGACCTCGTCGGCCAGCCGTCCGTCGAGCTCGATCGCTTCCGCCAGACGGAGCGCCCGGATCGTGATGCCGCCGGGCGGAGTCTCGGGTTCGCTGGGCCCTGCCGACGCAGGCAGGGCCCCGCAACACAGCGCACAGAGGACATAGAGCGAGAGACTCCGTGCCACGCGCATCCCGACGGGCAGCCTAGGGCTCGCCGGCGACCGGCCCGAAGTCCGGCGGCGGTACGCGGCGCTTCGACGCGGCCTGATAGGCCGTCGCCGCCTTGAGCGACAGATGCTCCATGCCGGGCTCGGCGAGGAAGTTGATCGAGAAGGGCAGCCCCGGTGCCGGCAGCTCCGTCGGCGTCGTGCCCGTCTTCGAGCGATAGACCTTCTTGCCGTTGCGGTCGGTCGTCAGGACGAAGGTCGGGTCGTAGGCGACTCTCACATAGCCGGCCGGAATCAGGATCTCGGTGATCCCCGCGTTCGGCCCGAGCGGATACGAGATCGCGCGGTCGTTCAGGCTCGGTTCGGAAGGGCCGCCAATCTTGCCCGGTGGGAGCGCCGAGTGCAGCTGGATGAGGATGTCGAGCTTGTTCTCCTGCATCACCTTCACGATCACGCGGTTGAGCAGCTCGCGCTGCTGCACCATCTCGGCGATGCTCTGCGGTGAGCCGGCCTCGTTCCGCAGGTCCTTCACAGCCTCCCAGTTCCTGAAGGCCGCACGCTGATCGTCGCCCCAGAACTTCGAGCGCGCGTTCAGCGCCGGGAAATCCACGAGCGTCTCGGTTTCGCCGCGGCGGTGCCAGTCCTGTGCACGCCGCGCGAGGTACTGCGCCATGTGGAAGCGGAACGTCCGCGGGTCGCCAGACGCCGCGCCGACCACGGTCCGCAAGTTGAGATTCGGCGGTGAGGGCTCGAGGCCTTCGGCCCAGCGCAGCATCCACTCGACGGGCGTCATCGTGCCGGAGCCGCGCACAACGCCGGGCGCGAATTCGGTCGGCTCGATCTTCGCGGCAAAGGCGGGGAACTCCGGCTCGTGCTGGGCGTTCAGGCTGTAGAGGAGCTGCGGGAAGAGCACCGGCGTCAGCTGCGCGATCGCGCGGTCGAACGACAGCGACATGTTCTCGATGTCGGGATCATCCGCCCAGCCCGCCGGGAGGGACTCGACGAGCGTAGCGCCGAGGTGCTTGCCGATAATCTCTTTCATCTCCTTCGCCGCAGCGTCCACGTTCGGCTCGTCCACTTTCGCGTGCTTCACCATGAACTCACGGATGATCCCGATGCGCATCCCCTTGAGCGCACCCGGCGTGCCGGCCGTGATCGCCTTGGCGTAGGGCTCCTTCGAGATCGTCGCCCGGCTCACGGTCGTGAAGATGTCGCGGGAATCGTAGTACCCGTTCACCGGGTGCTTGAGCGCGTCCAGAACCTTCACCGCATCCGCGACGCTTCGGCAATGAATGCCGGCCCGGTCGTTGTAGAGGTTGGAGCCGATCGCCCCGCCGTGGAACGAGAGCATCGCCTTCTGCGGCAGGATGAGCGCCACCGAATTGTGATTGGCCGGACCGCGGCACGACTGCCCGGTCTCCTCGCAGAGGCTGCACATCGCGAGGTTGGCGCCGACCGAGACGCCGGATCCCGAACTCGATCCGATCGACGCCGCACGCGTCGTGTCGTACGTCTCGCACGGGTTTCCCGCCCACGTGCTTCGCTGATACCCGAGCGTCGAGGGCAGGACTTTCGTTGGGACGTTCGGGCCGCCGGGGTTCCCGGCGCGCCCGTTGTATTCCGTGGTGTTCGCCTTGGCGTAGATGATCGCGCCCTTGCCGCGCAGCTCCCCCACGAGCGTCTGGTCGCGCGCGGGGAAATCGATGTCGTATCGCGCGTCGCCGCCGCCGGTCGAGCGCATGTCCTTCGCGTCGTAGGGATCCTTGAGCGAGAACGCGATGCAGTACATCGGCAGCTTGGCCAGGTCCGGCTTTCGGCCGTACTGCGCGTCGAGTTCCGCGGCGCGCTCCAGTGCGTCGGGCTGCTTCCGGAACTCCTCGCACACATGCGGTGCACCCGCGGGAAGCGCCCCTTCGGAGGGATGCCGATCGAATGCGCCCTTGCACGTCACGGAGCGTTCGCCGCGGATGTTGAGCATCCCGAGCGCGCGGAGCTGCTTCGCATGCGGGATGCCGATGGTCATGCCGTATTGCTGCTGCACGGCCGGGTCGGACGCGGTTGGTTCCATGCGTCCGAATTCGATGGGCATCGTCTTGCGCGGATCGCCAGGCGGCAGGCTCGCCGTCGCCTCGACGGCGGCCTTGTAGTCGCCGTAGTCGGGCAGCCACCTCGCGACGTTCTCTTCAGTCACGAGCTGGTTGCACGTGCCGTTATACGCGCGGGCCCTGTTGATGTAGGCCTGCACGATCGCCTTGCAGGAGATCTGCCCCTCCTGGATTGCGCGATGGACGTCGCTGATCGTCGCTTCCTCGAGATGGAAGCGAAAGGGCGTCGCCTGCGCCGACACCGGCGCCCGATCCCCCTCCATGGTCAGCAACACCGCGAACACCGCGAGACAACTGATTCTCCTGACGAACATCGCTCCTCCGCGTGGCAAGACCGACCGTGGGGTTCACCGCGACGAGGTCGTCGGCGGCGGTTTCAGCACCGGGAATCCCGGCGGCATCACGCGATGCTTCGTCGCGTGCTGATACGCCGAGGCGACCTTCAGGATGACGTCCTCCTTGCCGACCTCCGCGCGGAAGACGAGCGAGAACGGGAGTCCGGGCGCCGGGAGTTCGGTCGGCGTGTCGCTGTTGACCGACTCGTAGCGCTTGCCGTCGGCGCTGAGCTTGAAGACCGGATCGAACGCCACGCGGACGTACCCCGCCGGGATGAGGACCTCGGTCTCACCCGCGTTGGGCCCGAAGGCGGATTCGTTGCCGGCGCCCTGCACCGACGCGCCGCCGATCTTGGCGGGGGGCATCGGCGTGTGCAGCCGCACGAGCGCGTCGAGATGGTTCTCGTAGATCACCATCATGTCCACGCGACGCAGCAGCTCGCGCAGCATGATCCGTTCGTCGATGCCCTGCCGGCCGCCGAGCGGGAAGTTGCGGATGTCCTCCGTTTCCTCCCAGTTCTTGAACGCCGCGCGCTGGTCGTCGCCCCAGAACTTCGACCGTGCGTTCAGCTGCGGGAAGTCCACCAGCGTCTCGGTGAAGCCGCGCTTCTTCCACTCCTCGGCGCGCCGGGTCGCGTACTGCACGAAGTGGAACCGGAACGCGTTCGAGCCTTGCTGCTGCTGAACCGTCTGGATGTTCAGGTTCGAGGGCGGCGGGACACGGCCTTCGGCGAGCGCCACGAGGTAGTCCACCGGCGCCATGGTGCCCGTGCCGAATTTCTTACCGGGCTCGAACTCGGTCGGCTTGATCATCTTGGCCACATCAGGGAACGTGGGTTCGCCGGCGTTGTTCACCCGGAAGAGAATGTCCGGCATGAAGACGGGTACGAGTTTCGTGAGCGCCGTCGTGTAGCTCGTGGTCATGTTCTCGATGTCGGGGTCGTCGAGCAGCCGCGGCCCCGTCGATTCCACGAGCGTGGCGCCCAGCGTGCCGCCGAGCACACCCTTGATCTCCTTCGCCGCACCCGCGATGACCGCCTCGGTGGCCTTGACGCCGGGTGTCTGGATCATCGATTCGCGGATCACGCCGATCCGCATGCCCTTGAGCGAACCGGGCGTCCCGGGCATCGTCGCGGTGTCGACGTACGGATGGCTGAGCACCGCCGAGCGCGGCACGGTCGTGAACGGATCGCGCGGGTCGTAGTAGCCCTCCTTCGGATCCTTCAGCGCATCGAGCACCTTGGCCGAGTCGGTGATGTCCTTGCAGTGGATACCCGTCCGATCGTTGTAGATGTCGGATCCGATCGCGCCGCCGTCGAACCCGATGAGCGCCTTGTGCGGAAGGAGGAGCGCGACCGAGTTGTGGTTCGCCGGGCCGCGGCACGAGGCGCGCGTCTCCTCACAGAGACTGCACATCGCCATGTTCGTGCTGACCGAGACCGCCGACCCCGAGCTCGAGCCGAGCGATCCAGCGCGGGTCGTGTCGTACGAGTTCGACGGATTGCCGCCCCACGTGCTGCGCTGGTAGCCGAGCGTGGACACCAGCACCTTGTCCTCCTTGTGCTTGCCGCCCGGGTCGCCCGCACGGCCGTTGTACTCAGTCAGCACGGCCTTGGCATAGATGATCGCGCCCTTGTTGCGGAGCTGCTCGACGAGCACGTGGTCGCGCGCCGGGAAGTCGATGTCGTACCGCGCGTCGGCACCGCCGGTCGAGCGCATGTCCTTCGTGTCAAACGGATCCTTGAACGAAAACGGGATGCAGTACATCGGCATCGCCGCCTCGTCGAAGTTCCGGCCAAACTGCGTGTCGAGCTGCGTCGCCCGCTCGAACGCATCGGGGAGCTTCCTGAACTCCTCGCACACCTTCGGTGCGCCCGCCGGAAGCGGTGAGCCAGGAGCCCTGTCAAAATCGCCTTTGCAGGTCACGGACCGCTCGCCGCGGATGTTCAACGTCGAGAGCGCATTCGCCTGGCCCGCGTTCGGGATGCCGACGAGCATCCCGTATTGCTGCTGCACCGACGGATCCGAGGCGGTCGCCTCCATGCGGCCCCATTCGATCGGCGGCCCCGTGTACTTGTCGAGATCGGGCAGGAGCGTCGAGGCCTTGACGGTCTGCGTCGGGAACTTCAGTGGCGCGCCGGCCCTGACCGTCCCATACGCCTGCGGGATCGTCGCGCCGTCAGCCGTCAGGAGCGCGTTCGAGACGCCGTTGTACGCCTTGGCCCGGTCGAAGTACGCCTGCACCACCTGGCGGCAGGTGGTCTGCCCCTCTTTGATCGCGCGGTGAACACCGGCGATCGTCGCCTCCTCGATCTGAAACGTGGCTGCCACCTGCGCCGCGGGCATCGCCACGAGGAACGTTGCGGCGCCCACCGCGCCGAGTCCCACCGTGAGTAAGCCGATGCGCGTCCAGAGCTCCTTCTTCATCATTCGGACCCTCCTCGAAACCGTTCGCCGACCACGTGCCCCGCGGATCACTGATAGAGGCCGAGCTGAAAACCCCAGCGCCCGAGCCACGGCCACACGCGGGTGATGGCCCAGTAGAAGATGAGAAACGCCCCGCCCGCCGCCATCGCGGCCGCCGAGACCAGCGCTGCGCGACGCGGGTTCGCGCGCGTCCATCGATTGAGGCGGCCGTGTCCGAGCACGACCGTGCACGCCAGCAGGCCGATCGGAATCGCCATCGTCGCGACCGACTGCAGCGCCATGACGCCGGCGCCGTAGAGGACGCTACCTGGCTGCGCGGCGTAGAGGAGGAATTCGCGGAACACGGCGAGCGGCCGCCCCAGCGTGAAACCCCCGGCGATGGCGCCGGCGATCGCCGCCTTGACGGCCGGCCGCGCCAGGAAGATCCGGCCGATCGGCGCGACGCCGACGGCCGGTGCGGCGAGCAGGCGCGCCTCGAACGCGGCCCACACCAGCATCAGGCTGCCGAGCGTGCCGAAGACAACGAACGACTGGGCGCTCCGGATCGCCGACGTGTTGAACGCGGCGGCGCCCTCAGGCCCCATACGCCCGATGAACGCGCCGTACAGGGCGCCCACGGTCGCGACGATCGCGGCCATGATCGCCGGCACTTTCAGCGCCGACGCCCTCGGGATTCGTCCGGCCGACGAGGCCAGCCCCGGAAGCAGCGTGAACGTGGCGAGGCTTGACGCGGTGGCCGTCGCCGCGAGGCCAGCCGCCACGGCGAAGAGCGCCCCGAAGCCGGGCCCGAACGCGGCAAACTGCGCAGCCTTTCCCTGGAACGGGCCAACGAGCGGCACAACGAACGTGGCGACCCCCAGACCGTCGATGGCGCGCACGTTCCACATGCCCGCGACGCCCACACCGATCGCGGCGCCTGCGGCAAGCCACAGGGCGGGTCGATCGAATACGGCGACGGGAATCGTCAGGACGCGTGCTCGCCGCGGACGGGCCGGAAGGCCCGCCTCGACGACGGTTGGCGACGAGATGGCGCTCATGGTTCCCCCGGGAGCGGACCGAAGTCTGGCGGCGGCACGCGCCGCTTCGATGCCGCCTCGTAGGCCGATGCAATCTTGAGGATGACGTTCTCGCTACCGACGTCGGTCCTGAAGACAAGCGCAAACGGCAAGCCCGGCGCGGGAAGCGTCGTCGGCGTGGCCGGGACACTCCCGACGTAGCGTTTCTTGTCGGGGCTGAGCGTGAAGACCGGGTCGTAGACCGTCGTGACGAACCCGCCAGGCACCTGCACTTCGGTCAGACCCGCGTTCGGACCCATCGCCGAATCGCCCCGGTTGATGTCACCGCCGCCGCCGACGCCCGGATACCCGGTCCTGCCCGGCGGAAGCGACGTGTGCAGCCGCACGAGCGCGTCGAGATGGTTCTCGCGCATCACCATGATGTCGAGCCGCGACAACAGCTCTCGGAGCTTGGCGCGCTCGTTCGTCGACTGCCGCTCGCCGAGCGGGAACCGGATCTGATCGAAGAGCTCCCAGTTCTTGAACGCTTCGCGCTGCGTCTCGCCCCAGAACTTCGAGCGCGCGTTGAGCTGCGTGAAGTCGACGAGAGTCTCGGTAAACCCGCGGGCCTTCCACTCTTCGGCGCGTCGCGTCGCGTACTGCCGGAAGTGGAAGTGAAACGTCGTCGCCTGCGGCTTCTGCTGGATCGAGCGGATGTTCAGGTTCGGCGGCGGCGCAATGCGGCCCTCGGCGAGCGCCACCAGGTAGTCCACCGGCGCCATCGTGCCCGTGCCGCGCACGATCCCCCGCTCGAACACGGTCGGCTTCACGTGAGCGGCGACGTCCGGGAACTCGGGCGTACCGTCGTCGTCGAGCCGGAAGAGCACGTCGGGGAAGAACACGGGCAACAGCTTCGTGAGCGCGCGCGTGTACGACGTGCTCATGTTCTCGATCGCCGGGTCGTCCTTCCACAGCGGGTCGATCGACTCGACGAGCGTCGCGCCCAGTTTCGCGCCGAGGACCTCTTTGATTTCCTTCGCGGCCGCCTCGACGATCGGCTCGTCGGCCCTGGTGCCGGGAAACACGAGCATCGACTCGCGGATGACTCCGATGCGCATCCCCTTGAGGGAACCGGGCGCGCCTGACTCCGCCGTGTGCGTGGCGTAGGGCTTCTCGATGAAACTCGACCGCCGGACCGTCGTGAACACGTCGCGCGGGTCGTAGTAGCCGTTCTTCGGATCCTTGAGCGCGTCCCAGACCTGCGCCGCGTCACCGATCGTGCGGCACTCGATGCCGGAGCGATCGTTGTGCATGTCGTTCCCGATCGCGCCACCGAAGTACGAGAGCAGGCCCTTGGCCGGCAGGATCATCGCCTGCCCGTTGTGGTTCGACGGCCCGCGGCAGGAGGCGTTCGTCTCCTCGCAGAGACTGCACATCGCCAGGTTCGCGGTCACGGAGACCGCCGACCCGGAACTCGAGCCGATCGCGGCCGCGCGCGTGGTGTCGTACGGGTTGGCCGGATTGCCACCCCAGGTGCTCCGCTGATAGCCGGTGTTGCCGGGCATCACCGTCTTCGCGCGGTTCGGTCCGCCGGGGTTGCCGGCGCGCGCGTTGTATTCGTCGGGGACGGACTTGGCGTAGATGATGGCGCCCTTGGCGCGGAGCTGCTCGACGAGCGTGAAGTCACGCGGCGGCACGTCGATGTCGTACCGCGCGTCGCCGCCGCCGGTCGTCCGCATGTCCTTCGTGTCGAAGGAGTCCTTGAACGTGAACGCGATGCAGTACATCGGCATCGCGGCCAGATCGGGATTGCTGCCGTACTGCGCGTCGAGCTCCGAGGCGCGCTCGAGCGCGTCGGGCTGCCTGCGCAGCTCCTCGCACACCGGCGGCGCGCCCGCAGCAAGCGGCCCGTCCTTCGGCGCCTTGTCGAGATCGCCCTTGCAGGTCACCGAGCGCTCGCCCCGGAGGTTGATCGTCGCGAGCGCCGCCAGCTGCCGGGCTTTCGGGATGCCGACGATCATCCCGAACTGCTGCTGCACGCTCGGGTCGGAGGCCGTCGGCTCCATGCGGCCCCAGTCGATGGGCGGTCCTGTGTACTCGTCGAGGTGCGGAAGGATCGTCGAGGCCTTGATCGTGTCGGTCGGGAACTTCAGCGGCGATCCCGCACGCGCGACGCCCGGCGCAGGCGGAATCGACGCGCCGTCGAGCGTGACGAGCTGGTGCGCGACGCCGTTATAGGCTTTCGCGCGATTGACGTAGGCCTCGATGAGGCCACGGCAGGTGATCTGCCGTTCGCGAATGGCGCGATGAACGTCGCCAATCGTCGCCTCGATCAGATGGAAGCGCCATGGTACGGCCTGGGCCTCGACCGGGCCGCGGCCGGCGATGAACGCCACGCCGCCGATCGCACCGGCGATCACGGTCGCACCGAGCAGTTGTCGAACGGGCATGCGGCTTTTCATATGCGTCACGTCTGCGACCTGGCGTGCCGGGTCCCGAGAACGGGACCCGGTCGACGCGGTGTTCGCTGAATTAGAACGACGCGCGGAAGCCGAACTGCACCATCCGCGGCTGGAACGAGATGTTGGTGCTGTCCGTCGGCTGCCCGTAGCGCGAGCTGGTTTCGTTCGTCGTGAACGAGGCGTAGTTCGCGTGGTTGAAGAGGTTGAAGACTTCGACGATGCCGTCGATGGCGGCCTTGCCCCCAAGCCTGAACTGCCGCTGCACGCGCATGTCCACGCGGTGTATCGACGGGATGTCGAAGCTGTTCCTCGCGACGAGGGTGCCGTTCGCACGCACCCGTCCGCCGGTGCTGCCCTGCGCGAGCGCGTCCACACCGGAGCTCGGCGTGGCGAAGCCCTGGTCGCCGTAGAAGTAGAGACCGCTCGCCTGGAAGCCGTACCCGATCTGCCAGATGCCGTTGAACGTGAAGCGGTTCCGTTGGTCGCCGGAGAGGTACCACTCCTCCTGCAGCGCCGGGTGGAGCGTAACCGGCACGTCGCACGTCGGCGCGCCCGTGGCGGTCAGCGTCGTCGGGTTCTCGCAGAAGGCGCCCGCAGTCGGCGCATTCTGCAGGTTCCATTGGCCCGAGAGCAGATACGTGGCCGATGCCTGCCACCGGTTGCTCATGCGCTTGGTGAAGGCCATCTGCAGGCCGTGGTAGTTGGACTCGCCAATGGTGCGCCGCACCGACACGTCGCCCCACTGCGGGTAGGGCCGTTTCGCGAGGTCGTTGAACGCGTAGTTCACGCCCGTCGCCGGGTCGTAGGCGAGGTTCGCGTTGAGCGTGGTGAGCCCCGCCCGGTTCGCGGTGTAGACGTAGTCGGCCTCGATCGACATCGAACGTCCGAACTGCCGCTGCACGCCGAAGGACGCCTGGTCGCTATAAGGAATCTCGTTACCCTCGACGGCGAAGTTCGTCGTGCTGCGGCGCAGGCAGTTGGCCGCTGAGGACACGGTGCAGAGCGTGGCCGCCACCTGGTCGAAGGTTGGAGTCGGCCCGTTGAACGGGTTGGCCGCGAAGTCGGCCCGTCCGTCGTTGAAGATCTGCGGCTGGAGCGCCGCCGCGTTCATGTACGTCCAGTAGGCGGTGTGCGACCCCGGATCCGAAAAGTAGCGCCCGCCGCCGCCGCGCAGCACGGTGTTCTCGGTCAGGCTGAACGCTGCGCCGAGCCGCGGCCCCCAGTTGTTCGTATCGTTCTTCCGGCCGCCCCGCAGGAAGGGCTGCATCTCGACGTCTTCGGCAAAGACGCCCGTCTCGAGGTCGTAGCGGAGACCGAGATTCACTGTGAGCCTGGACCCGATCCGCCAGTCGTCCTGGATCCACGCCGACCCGCCGCTGAGCGGCGCCTGCACCTGCATGTCGCCGACGCCGAGCGTGTAGCTCCGGACGATCGACGAGAGCCCGTTCAGGTTCCACGACGAGATGTCGTTCCAGACGGGAAAGAGCGATTCGATGTTGGCCGGGATCGGCCCGCCCGTCGCGTCGTAGATCCCCTGGCAGCGGATGCAGAGGAAGACGGGGTTCTTCTGGTAGAACGCCTCGCCGCCCACCTTCAGGTCGTGCCGGCCGGCCTTGTCGTACGACAGCGTCAGGTTGTCGCGCACCGAGTAAGTGCTCTGGCGCTCGTCCTCGTGCGAGAAGTTGTGGGCCATGCCGATCGTGTAGCTGCGCAGGTTGATGATTGGCGTCCCGAGCGTGAGGCCCGGATACGGATGGCCGGGCCACGAGACGATCGAATCCTGAATCCAGTAGTAGGCCGCGTAGCCGGCGCGAATCTCGTTGACGACCCGGGGGCTGAACACCTGGGTCAGCGTGCCGCTGACGTCGGTGCTGTGCCGGTCGGTCGTGATGGCGGACGAGGGATGCCGCGCCGATCCGCCGGTGTAGCGCGAGTCGTACGGCATGTCCACCAGCGACTTGTTCCCGCGCACGGTCAGGCGCGTCATCGGGGTGAACTGGAAGTCGAGGCGGCCACCGCCCTTGGACTCCATGCGCGAGCCGCTCAAGTCGAAGTTGAAGGTCGGAAACGGGCTCGAGAAGCTGAAGGTCTGCGGCTCGCGCTCGTATTCGTAGTTGGCGAAGAAGTGCACGCGGTCCTTCTTGATTGGACTACCGAGGGTCGCACTGATCTGCTGGTTCTGGTACGGCAGCACGCGGCGCTGGACGAAGTCCTTGCCGATGAACTTGTCGTCGCGGAAGTAGCCGGACAAGGAGCCCGACGTGACGTTGGTGCCGGACTTGGTGATCGCGTTCACGAGCGTGCCGCTCGAGCCGCCCTGTGTCGCATCGAAGCGGTTCGAGACGAACTCGAACTCCGCGATCGCGTCACGGCTGTACTTGGGCTGACCGAAGCCGCCCGTCTGGTTCTGCGTCACGCGGAGCCCGTCCACGTTCATCTGAAACCCGCCGAGGCCGGCGAGCTCATCCGAGGACGAATTCTGGCGGCTGCCGACGGCGAGCATCGTGAGGTCCACGAAGTTGCGGCCGTTCAGCGGCAGCTCCTGCATCTGTTTCGGGTCCACGTTCGAGCCGAGCGTGGAGCTGACGGTGTCGATGAGCGGCGACGCGCCGCTGACCGTGAGCGACTCCTGGAGGGTCGCAGGTGCCATTTCAATCGGCACAACCGCCGTCTGCCCCACGAGGAGCTGCACCTTGCGACCGGCCGCCGTGAATCCGGAGAGTTCGACGGTCAGACGGTATCCGCCAGTACGCGCGGCGATGCGGAAGGCGCCGCGTTCATCCGACACCGCGAGAAACGTGTTGCCGGACGCTTCGTGAATAGCCGTGACAGTGACACCGGGCAGCACACCGCCGGACGAATCCGTGATCGTGCCGCTGATTGTGGCTTCCTGCGCGTGGGCTGTAACCGGCCACGCAAGGAACGCACACACGATCGTCAGCAGAGTCAGTCCGCGCAAGGCGCTCATAACCTGTTCCTCCTCTCGGCACGCAACGGGCGGAGCTCACGCCGTCGTGACGGCGCTGCGGTGGCTGCGCGTGCCAAGCGATCAAAAATCGGGTTGCTGAGCGTCGGGGCTCGTGATGTTCGGCGTGGAGCGTGATGTTCGCCGTGGAGCAGTGATGGTCGGCGTGATCCTCAGCTGCAAGCGGAGGACCATGCAGGCATTGCGACGACTGCGCGCGCGTTTCACTGAGTGAAATCGCGCGTGCGATCTCGCGTGCATGCGTCGCGGTCGCTCGTCGTCGTGCAAAACGTGACAAACATGCGGTGAACTGTGATGACCAGCGACAGCAATGTTGGCCATACCGCACGAAGGCTGCGCGGCGGATGTCGCGCCTGAGTGGCCCTTGTGTTGGATCGGCGATCTCGTCAGATCAGACGAGCGATAGATGCGAAGAATGTAGGCGGCTGAGGCGCGAGCGACAAACATGTCGACGCCCCGGCCGGTCAGCCGCGCGTCGCAGTTCTCCGTCGGGCGCCTCGCCAGCACCGGCATGCGGGTTTTCCCGATCTGGGTCCGTTTCGTCGGCTCGTTCCTTTCAATTTTTCTAGGAATTCATCCGGCTTGATCAGGGCGTCGTCGCTGGCTAGGATCGGTGCCTCGCCGGTGCCAAACACTAACCAGCCGCTCCACTTCGTGTGCCCGAAATGTCACCACGATGGGTGCATGCTCGTTGTGAAGAGTCTCACCGTGATGACGTGGACCTGCGAATACTGCAACCACACGTGGGCGACCGATATGGAACACCTACCGCCGGAGATTCGGGCTCGCGTGCCTTATGCGCTAGAACGACGAAAGCAGGGCCGCTAAGCCGCGTTACTTCGCGCGTTTGCTCTTGCGACGTTCCACCGTTGGTGCCGCGGTTCGGGCAGGTTGATTCCGCCGGGCTCGCTCGACCATTTCCTTACGAAGCCTTTTCTGCAGCTCTTGCGCCTGACGGCAGAGGTCATCGAGTTTCGCTGCGATCATTGCTCCGTCCGCACCCTCGCCAACGTGGATTGAACCGACCGCAGAAGTTCATCAGGCAGGCACGGCTTTGAGATCACCTGATCGAATCCTGCTGACAACGCGGCTGCGTGTTCGTCTTCCAGCGCGTGAGCGGTGAGCGCGAAGATCGGCACGGCCGCAAACTTCGCATCGGTGCGAAGGATCTGCATGACCTCGGTTCCCGTCATCCCCGGCATTCGAATGTCGAGCAGGATCATTGCAGGTGTTTCCGCGTGTGCGAGGGTGATCGCCTCGGGGCCGGTGGCTGCGAGCGCGACTCGATACCCGTGGAGCCGTAGATAGGTCGAGTAGATGTCCTGCGCGTCCTCGTAGTCTTCAGCAAGCAGGATTAGAGGAGATGTGCTGTCGCCGGGGCCGAGTTTTCGAGACGGTTGCAGCACTGGGATTCCTCACTCGGCTAACGTCTTGGATGAGGAACCCGCTCACATGCGGGAAGCTCAGGAAAAGGTAGGCAGAGCCTATCACGGGCGCAAGAGCTGGCATTTTTCGGCCTGACCCAGAGATCATCCTCCTCGTGGCGTTAGCAGCCGTTGAGTATGTTGTGAGGAAGTTCGGGCGGTTGATAAAGGAAGGGATGCAGCAGAAATAGCCCTCTGCCCGTCCCTGCTCTTTGAACTAGTCGATCACGAGCACGGGGATCGGCAGTGGGGTTACTTCGGGATCTACGCGAACTGAGTCGCGGGTATCGATCAGCACAACAACCGTTTTCTCACCGTCGATGTCCGTCACCACGATCGGGTAGCCGAAGATCCCGATGCAGATGCCGACTGCGAGGGCGATGAGCCGAAGATTGGCTTTGCGCATGGGCGCAGTATAGGCCTTGAGCCGCCTAGTGGGTTTGTGAAAGGACCGGCGCTACCGAAGCACTGTCCAATTGGCGATCACACTCAGTGGACCGCGGTCGCTGCCCTGGGACAAGTACACGACCCGGCCGGCCTGCGAAACAGAAAATACGCCGAAGACCGGCGCGGACCCGGTTGACAACAGCACGCCTGCGGTGATGGGTCTTGGAGGACCAGTGACCGTCAAGTTCTTGGTGTCGAACGGCTGTGCCATCAACGTATTGGTCTGCATGAAGAACAAATGTCCCTGTGCATAGACGACATTGCCCGAATCGAGCGTCGCAATCAGTTTTCGCTCGGACGAATCGAGCGAGGTGACGTAATACCGGTTGTTGCGGCCATTGGACGATGTAACGCGATAGAGCACGTATCGCGTGCCAGCGAGAAACTGCGGACGAAAATGATCCGCCTCGCCCGGCTCCCGATACGTGAACTCCGCGGCAATACCACCGTTGGCGGAGATCCGTTTGAGTCCGCCCGACGCTCGCGAAAACACAATCGTGTTGTCTGGACCCCATGCGCCACCACGCTGGCTCGCGGCCTCAGACAAGTTCACCGGCTGTGGCCACCCATCGCGTGAACGTGTACCAGGCGCACCCACGTCGAGCCGTTTCAATCGACCGTTCGCGAAGAATCCGATGGACGAGCTGTCGGGCGACCAGAACGGCGACACGCCGTCTTCCGTGCCAGGCAGCTGAACGAGGTCATCGGCGGCAAGCGAGCGAAGCCAAAGCGCCCTTTGCCCGAGGCGTGCGCTGAAGACAACCCGTCCGCCATCGGGCGAAATGGCGAGAATGGTGTCAGGACCGTCCGCCGCTCGCGGCCATGTCATACCGGCGGGCAGATTGATAAGCGCGGGGACCGAGGTGACGCGGTCCTTCCCGTCTGCGGGCGGCACGACAGAGTGCGGCCCCCCCGCGACGGCTTCGAGCACGGCTGCCCGCGGAGCGACCGCAGACGGCGGCGGTGGCTGGCGGCCTTCGACTCTTGTTTCCGCGGCGGGACTCTTCAGCGGTTCGGGAGGTCTTGCGCTGACAGTTGGAGGGTTTTCAGCGACGGGTGGCACCGTTTGGGGCGGACGGTTGAATAGTCCCGTCATTACGGTTGCAACGATGACACCAGCCACGAACGCCGACGCGACAACCAACCAGCGCGGTCGCGACGCCGGAAACATCCGGTGAGGTCTCGCCGCAGAGTGCATGACTGGGCCGTCCTCCAAACGTCCGGCCAGTAAATCGTCGACTTCAAGCTTGGCATCGCCGATGTCCGCGAGCCGGCGCGCCCGATCCTTCTCGAGACATCGGCGCAGGAGAGTTCGCACTTGTCGCGGCGTCTCGGCGGACAGTGCCGTCCAATCGGGCTCGCCGCGCATGACCGCGCCCAGCGTATCGGCAACAGCGACCCCTGGAAACGCCCGCCGGGCGGTGAGCATTTCGTACAACAGACAGCCGAATGCCCAGATGTCGCTCCTCGCGTCAACGCGATCGCCCATCGCCTGCTCGGGACTCACATAGGCCACTGTGCCAACGAGCGCGCGTTCTTTTGTACCTCCGAGTGTTTGAGTGAGATCGGCAGCGCCCAGGTCCGCATCCGCGCCGTATGCCAGCGTCGCGACACCGAAGTCCAGCACTTTGACCGTGCCCGAGTCGGCCAGCTTGACGTTCGACGGCTTCAAGTCGCGATGAATGATGCCTTTTCGATGTGCCGCTTCGAGTGCCGCCGCGATCGCGGACGCACACCGCAGCGATTCGCGCAGTCGCATCGGGCCCCTGAGCAGGCGCTGTTGCAGCGTCTCGCCTTCGACGAGTTCGAGCACCAGCACAGGAGCGTTGTCGAACTCGAAAATATCGAAGAGGGTGCAGATGTTGGAATGACTGACCTGCGAGAGCAGCCGCCCTTCGCGCTTGAAACGTGCGAGACGATTGGCGTCGTTGATGAAAGCCGACCGAAGCACTTTGACCGCAACGTCTCGCCCCAGCCGCGTGTCCCGGGCGCGATAGACCTCGCCGACGGCCCCGTTGCCGAGCAGACCGACAATCTCGTACGGTCCGAGCCTGTCGGCCGCCCTCAACCGCATCGTATACACGTAGTAGTTGACGGTCCGGAGGAATGCACGGTTGGCCCTTTGGAGCAATTGTGACGCAGATCACGAGCGCGGAGACTGCCCCGCCAATCAGCGGAGCGCCAGAAGCCTCTGAATTTGCGCGTCCGTAAACGTCAGCGACCCCGCCGCGGCCTCGCGCACCAGGGGCCTGCCCCAATCTCCTTTCATCAACCCGGTCGGTGAATGGGGCATCCGCGGCAGAAGCAGATGACCAATTTCGTGCGCGATGACATACGCCAGCAGGATGCTCACATCGCCGTCATACGTGCGTGCGAAGTCCTGCACTTGCTTGAGGAAGATCTGAGCGGTGGCACCGCTCGGTCGGCGCAACGCCACGCCCATCACCGACGAGTACCGCCCGGCGTGCGCGAGCGCGCTTGTGACAATCCGAACGGTAATGGTCGGCGCCGTCTCGGTCCACTCCACGCCAACACCAACAGCGGCAAACACTCGCGCCACCTCGTCTTGGGATTTCTTCAAAATGGCCACCGGCACGTCGGCGTCGTCGTCCATCTGCAGGCGAATGGCAGGGAGTTGCCCCTGTCCCGCAGCATCCGCTACTCTGGCAACCGTGATCATCACTGCCATGATGAGCGACCATTTCATTGCGCCATTGAAAGACGGCGCTGGCGGTCGCGTCCTTAGCGAGCGATTAGGATTCGATTATTTTTCTGCATGCGACTGAAATTCGGCTCGTGGGAAGTCGACACCAATCGCCGTTTGCTGACGCATGGCGGCTCTCCCGCATCGCTATCGCCGAAAGCGTTTGACCTGCTGGTCGTGCTCGCACGACACCACGAGAAGGCTTTTCCCAAAGCCGAGCTTCACCAAATCCTCTGGCCCGATACATTCGTCTCCGATGGAAGCCTCACGATTCTGATCGCCGAAATTCGCGACGTGTTGAACGACGATGCAGAGCAGCCGCAATATATTAGGACCGTACGCCGCTTTGGCTACGGGTTCTGCGCGCCGGTGACCACACAGAACGTTTCACCGTTGCCGTCGCTTTCCGGCGGCGGTGGGTGGGTGATCTGGGGGAACAGGAGTATCGCCATCGGACGGACCGAGTGCGTACTCGGTCGATCGCTTGACGCTGACATTCGCTTCGACGTGCCCGGCGTCTCCCGCCGTCACGCGCGCATCGTCGTCGACGGCGAGCATGCGGCTCTCGAAGATTTAGGCAGCCAAAACGGAACCTACCTGCGCGGCGAGCGGATCACCGGGCGCGCCGCATTGACCGATGGCGATGAAGTGCGACTCGGCCCCGTCTCGATTGTTTTTCGACAAGTCTCGGCTGATGGCTCGACGTTACCGATGTAGCTCGCCCGAAGGGCGACTATCCGCGGTGATTGCCCGGGAGCCCGACCGAGCTATTGAAGCCTGTGGCAGAGGGTCGTTCCTAATGGTTTGCTGATGAACGCTTTAGCGCATCAGTAGTGTCACCTTGTAGATAGTTGTGGCTTCTTGATGCACTCGCCGACTACAGAATCATCTTTCTGCCCCCAATGCCCGGCTATTCCTCATCCGCGCTCGAGGCCTTCCTCCAGGAATGTTGTTGAAGCTGCCGCAGGGTGCGCTGCGCCGCTCCCCACATGGGATCGAGACATCGCTCACCCTAAGGAGACGATGTGCAGACGCGCTGGCTTTTCTCGAGGCAGCAAAGCTGGCAGTCGTATCGCTGCCGTTCGGATATAAGGCTAACAGCCGTGTCGCGGCCACGCCGGATTACAGCTGAAACACCAGGAAGGTACCGCGGAGGTTGGCGTTACTCGCGGGCTTCGTCATGGTTGCACGGTGACCAAAGGCGTATACGAACTTCGGGTTCGCGACGAAACACGCCGCGCGCCAACCGCTGAAGCGCCCGAGGGCGCGGCCCATGTCGGCGTAGAGCGCGAGCAGCTCCGCTTCGCCGTGCTCCCCGCCGATGCGCACGCCATAGGGCGGGTTGAAGCAGAAGACACCGGCCTGCATGTTGCGCACCGCAGGCAGCAAGCGCCCGATGTCGTCCGGCGTCAGCCTTCGAACGTCCTGTTGCGCGATGACTATGGAGCGGTCGTACGCG
Source organism: Vicinamibacterales bacterium (assembly GCA_035537775.1). Taxonomy (GTDB): domain Bacteria; phylum Acidobacteriota; class Vicinamibacteria; order Vicinamibacterales; family UBA2999; genus Gp6-AA40. Next base: position 111,812 of record DATLLQ010000192.1, on the reverse strand, counting down.
GCACCGGTCAGAGCCGCGGCGCGCAGGTTGCCCACCATCGCGGGAATGCACTCGGCGTCGGAGTCGAGCGCGACGATTGCTGCGACGGTCCCTGGGAACAGGTCGGGCGTTTCGGTCGGCAGACCCCTAAACGCGGCGAGATGGCGCAGCGGGAGATCCGCCGGGTGACGAACGGCAGCGCCCACCGCGAGGCCGGCCGCCTCAATCGGAATCGTGGCGCTTCCAGCCATCGGATCGACGAGCGGCTCGGTTCGCGCGTCCCAGCGCGACAGCATGATCAACTGCGCCGCGAGCGTCTCGCGCAGCGGCGCGAGTCCGGCGGCCACGCGCGCGCCACGTCGATGACGCGCGCCGCCGCCCACGTCGATGCCCACCACTGTGCGCCGCGCGTCAGGCGTCCCCGCGCGGCGCGCGACGAACACAACGTCCGGCGCGTCGCCGTCGACGTCGGATGAGACGCCTCGCGACGCCAAAGCCTCGACGAGCGCATTCTTGACGACGCCACGAAGCTGGAGCGGCGACGCTTCGAAGTCGGACGATGAACCGACCTCGACCGAGAAGCGGAGGTGCTTGCCGTCCGGGAGCCTGTCGTCCGACGAGAGCGCGGGCAGCAGGTCGGCGAAGAGCGGCTCGAGGCGCACGGCCGGACTGGACCACAGATCCCAGGAGATTCGCGATGACGTGCGGTGATGGCACGCCGCGACCCACGCCACGCGCGCGTCGAAGGCGTAGAGCAGGGTCTCTTCCCCCTCGCGCTTCGGCTTGTCTAGGCGCACGTCGAACGGTGAGCGCATCACGAGGCGCTTGAGCTCGGCCTCCATGACCCGGTTCGCACCGCCGGAACCGGTCAGGCGCAGGTCGTTGCAACGCTGCGGATTCACGCGGCGCGCTCGTGTTTCATCTGGAGCAGGGCCCGATCGACGAGGTCCCGCCCGGGCAGAACGAACCCCTTGGCGTCGCGCAGCACGGTTGTCTCACCGGGGACCCACATTTCCGGCTCGGAAACCCACGGCGCTGATCCGTTACTTGCTGCTGGTCGGTGGCCGGGCCTTGGCCTGCTTCTCCCTAGCCTGCTGATCCGCTCTCTTCGACTGCTGCTGCTTGCTCTTTGCCTTGTCTTTCTTGCCGCCCTTGTCTCCCATGGTCTCTCCTTTCCGTCATTATGGCCCCGCAGGGCGGGGCCGGACGCGTCAGCCCTTTTTGGATCGCATCGGCAGCCGCCGGCCAGGGCTAAGGGCGAATGACATCATCACCCAGTGGCGGAGCGCCGCGAAGAATCACCGCCTCAATGAACGCGCTGACTCGTTGGCACCATTAGTCGAAATCTGCTGCGTGCGAATCAGACGGTGAAAGCGCTCAGCACTATCCGACGGAACGCGTCGTATTCCTGGGAATTGTGAATATTGGTCGGGATGACTGGATTCGAACCAGCGACCCCCTGACCCCCAGTCCGATTTCAGGCCCTTATTGAAGCCTGTGGCAGAGGGTCGTTCCTAATGGTTTGGTGATGAAGGCTTTAGCGCATCGTTACGTACTACAGAATCATCTACAGCGCGTCCGTGTCCAGCGCGCGACGTCAGGAACATTCCACTACTCCACCGCCCACCCGCCTTAAGGCAAACGCCGGGCCTTGTGTGATCGCGTAGGCACGAAAGCGCGGTGTGCTGGCTTGATGAGCAGAAGCGCGGCTTCCCTGGCAATCTTGTGACACCTCTCAGCGTACGACGAGCACAGTCGTTGGACAGCGGTTCAACACTCCTTCCGCGACGCTTCCCAACAGCAACTGACGGACCCCGCTCGAGCTTCGCGCACCAATTGCCACGACGTGCGCGCGCGCCCGAGCCGCCGTCGCAAGCAACTCTCGTAAGGGTTCCCCATTAGCAACCACGAGTTTCACGCGCCACCCCTGTCGCCTAAGGTCCCTTGAGGCGTGCTCTTGTGCCGCTTTCGCACTCGCAGTCCGTTCATCATTTACGCGTGCGACCTCGGCCGCGACACTACGGCGAACACGGGCAGGAACGAGCGACTGCGATGGTACGCCCATCCGCTCCACGGCAGTCACGAGCGTCACCTCACCGTCATGCGGCGCCGGCAGGCTCGCTACGAACGCTACAGCGCGCCGCGCATTGGCCGACGCATCCAGCCCAATCACGAATCTCGATACCTCCGATGGCCGCCGCCTCACAACGAGCACCGGCGACGCTGCACGGCGAACGACAGCGCGTGAGACGCTGCCCATGAGCAGGCGACGCGCCGCCCCATGGCCACGCCAACCGACGACGACCACATCAGCTCCGAAGCGCTTCGCTTCAGACAGCACGCCTTCCGCTGGCGGCTTATCAACGATGACCACGTCGGCATCCGGCCATCGCCGCGTCACGGCGCGACGGGCCGCGCGCGCCGCCACATCGGTTGTTTGGTCGAGCGCTGCCAGCAGGATTGACCGCTGGTGTTCGGTTTCCACCCGTCGCGCGACGACTACCCGAACGCGAGTGGGCTCTGGCCATGGGAACTGTGTAGCGACCGAAGTCGCGCGTCGTGCTTGGACCGAGCCATCACTCGCAACCAGGACACGGAACGTCTTTCCACGCAACTGCGTCACCCCCGCCGACATCTTACTTGGCACCAGACCATCGACGCATGGAGTGAGAGCGACTTCAGACTCAACCAAATCAGCTTTCTGCCGCTCAGTCAGATTCAGCGCGAAATGGCGACTGTAGGATTTGCGACGGCCAGTAGATCAGCTGCGCTTCCGTGATGGACGTACGACGCCACGTACGCCGAATCCAATGAACCTCGGATGGATGACGCACAGTGAGCCTTCGCGCCGGCAACGATGCCGATTTCACGTTCTACTAGCCAAGACGGGCTCGATGGGAAGGAACCGATTTTGTATTGTGTGTGGAATAGCCACCGACCGACTGCATCGATAACAGCATCTGGACATAATTGACGCCGCTCGTCGTCTTCACCGTTGGTCACTCGACACGGGCGATTGACGATTTCGTGCAGCTGTTGAAGGCACATGGAATCCAGCATGTCGTCGACGTGCGGTCGATCCCGCACTCGCGACACAATCCTCAGTTCGGGCGCGACCGGTTGAGCTCGACGCTCCTCACATTTCACGTTCACTACACCCATCTGCCCGGGCTGGGCGGGCGTCGGCGTGCCCGCAGCGACTCCAGAAACACCGGGTGGCGGAACGCCGGCTTTCGCGGTTACGCCGACCACATGGAGACGCCGGAATTCAGGAACAGCCTGAACACGTGCATTGCGCTCGCGCAGATGGAACCTACCGCGCTGATGTGTGCCGAAGCTGTCCCATGGCGATGCCATCGCTCGCTGATTGCGGACGCATTGTTGGCACGAGGTGTCGAGGTACGCGAGATCGTCAGCCCCAGGCAGACGAAGCGTCACACCTTGAGGCCATTGGCGCGAATAGACGGGCATCACGTGACCTATCCCGCACCGTAGCCGGAACTGACTGAACAGTGGTGATCAACGAACACTCGTCCTGCGATTGGCTATAAGCTTCCCTGATAGCCAGGAGGACGGATGACCAGATACAGAGTCGGCTATTTGGTCGGTAGTCTCGCCACGGCCTCAATCAACCGCCTCCTTGCTCGAGTTCTCGTACGTCTGGCCCCCCCGGAACTCGAGATGACAGAGATCGCGTTCAAAGACCTCCCGCTTTACAGCTACGACTACGATGCCGACTACCCCTCTGTGGCCGTCGCGTTCAAAGAGGCCATCGCCGCCGCCGATGCGGTGTTGTTCGTAACTCCCGAGTACAACCGCTCGATTCCCGGTGGATTGAAGAATGCGATCGACTGGGCGAGCCGTCCGTACGGCAAGAACGCATTCGCCCGCAAACCATCCGCCGTAATCGGGACGTCACCGGGCAAAATCGGCACCGCGATTGGCCAACAGCACTTGCGAAGCATTCTCGCGTTCTGCAATTCACCGCAGATGAATTCCATCGAAGCCTATATTCATTTCGAGCGGGGCCTGATCACGGACGACGGTCAGGTGACCAACCAGTCCACCGAAGAGTTCCTCAGACAATACATGCGGGAGTTCGCGGAATTCATCGCGCGCGTCTACACGGTGCTGCCCCGCAACGCATAACGCTCCCGGCACAACACGTTCGGAGGCGTCTCACGAATGCCTGGTCTGATTCTGACGCCAGAACAGGCACAACGACTTCTCGGTGTGGATGACGGAACGTGCGCAGTTGCGCTTGCGACACTGACTCGGCGACGATTCCTGAAGCAGACATCCGGCGGCGCATACCTGAGAGAACGGCCGGCCTGATCTGCCAACGCCATGACAATCCGCGCTCATGACCTGATGCCGATGTTCACCGCCGCTACAGCCGATGGGACTGTGGTGCGTTACGAGGATATCTGGCAGCGGAAGAATCTGTTACTCGTTTCCTTGCTGAGCGACGACCCCTCGTCGAACGCGTATGCGACGTCGCTCGACGTGCTCGAGTCCAGTCTCGCCGCGTGCGAGGCGTTCCTCCTCATCACAACGACACGGATAGAAGGAGTGCCGTACCCTGGAGTCGTCGTGGCGGATCGTTGGGGAGACGTCTATCACGTACAGGAGGCGGATCGCGCGGCTGGCCTGCCCCCGCCGGACGAACTGATTGACTGGCTTCGCTTCGTGCGGAACGAATGTCCCGAATGTCAAGGCGAAACACGGTAGTGCATGCAGTCGTTCACGGCAACGGTCACCGCGATTCGTGACCTGACGCACGATGTTCGCCAGATCGACTTAGCGCTACTCGACCCGCGCGAGATCGCCTTCAGCGCAGGCCAGTTCATTTCGTTCGAGGTCGACCGCCCCGGATTCCCGATGCCCGCGACACGGCCGTATTCCGTTGCGTCGCCACCCGAACATCGGAGCACGATCCAACTCGTCTTGAATCTGGTGCCCGGGGGGCCTGGCTCCGGCTACCTGTTCAGTCTGCGCGAGGGAGTCGACACGCAGTTCAAAGGACCCGTAGGCAGCTTTACGCTGCGTGATAGCTCACGAGATGTGCTGTTTGTGGTCACCGGAACCGGCATAGCGCCAATTCGTTCGATGCTCTCGTCGCTCGCAATCCGCGGTTCAAGGCGCCGACTCACATTGATCTGGGGCCTTCGGAGCGAGCGGGATCTGTATTACCAGGAAGAGTTAGCCGTGCTCCAGGACCGTCTGCCCAATTTCTCGTTCACAACGACGCTATCGCAGCCGACCGCGAGCTGGCGTGGCTCGATTGGACGCGTTACACCACTCGTGGCCGCGACGGTCAGCGACGTCTCCAGTCTCGAGGTCTATCTGTGCGGAAACGGGGCGATGATCCGGGACGTCCGCGATGTGATTCGCCGGAAGGGACTCTGTCCAATCTATACCGAGCAGTATTACGCCTGACCGCGCTTCGCGGATTCGATCTCGTTCTCCCGCCATGCCCTGCTCACATCGGCCAGCCGTCCCGCGGGTTAAGCGGAGAAAGCCGATGAGGGCGAGAACAACCACGACCATTAGTAGCGCTCAACGGGATATGCGGGCCATGAGCATCCGTGCCCCACGGCTTCGTCGACGCTGCTCGTCTTTCAGACTTCCTCCCGCCGAGTTCGCAAGAACACCGTGCGGTAACATCCGCGAAGGATGACCGCGGCCGGCGATCGAGAATCAGCGAGCGTTTCGACTGCCAACCAGACGCTGGACCTGAGTTTTGCGTACCGCGGGCTTCTCGACGACCTCGCCGCGGCATTAGAGACCGACCTGCATCGCGGTCTGACCGAAGACGAGGCTCGCGCTCGCCGCAAGCGCTTCGGGCCAAACGAGCTCCCGACCGAAAAGCCAGCGCCGGGCTGGCGCCGGTTTCTTGCACAGTTCCAGGATGTGCTCGTCGTCCTCCTTCTCATCGCAACCGCCATCTCGGCGGGCCTGTGGACAATAGAACGCGACGCACCGCTCCCCTACGAGGCCATTGCGATCCTCGCCGTCGTCCTGCTCAACGCAACGATGGGGTACATCCAGGAATCGCGCGCGGAAGCGGCCGTTGCCGCCCTGCGGGCGATGTCCGCCGCCGATGCGGCGGTGATGCGAAACGGCGAACGCCGCAGCATTCCCGCGTCGGAACTCGTCCCTGGCGACATCATTCTGGTCGAGGAAGGCGACACAATCCCGGCGGATGGACGGCTCATCCAGTCGGCCGGACTCCAGACTGCCGAAGCCGCACTGACAGGCGAGAGTATGCCGGTCACGAAGGACGCCGCGGCCATAGCTGAAGACGTGCCGATTGGAGACCGCGACAACATGGTCTTCAGTGGCACCGCAGTGACCTACGGACACGGCAAGGTCATCGTCACCGCCACGGGCATGCGCTCGGAAATGGGGAGAATCGCCGGACTTCTGAAGGAGACACCGGACGAACAGACGCCCTTACAAAGAGAACTCGATCGGACCGGCAAACGTCTCGGGATGGCTGTGGTTGCGATTGCAGTCGTGATCGTTGCGACGATCATTGTCGTCGAGGACGTCCGCGGCGCTGCCGGGTTCTTTGACGTGTTGATTCTCGGTGTCGCGCTGGCAGTCGCAGCAGTACCAGAGGGCCTTCCCGCTGTCGTGACAGCCGTTCTTTCAATTGGCGTTCAACGCATGGCCAGACGCAACGCAATCGTGCGACACCTTGCGGCGGTGGAAACGTTGGGCTCCGCGAGCGTCATTGCCTCTGACAAGACCGGCACGTTGACCAGGAACGAGATGACGGTTCGTGTGATCGCTACCGCAAGCGGTCAGGTGCGGTTCGAGGGTTCCGGGTACGCCCCGCTGGGAGCAGTTCTGCGGGAAGATGGCCAGCCCATCGAGGGCCCACTTCGATCCGAGCTCGACCGCGCGCTCCGTGTTGCCGATCGCGCGAACAACGCGCTTGTCGTGGAACGCGGCGGACTCTGGATGGTGCAAGGAGATCCGACCGAAGGCGCGCTCCTGGTCGCCGCCCGCAAGGCGGGGGTCGGGTCCGACTCGTTGGACGCGCGGCTGCCGCGCATAGGCGAGTTGCCGTTCTCCTCCGAACGGAAGCTGATGAGCACACTGCACCGCGACACCGAGCAACAGGATCGCGGCGTCGTGTTCACGAAGGGAGCACCCGATGTGCTGTTGACCCGATGCACCGAGGAAGCCATCGGGGACAGCCGACGGCCGCTGACAGAAGAGCGCAAAGCCGAGATTCTGCAGGTCAACGAGGCGCTGGCTGGCGAGGCACTCCGGACGTTGGGTGTCGGCGGTCGGTGGCTGCCGTCTCAGATCGTCGCCGAGCACGCTGCTACACCGGGCCCGCATGTCGAATACAACCTTGTGTTTGTCGGTCTGATCGGCATGATCGATCCGCCTCGTCCTGAGGCTCGCGATGCTGTCTCCCGCGCAAAACGCGCTGGTATTCGTCCCATCATGATCACCGGCGACCATCCCCGCACAGCTGCCGTTATCGCTCAAGAGATCGGAATCACCGCCGACGGACGCGCCATTACAGGCGCGGAACTCGAGAAGCTGCCGGCCGAGGAGGCTGCACGTACTGCGGCCGAAGTGTCTGTGTACGCACGGGTCACTCCTGAACACAAGCTCCGGATTGTCGATGCCCTGCGGCGAACGGGCGCTGTTGTCGCGATGACAGGCGACGGCGTCAACGATGCGCCGGCCTTGAAGCGAGCTGATATCGGCATCGCGATGGGCATCACTGGCACAGACGTGTCCAAGGAAGCTGCGGACATCGTGCTCGCGGACGACAACTTCGCCTCCATCGTCGCCGCCGTCGAGGAAGGACGCGCGATCTTCGCCAACATCCGGAAGTTTCTCCGGTATCTGTTGTCGTCGAACGTCGGCGAGGTCATGACGATGTTCTTTGGCGTGGTGCTGGCCCGGCGGATCGGCCTGCACGTGGAGAGTGGGCAAGTCGTGCTCCCTCTGTTGGCAACTCAGATTCTCTGGATCAATCTCGTGACCGACGGACCTCCGGCGCTCGCACTCGGGGTGGATCCCGCTGACGAAGGGCTGATGCGCCGACCGCCGCGTCCGGCCGGTGAAGGGGTGCTCACGTCGCAGATGTGGCGCGGCATCATCCTCGTCGGGGCAATCATGGCTACCGGGACTCTGTTCGTGCTCGACGCGTCGCTGCCAGGAGGGTTCGTGGAGGGTTCCGGCGACCTACCCTACGCCCAGACGATGGCTTTTACGACGCTGATGCTCTTTCAAGTCTTCAACGTCATCAATGCTCGATCGGACGAGCAGAGCGCCTTCGTTCATCTGTTTACCAATATCTGGCTGTGGGGGGCCGTCCTTCTGTCCGTGCTGCTCCAATTCCTTGTTGTCTACACGCCTTTTCTGCAACGAGCATTCGGGACGGTCCCGCTGAGCGGCCGCGACTGGTTGATCTGCGTCGCGGTCGCAAGCTCGGTTCTTTGGCTGAGAGAAATGAGCAAGCTTATCGATCGAGCTGTCGCTCCATCGTGGCGAACGGATTATCGATGACGTACTACCAGCCGCCAGGTGCCCGACGGGCGACATCAGGGGTCGTCAGTACCGCTTGAACGAACGAGGAACAACGTGACGACCGCTGAGAACGGAGCCGTGCGCGGCAGATTCTACCGGGGTCGACGCCGCAGTGCGCCCTGTGCCTGACGCACAGTTCCGTCGGGTTTCGTAATCGTGGCGGTCACAATCTCATTGTCGAGATCGAACCGGAGATGCATCTCAACGCCATCGAGATCCGTTTCGTATACGGCCCCGTCCGGGTCACGACCCAGCCTCACCGAAGCCTCGACATCTGAGCCAGGCATGGCCGCCCACGCCCACCTGCCGTAGAAGCCAATGAACTCGGCGCCGTGGTCGTTCAGAATGCCCGCCACCAATTCGCGCCTGTCGGGGGCCTTTACAAGCACCATGATGACGTAACGACCGGCCCGCACGTCTTCCACATGACGACGAAGATGTGCCGACTCCTCGACAGGACCGGCCAGTCGAATCAGCGTTCGCTGGAACTGAGCGAGGAACCCGTGTTCGGCGCCGGTCGGATCCAGCCGATGCAGATCTCCTTCTCCGTGGAGGATGTCGATGTCCTCCCGATCGACGCCGGCCCGAAGCAATGCCTCAATCGCCGCGTGAGTACTGCGGGCATCGGCGATGGTGCCGACGACCCGGTTCGTTGGATAGCTGATGAAATCACCTGGTTGGTGTCCCTTGGCGTCCATCGTTCCTAGCCCTTCTTTTCCGCCGCCTGAATCATCAGGAACTCGCCGACATTGTCCATCGTGACGAGGCCGATCAACGTGCCGTTTTCGAGAACGGGCACCGTATGGCAGTCTTGGCCCTGTAACCGTGCGAACACCGTCTCAAGCATTTCCGATGCCTCCGCTGTCGGGCCTTCTCGGCTCATTGCTTCCGCGACCGTTCCGCTCCTGCCGCTTCGGGGCAACGACTTGATGAGGTCGCTACGCGTGAGGATTCCTTCGATGCGCCCGTTCACCACCACCGGAAAGTCCTGTTGCGAGCCTGTCAAGAGGAGATCGACTGCATCCCCAAGGGTATTCGTCGGCGATAGCGTCCGGAAGTGCGTGAGCATCGCGTGGCGCAACGGAATGCCGGCAAGCGCCGATTTCATCTGCGTCATGCTCGCTTCCTGACCGGCACCGATCCAGACGAAGAGAGCGATGAACAGCAGTACCGGGTTGCCCAGCAAGCCGACGAACGCAAACATAATCGCCATGGCCTGACCGATGGTCGCCGCACGCGATGTAGCGCGCGTGTACTCCATGCGCGTAGCCAACAATGCCCGGAGGGCGCGACCGCCGTCCATCGGGAACGCGGGAAGAAGATTGAAGCCCACCAGGTAGATATTGGCCATCATCACCCGCTCGAGGAACGTCCCGCGAGCCACGCCAACTCGTTCTACGGACTCCCAGCTTCCAGATGCCTGAAGCCACACGAAGAGCAGCAGCGCAATCACCACGTTCACGGCTGGACCGGCAAGAGCAACCCACAACTCCTGAACGGGCACTTCCGGCATCCGTTCGAGTCGGGCGACACCACCGATCGGAAGGAGGGTTATGTCCCGCGTGCGGATACCGTAACGCGCCGCGGTCAGTGCGTGACCGAACTCATGAAGCACAACGCACGTGAACAAGGTGAGAATGTAACCGACACCATCAAAGACCGCCGCCAGGTTCTGGTCCTGGTTCCAGTAGACCAGCCCGATCCACACGACGACGATGAAGAACGTGGCGTGTACGTAGACGTCGATCCCTGCGATCCGGGCGAGCTTCCATGACCACGTCCTCATTGCCGCACCTGCTCTCGAGCACCGGGCCGGCGCACATCGTGCCGCGAAGATTGGGCACAGACACGCCTATTCGCCTCGACTACTTCCGCGGGAAGAGGTGCCGCCTAGCGCTGTTACGGCTTGCGCAATTCGCCCATCCGGTCACGTTGCGCCAATCACGATGTTGAGAGAGCAGCTCATCGGCTGTGCAACGCGAACGGGCACTAGCTTGCCTTACGGACTGACTCCACGGGCAGCGTGTACCGGCCTTCGATGAAGCCCACGATCAGGCTTCGGGTTTCTGCCGGTTGCAAATCTCGCCTTTGCTCGATCCGCTCTGCCTGGTCAGCGAGATACGGATCTTTCACCGCTTCGCGAAACCACGTTGAGTAGTCGCCGTTGTGCAAGTGAAATAACCATGTTTCTTCGTCGATCCCCTCGGCGATTTGCGCGAACACAACCAGGTTCTGCACCCTGAGATTGTGTCGGCCGTCCGGTCCGCGAAAGTGGAAGCTCCGATCCCCCAGGTTGCCCTCGGCGTACTTGCGCAGATGGCGGATACGTTCGACGCGGGTGGAAAGTATACGCATGGAGAACGGCGGCTTCCCGCTGCGCGGGAACCACGCGACCGCATGTCCGCGCTGGTACGACAAACCCTCAGGCCAGTGAAACTCTAGGCCGAGGACATCGGCAAACGATTTCAACGTTTTCTCGGGCGACATTCCAACCAGGACGACCAGATCAACCAAAGACAAGGTCAAGGGCGCCACGTGTTCTGGATGCACGGTTACCAAAATCGTCTCGCCGAGCCTGTGCGGCAAAGCTTTGCCGACATGGCCCCACTCGAGTGGCAGCATGTGATGCGCCTCGTCTAGAACGATCCAATGCGGGCGGCCGGTTCGAGTCCGCATCGCCTGCAGGCGCGGGAAGAGTTGCCCGAAGTACTGCGGTCTGTCAGCGAGCGATATTCCCAACAGGTTGAGATTGAGGTTCAACTTCGGGTCCTCAAGAACCGCAAGCGCTTCATTCACAGGGACAGCATGACCCGGGCTTCCCAAGGTCAGCACCTGAGGTAGTGTCCCGTAATCGCCTTCAGGATCGACCATGCAGACTTGATACGCGCGATCGATGAGCCGCTCAACGAGCCCGGCGGTGAGCGTCGACTTGCCGCTCCTTGAAGGTCCGGCAATCAGGATGTTGAGACCGTACGGAGAAATGGCAACCGCCTTTTCGTCCGGGCCTATGCCAATAGGCACGAGGTTCTTTTTAAGCTGGCCCTCCATCCTCGAGAGGTCATTGGCGATCAGCTCGTCGATCACTTCCGCAACACCTTGACCCGCTTCGCCCGCTGTCGTAAACGCAGCGAGCTCGCGTATGGCCGGCAGGGCATTGGCCACCGCTACGGCGCATTCACAGGATTTGAGGAAGGAGTGATCGTTCTGGGCGTTGCCGATGCCAATCGCTTCGTGCGGCGAGAAGCCGAGCTTGCTTAGCGCATGATCCATACCGCTCGCCTTATTCACACCGGTCGGTAACACCATGACCGACTCTCCGTTAAAGACGATTTGAAGCTCCAAACCCATCTCCTGAATGGCCTGAAGCGCCGCGATATGATGAGGTAGCCGCGTGTCGACAATAACCTTCCCAACTCCGATCGAATTGCCGGTAAGCTCCCGCAACCGCTGTAAGAACCGAGGCGGCGGCGGCTCGCCCAGAAGCGTCTGCTTCCGGGTTCGCGGCTCGTAAAGTACCGCCCCGTTTTCCGCCACAACCTGGTCGAACACAGAGATTTTCGGGCACACACTCAAGAGATCATCGAGTTGTCTGCCGGTTAACAAGATCGCGCGCCGGCCAGACGTACGAAGCCGCTCGAGCGCCGACAACGTCGACTCGTCCACCTTTCCGTCCGTAGCGAGGGTTCCGTCGTAGTCAGCGGCCAAAACCAAGTAGCGCATCTGCCAGCGCCTCATTTCATGCTGATTCGGTTTGCAGTCTTGCCGTTAGGACTCTTCCACGCTTTCGGGTCTTTGAGCTCCTGAGGCGCCGCGTAAAGCAAAGTGACGTCCGATTCACGACCCTACGTAGGCGCAAGTGCACCCTGGTACGGGGGGCGCGATCTCGATTCCTCTTCGCGCCCGGCAACTGGGGGCCACGAGCCCTGGTCATCGCCGTCGAGTCGGCGATAACACGCAGCCGGTTCAGTGCCCACCGCCTGCCGTGACCGATCACGACACACCGTGGCGGCGTGCGGCAGCAGAACATGGAGCGTCATTCTCTTCGTCGTTTTTCGCACCCCACCAATCAGCATCGCCGGCATTTATTTTGCGTCGCGCGGCGACACGGCTGTGTCGACCTTGCAACTCGCAACCCACCTTTCAAGACAGCGCGAAATCGACGGTTCGCGACCCATACCGACGCGGAATTCACGGCCATAGTGTCAGCCGCAAGGAGGGCCCATGTCTTACGTCCGAATCATGATCGGTGCCTTGGCGATCGTGATCGTCACTGGCGCGGCCGCATACCGACAGATGCCGGCAAAAGCGCAGCAACCTACTGCGACGAGCGGCACGCGAGACGGCAGTAGCTCATTCGATTCGACGATCAATCAAAACGCGCAGCGCATGCTCGAGGAAGGCCGGCGCACCTTTCGTTTCGATACATTCGGCTCTGAAGACTTCTGGGGCGGCCGGCTGCGACTGCACGAAGCCATCGTAGGGCAAAAGCTCGGCGGTGTCGGGCCCGGTGTGAGTCCGACAATGGCACTCAGCCTGGGGCTCAAGGTGGACGCCGATGCACTGCCGGCGGACCTGGTCGCGTCGATCAAAGCCGGCAAGGTCGACATGGGTGATCCCGCATCGACTGTCGCCCTCCTGAAGGCCAATGCGGTCATCGGTGTCACTGCATTCTTCAATCCCGATGGCTCTGCCAGGTCGGTCGGAATCCAGTGCGCATTGTGCCATTCGACGGTCGATGATTCGTTCGCGTCCGGCATCGGTAAGCGGCTCGACGGCTGGGGCAATCGCGATCTGAACGTCGGCGCGATCGTGGCGACGGCGCCGAACCTCCAACCATTCAGCGATCTGCTCGGCGTCGACGTGGCGACCGTCAAGGCCGTGTTGACCAGCTGGGGGCCCGGCCGTTACGACGCTGAGCTGAACATGGATGGGAAGGCCAAGCGTCCTGACGGCAAGATCGCCGCGACTCTGATGCCATCCGCCTTTGGCCTGGCTGGCGTCAACCAACACACGTGGACTGGTGGCTGGGGCACGGTGACCTACTGGAATGCGTACGTCGCCAACACCCAGATGTATGGCAAGGGGACGTTCATCGATTCGCGCCTGGACAATGCCAAGCAATATCCTGTTGCGGCGAAGGCCGGTTGGGGGCATAAGCGCGACGCGACTGACCTGATCACGGCCAAGTTACCGGCGCTGCACTTCTATCAGCTCGCGATGCCAACGCCGAAAGCGCCCACCGGGAGTTTCGACGCCCAAGCCGCGAAGCGCGGGCAGGTCGTGTTCAACGGGATGGCCAAGTGCGCGAGCTGCCATGTGCCGCCGCTCTTTACTGAGCCAGGGTACAACCTTCACACGCCGGCCGACATTGGCATCGACAGTTTTCAGGCCGACCGCGGACCGGACAGACGCTATGTGACAACCCCGCTGCGTGCTCTGTTCGACACGCAGAAAATCCACAGGGGCGGCTTCTACCACGACGGCCGATTCCCCACCCTCGACGCCGTCGTGAACCATTACGACAGTCACTTCAAGCTGAAGCTGACGTCGGACCAGAAGCGCGAACTGATTGAGTACCTGAAGTCACTGTAGCGGCGCGACGGACATTGCCTTGCGCAACATGAGTCTCGCGCCCGGCGCACTGACGTTGCTCCGCATGTCCCGCTAGTACCTCATCACTCGGCGCGACACCAGGAGGACTTCTCATGGCCAGGGTTGCGATCAACGGACTGGGACGAATCGGTCGTTCCACGCTCAAAATCCTGATGGACACGCCTGGATTGGACGTGGTCGCCGCCAACGACCTCGGCGCGTCGGACAGCATCGCCTATCTGCTGACATACGACACCGTCTACGGACGCTATGAGAAGAGCGTCCGCACAACGGAGAACGGGACACTCACGATTGGTAACCAGCGGGTGACGTTGCTGTGCGAAGAGAACCCCGCGCGCCTACCGTGGAAATCGCTGGACGTGGATATCGTGTTCGAGTGCACGGGCGCATTCACGAGGCGACAAGACCTTGATGCTCACATTCGCGCGGGAGCACGCTACGTCATCCTGTCGGCACCCTCCAAAAGCGACGACGTCGAAACGATCGTCCACGGCGTCAATACGCCGCAGGGAGCTACTGCCATCATCTCGTGCGCGAGTTGCACGACGAACTGCATCACACCGGTGATGGAGATCCTCGGGCGACAAATTGGCGTCAAGAAGGCCATCATGACGACCGTTCATGCGTATACCGCCAGTCAGGCCATCGTCGATGCTCCGAACACGCATGTCCGAAGGGGCCGGGCTGGCGCCGCCAACTTCGTGCCGACGTCTACGGGCGCGGCGGCTGCGACAGCCAAGGCCCTCCCCGAGTATCGCGGGCGATTCGACGGCGTAGCCGTCCGGGCACCTGTCCCGGTCGGCTCGCTCGCAGACATCGTCGCCCTCGCCGCCAGAGCGACAACAGTGGACGAAGTCAACCGCGTGTTCACTGAGGAGGCTGATAGTGAACGTTATCGCGGCGTCCTTGGCGTGACCACGGATCCGCTCGTATCGTCCGACATCATCAAAGACCCCCGCGCGTCAGTAGTGGACCTCGGAATGACGCAGGTCGTCGATGGTGACCTGATCAAGGTGATGAGTTGGTACGACAACGAGTGGGGATATTCGAGTCAGCTGGTCCGCGCGGCATTGCGGATCGCGCGCCACCTAGAAGCGTCGCCAAGGGCGGTGTCCTGAGGAGCCATGCTCGATGTGCGCCAGCGTTTCCAGCTCCCCTCAGGATCTTCCGGCATCTACTACTCGCTTCGACAGCTCGCGAAGACAGGGAACGCAAGCATCTCGCGGTTACCGGTCAGCCTCCGCATTCTTCTCGAATCTGTGCTGCGCCACCACGACGGCAGACGCATTCGCGACGAGGACGTCGAAGCGATCTTCCGATGGGAGCCCAACGCCGCACGCACCGCGGAGGTACCTTTCGTCGTCGGCCGCGTGCTGCTGCAGGACTTCACAGGAGTCCCGCTTCTTGTCGATCTCGCCGCGATGCGCTCGGCGGTGGCGCGCCGCCATCTCGACATCGAACGGGTGCAGCCTTCGGTTCCCGTCGATCTCGTGATCGATCACTCGGTGCAGGTCGACCACTTCGGCAGCGACAATGCCCTCCGCCTCAATACCGAGATGGAGTTCCATCGCAACAGCGAGCGGTACCGTTTCCTCAAGTGGGGAACGCAAGCATTTGACGGCCTGCGCATCGTTCCGCCCGGGTTTGGCATCTGCCACCAGGTGAATCTCGAGTTCCTGGCTCGCGCGGTTCTCGAGAAGGAAGGAGTGCTCTATCCCGACACGCTGGTCGGCACCGACTCGCACACGCCGATGATCAACGGGCTCGGGGTGGTCGGCTTTGGAGTCGGCGGGATCGAAGCCGAGGCGGCGATGCTCGGCCAGCCTGTCTACCTGCTCCTCCCAGACGTGGTGGGCGTGCATCTCCACGGCACATTGCGAGAGGGCGCGACTGCGACCGATCTGGTTCTGCGCGTTACCGAACTGTTGCGTCAAGCGCGCGTTGTCGGGAAATTCGTCGAATATCACGGCGAAGGCGCCGCGAAGCTGTCGGTTCCGGACCGCGCCACACTCGGGAACATGGCGCCCGAGTACGGCGCGACGATCGGTTACTTCCCTGTCGACGAGCAGACGTGTCGTTACCTCCAAGCCACCGGCCGCACTGACGAGCACGTCGAGACGGTACGCCGCTACTTCCTCGCCCAGGGTATGTTCGGAATGCCGGCGCGCGGCGAGTGCGACTACACGACCGTCGTCGACGTGGATCTTGCCGACATCGAGCCATCGGTCGCCGGTCCCAAACGTCCGCAGGACCGGATCGCGCTCGGTCGGCTCAAAGAGCACTTCCTCGCGTTGCTGACCAGCCCAGAAGGCTACCGAAAGCCTGATGCTGCCCAGCGCGCAACTGTGCGGCTTGCCGATGACAAGGCGCCCCGGCCGGGTGGCGGCGAGCAATCGGGAGACACGCTTCCCGACGGGCGCGCGCACAACACCAGCACGCTCACCGAAGCCGAGATGATAAACAACCGACCGACGCCGAACCGCCTCGAGCGATCGGGCGCGCGACCGGTGAAGCCGTCGACCGTCGACTTGACGCATGGCGATGTGGTCATCGCCGCGATTACCTCGTGCACCAACACGTCGAATCCGGCGGTCATGCTTGCCGCAGGCCTGCTGGCAAGGAAGGCCGTCGAGCGGGGGCTCAGCGTGAAGCCATGGGTAAAGACATCGCTCGCACCCGGATCGCGCATCGTGAGCGAGTACCTCACGAAGACCGGCCTGCAGCCGTTCCTCGACAGACTGGGCTTTAACGTCGTTGGCTTCGGCTGCACGACATGCATCGGCAATTCCGGTCCACTCGACCGCGAGCTCGAAGACACGCTGACAATGAACGACCTCATCGCGGCGAGCGTGCTGTCCGGCAACCGCAACTTCGAGGCGCGTATTCACCAGAGTGTGAAGGCGAATTTCCTCATGAGCCCGCCGCTGGTCGTTGCGTTCGCGATTGCCGGCCGTATCGACATCGACCTCACGCGCGAGCCGCTCGCGAGGATAGAGGGACAGGACGTCCATCTGCGTGACATCTGGCCGTCAATGCAGGAGATCGACGCGCTCATTGGGACGGCGTTCGATCCGATCGAGTACCGGCGACTCTACGCTGACTTCGCCGACCAGACCCCGCTCTGGAATGAGATAGTGGCCGGAGTGGGTCATGTCTACGAATGGGACCCAGCTTCGCTCTATATCCGCGAGCCACCGTACTTCGCCCCGTCGATGGCTGCGGCGCCTGCCGCCGAGTTCTCCGGTGCGCGAGCCCTTGCCATCTTCGACGATTCAATTACGACGGATCACATCAGCCCGGCTGGTGCGATCAAATCGACCTCAGCAGCCGGCGACTACCTGCGCAATCGAGGCGTCCCGGTGCCGGATTTCAACAGCTACGGCGCACGGCGAGGCAATCACGAGGTCATGGTCCGGGGCACCTTTGCCAACGTCCGTATCCGGAACCTCATGGTGCCAGGTATCGAGGGCGGAATAACCCGGCATCAGCCCGACGGCGAGCACATGGGCATTTATGATGCGGCGGAAAGGTACCGCGCCGAGAACGTGCCCCTGGTAGTCATCGCCGGGCAGGACTACGGCGCAGGCAGCTCCCGCGACTGGGCAGCCAAGGGGACTCGCCTGCTCGGCGTACGCGCGGTAATTGCCCAAGGATTCGAACGAATCCACAGGTCCAATTTGCTCGGCATGGGTGTTCTCCCGTGTCAGTTTCATGAAGGAGTGAGCGCACAGACACTCGCGCTCGACGGCACGGAGCGGTTCGATCTCACGCTGGGTGCGCCACTGCGGCCACGCCAGCCCGCGACGCTGCACATCGAACGTCCGGACGGCCGGCGCGAGCCGGTGCCACTCCTCCTGCGAATCGACACACCGATTGAGGCCGCCTATTTCCTGGCCGGCGGGATTCTGCCGTATGTGCTCGATCAGTCGCTGGCACAAGCGCCAAAGACAAGAACAACTCCGGAGACACGAGCGTGACGGCGATGAGTTCGGAAGTGACACACCAACGAGACCGGATCTCGTTGAAACGTGCGTACGACTCGGCCTCACGGACGGACGGCACGCGGTTCCTGGTGGAACGGCTGTGGCCCCGCGGCGTCCCGAAAGCGCAGCTCCACGTCGACGAGTGGCTGAAGGAGGTCGGACCCAGCACTGCGCTGCGAAAGTGGTTCGGTCACGATCCCGAGAAGTGGAGCGAGTTTCGTCGGCGCTACTTTCGTGAACTCGACTCAAGACCGGAGGCCTGGCAGCCGATCGTGTCAGCTGCCCGGCGCGGCAGAGTCACGCTGGTCTACAGCTCACACGACACACAACACAACAACGCGGTCGCGTTACAGGAGTACGTGCGAACGAAGGCGCGCCGGCCTCCACCGTCTACGCGAGTGGTCACTGCGCACGGCAAGCCGCGATCGAAGCGTTGAAGTCTCGTGCCGAGTCACTGCCATGTCTTTCGCACGTTCATGATTCGGCCCATAGGGCCGTTCCGCCTGGATTTCACCGTGCTACACGTTCGCAATGGAGGTCGACATGGGCATCGCGGGTAAGGTGGCACTGGTCACCGGCGGCGCGAAAGGGATCGGACGAGCGATAGTCCTCCGGCTGGCGCGCGACGGCGCCGACGTCGCCATCGCGGATCTGGACGAGGCAAAGGCGGGCGAAGTCGTCGACGACGTTCGCGCGATGAGCCAGAACAGTGTGTTCATCATCACCGACGTCTCCGACCGTGACCAGGTCTTTGCTGCCGTCGAGAGGGCGGCGACCGAGCTGGGCGGATTCGACATCATGGTCAACAACGCCGGCATTGTGCAGGTACAGACGATTGAGGACGTTCGGCCATCGGATCTCGAGCTGATCCAGCGGATCAACGTCGGCGGCGTTCTCTGGGGTATCCAAGCGGCGGCTGCCAAGTTCATGCAGCTTGGACACGGCGGCAAGATTATCAATGCGGCATCGATCGCCGGCCACGACGGCTTCGCGATGCTCGGTGTGTACTCTTCGACGAAGTTCGCGGTGCGCGGACTTACTCAGGCTGCCGCGAGAGAGCTCGCCCCCTTCGGCATCACCGTCAATGCCTACTGTCCCGGCGTCGTTGGGACCGGGATGTGGGATCGAATCGACGAACGATTGTCGAAGTACAACGGGGCTCCGCGCGGCGAGAACTTCAAGAAGTACGCTGAAGGCATCGCCCTCGGACGGCCCTCGACGGCGGACGACGTGGCGAAATTCGTTTCGTATCTCGCCGGGTCGGACTCGGATTACATGACCGGCCAGTCACCGCTGATCGATGGCGGCCTCGTCTATCGGTGAGCGCAGTCTTACGCCAGTGCCTGCGCTACGAGATCGTGGAGCCTCTTCAGGCCGGAGACGACGTCGCGCCCGAGGTGCACTCGCAAGAGCCTCCTCCTGCGGTCTGCCAGCACTTCGAAATCCCCTCGGGCCTGTGCCGCCTTGATAACGCCAAACGTGTATTTCTGTTTGGGCACCAGGATGTCGTTCGCATCGTCACACGTGACCTGAAGAAAGAGGCCAGTGTTCGGTCCACCTTTGTACGCCTGGCCTGTCGAATGCAGAAATCTCGGACCGAACCCGAGGCAGCTTGCCACGTGCCGCCGGTCGCGCACGAGGTGCCGAATCGTCTGCAAAGCGGCCTGATGCTCGTCAGACATCTCGATAAACGCAAGGAGCGCGAAGTAGTCGCCTGACTTCAAGCGGTCGAAGTGAGCCTTGAGACAGTCGACTGCCGTTTCCGAGCGATCAGCGAACGCCGTCGCGTTTCTTGGATCTGCATAAAACGTGAGGTCACCAGCCCGAAGCAGCGGAGTCTCTGTTGGAAGCGATCCACTGGCTTCGTACTCCCTCGTGAGCTTCCTTGTTGAGTCCTTGCTGGCCTCGACATCGGGTTGATCGAACGGATTGACTCCGAGAATCGCGCCTGCGACCGCGGTAGCTATCTCCCATCGAAAAAACTCCTGACCGAGGTCATACGCGTCCGCCACCGCAATCCGGACCACGGGGTGGCCAGCTCGCTCGAGGGCGTCAATGGCCTCGTCTTGCTTCGGGTCGGGTGCCGATTCCAGCCGCACATGCACAAAGAGGCGATCGTTGCCGTACACCTCCGGCGACCCGAGGTACTCGCCATCGATCGGCATGAGGCCCCTGCCCGACTTGCCTGTCGATTCGGCGAGGAGCTGTTCGACCCATGCACCGAAGGAGGCGATATCCGGAGAGGGCACAATCGTGACTTTGTCACGCCCATTGCGCGCCAGACTCCCCAGGATCGTGCCTAGTACTGCGCCAGGATTCTCGGTCGCTGGCACGCACGAGTGGCAGCTGTGCACCATCTCTTCTGTGCGGTCGAGAAAGCGCGAGACGTCGAGGCCCATCACGGCCGCTGGCACCATCCCGAAGTTCGAGAGCGCCGAATACCGCCCGCCGATGCTCGGCACGCCGAAGCAGACATACCGGAAACCTCTCGCCTCCGCGCGTTCATGGAGCGGCGAGCCGGGATCGGTGATGGCGATGAATCGCCGCCCAGTGGGTTCGTCAGGAAGCATTCGCTGGACGCGATCGAAAAAATACTCACAGAGGATGTCCGGCTCCATCGTGCTTCCCGATTTACTCGAAACGATGAAGAGTGTCTTGGCCAGATCCAGGCCAGTCGCCCGCGTCCGGATCTGTTGCGGGTCCGTGGTGTCAAGGACATGGAACACCGGAAAGCCGTTTGCACGGCCGAACGTCCGACTCAGCACCTCGGCGCACAAGCTGGAGCCACCCATGCCGAGGAGTACGGCATCCGTGAAACCAGTCTGCCGCACGTCATCGGCGATGGCGCGCACGTGTCCGAGGTGAGCAAGCTGATCGTCGGTCACGCTCAGCCAACCGAGCCAGCGGCCCTCGTCAGCTCCGGTCCACAGCGACGCGTCACCGGCCCATAGCTTCCGAACCTTGCCGTTTGACTGCCAGTCACTCAACGATTCAGAGACAGCCGTCGTGAGCGCTCCAGGGAGCCGGTAACGCAGGCGATCCACCGCTCGCGGTCTGAAAGCCGTCATCTTTCGCTGGATGGCGTCGAGCAGCTTGCCAAATGCTTCGACGAACAACTGCACGCCGTTATCCAGTACTTGTGCGGTGATGGCGTCGATCGACACGCTCGCCCTGTCGAGCGCGACCATCGTGTCGTGTGCGCCCTTGAGATCCTCTTTGAGGCTCGCGCGAGGACGCCCGTGTGCACGGAACGCGTCGAGAGTGGCCGGCGTGATCGTGTTGATGGTGTCAGGACCGATCAGCTCTTCGACATACAGGACATCCCGGTACAGGGGATTCTTCGTGCCGGTGCTGGCCCACAGCAAGCGCTGGGTACGGGCTCCCTTGCCAGCCACCGCCATCCACCGATCCGTATGGATGAAGTGTTCGTACCATTCGTACGCAAGCTTCGCGTTCGCAATAGCCACTTTCCCCAGCAGACCCTGGAGGAGTGCACGCTCGTCCGGATGTGACGCGTCCTTCAGCCGGCTGGTCACCAGCGTGTCAACCGCCGTATCAATGCGGCTCACGAAGAAGCTCGCCACGCTTGCAACACACCTCACATCGTGACCACGGGCGATCCGCGCTTCCAGGCCCGAGAGGTACTCGTGGGCCACCGCCTCGTACGCGGCACGCGAAAACAGCAACGTGATGTTGACGTTGATTCCGTCCTCGGTGAGTTGCCGGACCGCCGGCACACCTTCAAGCGTGCCCGGCAC
Source organism: Vicinamibacterales bacterium (assembly GCA_035537775.1). Classification (GTDB taxonomy): domain Bacteria; phylum Acidobacteriota; class Vicinamibacteria; order Vicinamibacterales; family UBA2999; genus Gp6-AA40. The sequence goes on along the minus strand of DATLLQ010000192.1, from coordinate 89,917 downwards.
TTTGATCATCACATTGTCACGCCCGATGGCCGCCCATAGTCTGCGCGCTTCCTCGACCGTGCCACGCGTGTCGTGCGCGAGCAGCGGCGACACCTCCAGGCTGACAAAGCCGTCTCGTCCCTGCGTGTCGGTATAGACCGGCTGCAGGATCCTGGCGGCGTCCTGAATGTCGGCGATCGCAAGCTCTTCGTACGCCGTTTTCGCATCGCAGGTGCCCCGTCGGGCGATCGCGCCCAGAGCGTCCTCGTAATCCGTGCTCCCGAGAATGGCCTTCTCAAAAATAGAGGGGTTTGCGGTGAGCCCTGTGACGCCGCTCTCCTCGACGAGGCGACGCAGCTCCCCGCTCGTGATGAGGTGTCGTCGAATGTAATCCAGCCAGATCGATTGGCCGAACTGCTGCAGAATGCGTAACGGACCCTGCGTCGTCGTGGTCTTCAGGCCAGCGCTGTTAATCATGTGATGACCTCGTTCGGCTGGCGACGCCTGCTCGGATCTGATCAGATCTGCGGACCCAAGACATCGCACCAGCCATGGACCTCTCACGGCGGCTGCCCCGGACATCGGCGGCCGCCGTCATCACACCGTCAGTTCCAGATCGCCCGATCGAGACAGACCCTCGAGCAGCAGGTGGAAGTACACGAGTCCGGCATACGGACGCCATGCCTGCGTCGCCCTTTGTACGCCGGCGTAGTCCATCGGCGATGAACGAGCCAGCCAGCGAGCCAGGCTTTTCTGAGCGCCGACATCGTCCCCGGGGAATACGTGCAGCCGGCCAAGACCGCGAAGCATCGTGTACTCGGCAGTCCATCGCCCCACCCCCTGCAGTTCGCACAGTCGTGCGAACGCCTCGGCGTCGTCAACCCTGGTCAGCCGTTCGAGATCGATCTCACGGCGCTCGACGCCCACGGCCAATGTCCGAAGCGCCCGGGCTTTCTGCCGGCTGAAACCAATCGCCCGAAACGTGGCTGGCGATAGACGTGCGAGATCGCGCGGAGCGGGAAACGCGTAGAACTCCTTGCGGTCTGATGTCTTGCGCTTCACAGCGCACGCAACCGCGAGTCGATTGAGCAGCTCCAGGCCAACGATGAGGGACAACTGTTGACAGGCGATGGCGTTGACGAGGGCCTCGAAGAGCGTCGGAAAGCGTGGAGGCTTCAGGCCACGAAATCGGTACGCGAGTGTTCGCAGGTGCGGATCTCGTTCCGCTGTTCGATACCACCGCGCGAGATCGACACGCACCCCGAGAAGACGGGCAATCGTGCGGCGGAGATGTTGGCGATCGAGCTTCGTCCGAAAGGGCGGCGTCACAGTGATGATCAAGCGTGGCGCCGCAGGACCTCCCTCCTGGCGCACAGCCAGCTCAGTAGGCCGACTCCCCAGCACCACAATGCGGCGGTAGGTCGTGCCATCCCATCGGTCGATCGCATTGCGGGTGCGGCGGCGCAACGCCCACACGGTGAGGTCAAGGCGGAACGGCGGCACGGGCCGGAGAATCATTGACGATGGGCCGTCATGCGTCTGGCTTCGAATCGCGTTCCCGACAGTATCGAGCGCATCGCTCCTCCGGTTCGGTCTGTGGCGATACGCTCCCCAGAGGTACGGCGAGACGCGACATCACGAGTGTGCCGGGAGCAGTGTCGTACGAATGTCGATGACGGATGTGAGTGTGAGATGAACCGGACAGCGATTCGCGATCGCCAATAGCCGCTCGCGTTGTTCGTCGGTCAGCGGGCCGTCGAATTCCACGTTCCGGTCGATGACCGTGAGCGTCGCCTGCTCTGTGTCGCAGACAACGCAATCCCGGGCGTGAACGCGCGAATGACTCAGGCGCACAGTAACGCGCGTCAGCGGCCAGTGCTTTCGGCGTGCGTACATGCCAACGGTCATTGAGGTGCAGGAGCCGAGTGCTGACAGCAGCAAGTCGTACGGCGTGGGACCGGTATCTGTACCCCCGGCTGAGAACGGTTCGTCGCTTCGCAGCCGATGTTGACCCGCCAGGATCTCCTGGACAACGCCATCGGCAGCGCCACGCACCGTGACTCGCCCTTCGGTTGGTCGCTCGGCCGCCATCGACATCCTCGACCGCCGCTCAGGCGGCCGTAGCGAAGACACAGAAGTTCAAAGGACATTTGAACGTCACGCGCGCCGCGCTCGATCAGCAGTGCGCTTGGAGACACGTCGGGTTCAGAATGTGAGCTCCCGCCGTCTGTTTCGTCGGCAGGGCCGTCAGTCAGTGCCAGCGTTCTCCTACGATTCGGACCGGCCGCCCGCCGCCTGCCTGATTTCCGACTCGGCAGCCAGCCAATCCTCCATCGCCCGTCCGTCCGTGCGTCCGCGCTCGACGTACCGGTAGTAGGCGCGTTCTTGTACTTCGTCTCGCATGAGTGCCGCATGGGCATCACTGGTTGTTCGTGCGGTTGGACGGACGGCTTTGTCGCTCACGATGTCCTCCCCTCTGGAGCTGTGTCGTTACGGTGTCGCTGGTCACGGAGTGCCGCAGCTAACGGCGCGGTTCAACCGTCGAGTAGCCTAGAGGATGCGCATCTCTCCGCACTATGCGATTCCGGCACGGCTCTGACGATCTCGACGGCGGACGAGGGAACATCTACCCGTGCCCAGGGCCTAGACCTCCGAGAACAAACCGTTCCATTGCCAGCGCAAAGCCCTCTTCCCTGTTCGACGTCGTCACGAACGTGGCCGCACGCTGCACGTCCGCGCTGGCATTGCCCATCGCAATGCTCACTCCGCTTCGCCTGAACATGAGCACGTCGTTCGGCATGTCCCCAACAGTCGCGATCTCTGCCGCAGGAATGGCCAGCAGCGCCGACAACGCACTGACCACCTCTCCTTTGTTCGCCTTCGGATGGGTCACGTCCAGGTAATACGGTTGGGACAGAGCCGCAGACACGAGGTGACCGAACCGTTGCCGCACTTCCGTGACACAGCGGGCCATGGCTCGATCGTCGTCGCTCACACCGACGATCTTGATCACTCGATTCAGCAATCCCTCGTATGTGGACACGACGGTCGGGGGAAACCTGACCGTCCATTCTTCGCGATCGACATGAGGCCCGTGGCGTGAAGTGACATACCAGTCGTTGTCTCGGTACACCCACACGTCCAGCTCGTGCTTCGTCAAGATGCCGATGATCGATCGTGCAGTCCGGCCGGTGACCAGGTGTTCGCGAATGATCGAGAGGTCCGGCCGCACGACCAGCCCGCCGTTGAACGCCGTCACCGGCTCTCGGAGATCCAGGTCGTCGATCAGCGTCTTCATGCCCAGCGGAGGCCGGCTGCTGGTGATGGTGAAGGCGATTCCCGCCTCGTTGATCGTGCGAACAACAGCGCGTGCCCGCGGCGTCAGGATCTTGTCAGGCGTCACCAGCGTCCCATCAACGTCCGCCACGACCAGACGCACTGCGTGCGGTGCGTCTTGTGTACCAGCCACGTCAGGCTGCGCTGCTATGTGAAGGATGCGCGCGCTCGAAAATGGCCGCCCACTCGCGGTAACGCTGCGCGACACGGGACGCGGCCTCCTGTTTGCTCACCCTGTGCGCCTCGTAGTCGGCCACTGCATCCCAGAAAGTCGTGCGCCCGACCGCGAATCCGATGAATCCCGGCACAGACGCGGCGGTTTCGAGCCACGCTACCACCTTGCGCTGATCGGCACCGCGCCCCAGAACGATGCAACCGACGTCGTGCCGGCCGTCGCGGCGGGCCGTTTCAACAACGCGCTCGCAGTCCTCGCGGCGATCGAGCCCTTCGATCTTCCAGACATCCGGCTCGACTCCGACGTCCTGCAGCAGGCGAATCGTCTGCAGCGTCAACTCAGGACGAAGCTGCAGATCGTAGGTTTGCGTGTCCATTCGGACGCGTTCCATCTGCGCCGGCGTTGCCGGCACCAGCAACTCGAACATGAACAGCTGGCCCGCGGTCCGACAGTAGTCTGACAGCTGTGTGAGCCTCGCCGCTTGGCGCCGATTGAGCGCCCCGTCGCCCTCAGGGTTGTAGCGCACCAGGACCTTCGCAAACGTCGGAGCGAAGGCTTCTATATGCTCGGCGAACGCCGCGCCATACTCGAACTCGAACTCGTTCGACCCGCTCTTCTCAGTCGACAGCGCCGTCACGCAGCCGCTCCTGACTGCTTCGCGGAGAATGTCGGCGCCGAACTCCTCGTCGACGAGGATGCCGGCACGGGCGATCGGCACATCGCTGTCAACCGCCTGCCGGAATCCGTTGTAGATCACCCGCTTGCTGTCGACAACGGCTCGATGTTCGACGGCAGTCAGCGGTGGCGTGAACTTGAACAAGCCGGTCACGTAGGAACGACGATGATCGAACGGCAGGAGATAGAGCGGCCGGTTGTAGCCACGGCGCATGATCGTGTCCTTCAGTCTGTCGTGGTCTTGATTCAACGATAGTGACGGATGAGCATGTTTCTCGAGCTGTCGTGCGTCAGCACCGGCTCGACATGGCTTGTCAGTTCCGGACCAGCTCACGGAACCGCCGATGTACGCGTTTGGCGTTCGTCCAGGCGCGCGGTGGATCTCGAGCAGTGTCAGCGATTGGTTGTCCGCACGGTCAGCACCGGCCACGCCCCCTCGCGAATCACGTGATGGGTGGTCGAACCGAGCACCGCCATATCCAATGCGCCGCGCCCCGACACACCCATCACGATGAGATCCGGTGATCGTGCACGGGCGACCTTGACAATCGCGGCGCTGGCTTTGCCGACGGCCACGATCGCCTGAGAGCGTGCCCGGTGAGAAGCCGAACGCGGCAACAGGCGAGTGAGCGCTTCGGTAGCCCTCGATTCGATGCTCTTTCGAAGCGCTGCGACCGCTCCGGGCATCACAGCCGGATCGAATGGCCATTCGACAGCACTCATCAGGATCAGTTTGGCATCTGCCTCCTCCGCTAAACGCTTGGCGTACGCCGCGGCCTTATTGGCAACCGCGGAGAAATCCGTTGGACACAGGATCGCCTCGAAAGGTGACCGGTTACGGCGTGCCCGCCTCACTCCACGACGAACTGTTAGGACCGGGCACGTGGCCAACCGAAGGACTTTCTCGGCAACCGATCCCAGCGCCAGGCGCTGAACGCCTCCACGGCCGTGGCTGCCGATCACGACAAGGTCCGACCGGCTCAATTTTGCCTGCGCAAGAATCTCTTGCACGACGTTGCCTTTTCGCATCGCGATCTCGACCTTCAGGTCAGACGCGCGTCTGGCTGTCAGAATCTGTCTCAGGTCGCGCTCGAGGGCTCTCCGGGCTTCGTCAGGCACACTGCCGATCTTCGGGGCTCGGCTGGTGCCCGGCGGCGGCGCTTCCTCGATGACTTCCAGCAGATTCAATCTGGCGCTCTGCCATCTTGCCAGTGCGACCGCGTAGCCGAAGGCCTGAAGGGAACTGGGCGATCGATCGATCGCGCACAGGATGTTCTTGATCATGATCGCCTCATTTCAAGAGTTCTCTTCACGGTCTCGACGACATGCTCCGGCGTGAAACCAAACTCCCGCATGACGATGGGTCCTGGCGCCGACGTGCCGAAACCGGTCACACCGACGATTGCACCGTCGAGCCCGACATAGCGCTCCCACCCGAACGGCGCGGCGGCCTCGATGCTCACACGAGCGCGGACGCTCGGTGGAAGGACCGTGTCACGGTAAGACTGCGGTTGCCGCTCGAACAACTCCCAGCAGGGCATCGACACCACCCGGCTGCGAATTCCTGCGCCGACGAGCCGTGCGTGCGCCTCCAGCGCCAGCGAGACCTCGGAGCCCGTGGCGATCAGGATCACCTCCAGCGTGGACCCATCAGGATCTGCGAGGACGTACCCCCCTTGTGCGAGACGTGACGCGGAGGCCAGGACCGTCCGATCCAGCACCGGCAGCTTCTGTCGAGTGAGCACGAGCCCCACGGGGCCGCCCCTGTGCCGTAGCGCGATGCGCCACGCCTCCACGGTTTCGGTGGCGTCGCTTGGTCGCAGAATCATCATGTTGGGCATGGCGCGCAGACCCGCCAGTTGCTCGACCGGCTGGTGGGTCGGACCATCTTCTCCAAGCGCGATGCTGTCGTGGGTCCAGACATAGATCACGTGTGCCTTGCTCAACGCCGCAAGCCGGATACCCGGGCGCATATAGTCGGAGAACGACAGGAACGTCGCGCCGAACGGGAGAAGACCGTCGTGAAGCGCCATTCCAGTCATCACTGCGGCCATGGCGTGTTCGCGAAGACCGAAGTGAATGTTTCGCCCAGCGTACCCCCAGACGCCGCCGGCCGTGCCCTGTGTCGGCACCTCGTGATCGGACTGGGTCACCAGCGGACTTTCAAAATCGCCGCATCCTTTCATCGCCGTGCGTGTCGACGGATCGAGGTCCGCCGAACCGCCGACCAGGTTCGTGATGATGCCGGCCACCGCGTTGATCACCGCTCCCCCTGCGTCGCGTGTCGACATCTCTCCGTCCGCTGGCGTGAACATCGGAAGGTGCGCCTCCCAACCCGCGGGCAATTCGCCCGCGAGCGCGCGCGCAAACTGATCAGCCAGGCTGGGATGCGCAGACCTGTGCGTGTCCACGCGGCACCGCCACGCAGCCTCCAGATCGGCGCCCCGCTCAACCGCCGTTCTAAACTCGCGCAGTGCGGCTTCCGGTACGTAGAAACGGCGATCGGCCGGCCATCCTAGAGCGCGCTTCGTCAGGCGCACCTCCTCGACGCCGAGTGGTTCGCCGTGCGCGTGCCATGTGTCCTGCGTGTGCGGGCTGCCGTAGCCGATGTGGGTGCGCGCCACGATGAGCGACGGCCGATCCTCAACGGCCCGAGCGACAGTCAGCGCCGCATCCACGGCCACCGGGTCGTGACCGTCGATCCGCTGAGCGTGCCAGCCATAGGCTTCGAAGCGTGCCCCGACGTCCTCGGTCATCGTGAGGTTCGTCGTCGCGGATAGCGTGATCAGGTTCGCGTCGTAGAGGACGATCAGACGGCCGAGCCGGAGAGTGCCGGCGAGCGACGCCGCCTCCGCGGCGACCCCTTCCATCACGTCCCCGTCGCTCGCCAGAACGTATGTGTAGTGGTTCACAACCTCGTTGTCGGGACGATTGAACGTCGCCGCCAGCCAACGCTCGGCGATCGCGAGTCCAACGCTGTTCCCGACACCTTGACCGAGCGGTCCGGTTGTGACCTCGACGCCAGGCGTGACCCCGCGCTCAGGATGGCCTGGCGTCCGGCTGTTCCACTGTCGAAATTCTTGGAGATCTTCCAGCGTGAGGTCATACCCGGTTAGAAACAGCAAGCTGTAGAGCAGCATGCTGGCGTGTCCAGCCGAGAGGACGAAGCGGTCACGGTCGGGCCACGCCGGGTTTCTTGGGTTGTGCCGAAGATGACGCGTCCACAGGATGTAGGCCATGGTCGCCGCACCCATCGGCATCCCCGGATGCCCGGAGTTCGCCTCTTGAACCGCATCAATCGACAGCGTCCGGATCGTGTTGATGCAGAGCTGGTCCACATCGGCCTTCGATCCAGCGAGCGATGACTCTCGACTTACGGCAGGATGGTCATCCATTCCCGTTCCTACCGGGGCATGGGATAAGGCCGCGTCCGCACGTGTTGCGGCACCTCCATACGTGGTCGTTCCGTGACGCTCGATCCCCGAGACCCGGGCAACGGAGCCTTGGCGCCGCCATGCTCCTCTCCTCTCAGGAGTTCGTCGAGACTGGCGTAGGCGTAGATCGTTGGCGCATGGTTCTGCATCAGACCTCCGGTGTCGGCGGTCGGTCCGTAGTTGCTGTGCAGATCGCGACCCATCATCCGCAGCATGGCCATTTGCTGGCCTCGATGATGCGATGTGTGAGTCAATCGACGCGTCATGACCCATGCTCGCGATCGGGTTACATCGAAGAACGTTGTGGCCTGCTCCCACCAGTGGTCGTCTGTCAGCCGAAGCTTTTCGAGCCGTCTCCCGCTGTCCTCCGCATACTGTTTGATGAACCCAAAACGCGTTTCGTCGCTTGGGAGGGGCGGCGCACCAACGTCGATGCCCAGCATGTTCCGAAACCACAGGTCTTCGCTGACGCATTGATGCACCATGTGTTCGTGAACGCTGCGACCCCGGGAATCGGTTCTGTTCGGCCGCACGGGCAAGTCCTCATTTCTGAACTCGCTCCACGCGCTCAGCACCTTGAGTCGCTCGGAGGCGTAGCTGTCGACGAGAAACTCATACCTCATAGCGCCCTCCTCCTTGAGCAAAGACGGCGACCATCGCAACAGGACGGCTAGACGTCAATCGACTCCGCTTCATGCTGGTCTCGAGTGCGCGGTCGCCCGCTGAATCGCGCCCGGCCAGGGGAAGGGGCGTGCGTCGTGCGTGACGAGCACCGGACACAGAGACCGACTCAGTACCACTTGGGTCGTCGACGTCCACCGGCGCGGCGGACCCATGACGACGAGGTCAGCTTCTCGTTCAGCCGAAAGTCTCACGATTTCGGTAGCCGGCGCACCATCGGTGACGATGACGTCGGTTGCACACCATTGACTGGCCTCAGGTGGGATCGCGCCAAGGAGGTCGTTACGTATCTGTCGAGGAGACACCGCACTCTCTTCCTGGGCCACACAGACAAACATCACGCGTCCGCCTGTCTCCCACCCAAGCGACAGTGCGTGACGCATGACGCTCACACAGGAAGGGGCAAGGTCAACGGCGCACACGATTCGGCGGAACATCCCGTCGTTGCCCCCCTCGGTGGTGGTCTGGGCTGGCACAGTGAGCACCGGACACTCTGAACGCGGAATGACCACGGACGCCACCGGGCCCGCAGAACGCTCGGGTCGATCGGAGCGAGGAGTCCCGAGCACGATCATCCCGGCATGCAGCCCGCGGGCAAAGCGCAGGATCTGCGTACCTGGATCTCCCTGTCGTACGGCCGCGCCGACAAGGCCGTGGTTGGGGCCCGCCTCGGTCAGAGACTCCCGCAGCTGGCGCATGATGCTGACCCGGCGCAGACTTGCATCCGGAACAGATGCTTCCTCGCTCGTCATGACATGCAGCGCCCGCAGTTCAGCCTTGCGCGCGCCGGCGGTCGCCATCGCCAGCGCTACGGTCGCGCTGAACTGTCCGGACAGATCCACCGCGCAGACGATGTGTCGTAAGTCGAGCCTCTTCAGATGGACTCCCCTCTGATTAGGGCCCCCGCGGGATATGAAGCTGTTGTTGTCACGGTGTAGCAGGTCATGAATGCCGCGGCTCACGGCGAGTTTCAACCGTCGAGTAGCCTAGAGGATGGGCATCGTTCCGCACTATGCGGTTCCGGCACCGCTCTTCGTTCGGGATTGGTTGCGGTTGGGAGACAACGCAACCGCTGCGACAGCCGCCAGGGCGCCGTGCTTCAGCAGGAGAAGTTCGTCTCGTTCCTCCCTACGCCGGCCGTGGTAGACGAGGCGTACAACCCTGGCTCAGGCGCCTCCGGCATAGATGATTCTCCAGATCCTCCCTTTGACATCGTCGGACACATACAGCGCTCCATCGGGACCGACCGCCACACCCATGGGACGGTGCGGTGCGTCGGTAGCAGCTGCAGGGGCCGTTGCGCCGGCAAACCCCGTCGCGAATTCTTCAAAGCTGCCCGCCGGCTTGCCCGCTTCAAACGGCACGAAGGCGACGAGATAGCCGGCCTGCTTCGGCGCTCGGTCATGGGAACCATGAAAACCCACAAATGCGCCGCCGCGATATTTCGCGGGAAACGTCGAGCCGCTGTAGAACGTCATGCCGTTGGGAGCCCAGTGCGCGGGAAAAGTCAGAACGGGTTGCTTCTTCTCCGCGCAGGCACCCTGGGTCCTGCCGCCGTCGCCGCCGTACTCCGGCGCGAGCACGTGTTTGCGCCGACCGCCGTCGAAGTAACACTGCGGCCAACCGAAATCGTCACCGGGTTCGATGCGCACAAAGAGTTCCGCGGGCAGTTGGCTGTTCTGCTCCATCGTGTAGAGCCTCGGCCAGTGGACGCCTAAATGGTCCCGTCCGTGCAGCGTGGCATACAGAGTTCCGTCTGCAGGGTTCACCGCCATTGCGACGACGTTACGGGTGCCCGTGGCGTGGCGTTCGGTCGCGGAGAAGGCTTGGCCGGTCTTGCCGGCGTCATAACGCCAGATGCCCGCGTGAAGCTGAAGCTCGGGGCACGGCGACAGTCCGGGCGATTCCTGGGTGCGGTCCTTCTGCTGACAGGAGTTCGTGATCGAACCGGAGTTCACGTACAGCACTCCGTCGGAGGTGATCGCAAACGGGTGCATGATGTGACCGCGCTCGGTCCACAGGCCACTCAAGACCACGGCAGGATTTCCCTGCGGGACCAGCGCCCCGCTACCTAGCTGGTACCGCATGATTTTTCCGTTGTCCTCGACGTACAGCGCGTCACGATGCACGGCGATACCGGTGCCACCGCCCGCCTTCCCATCCTGGTGCCCAGGACCGAAACGTTCGACCCGATCGGCTTTGCCGTCGCTATTGGTGTCACGAAGCGCCACGACGTAGCCGCCGGGAGCGTTCTTGAGATCGGTGTACGAGCTGCTCCACGTGTTCACGTAGACATTTCCGCTGGGTGCCACCGTGAGATGCCGCGCGCGCCCAAGGTTGTCAGCAAACACCGATGCGCAGAACCCGGGGGGGAGCATCAGACCCCCATTGTCTTGGTCGCAGCTGTTGCGCTCGTTAGCTCCGGTGATTCCCTGCGCCTTGTCTTGGGCCCGTCCATCGAGCGATACCGCCACCGGAACCGCAACTGCGATCGTCAAACACACGATGTTCACTGGTGAGCATCGCCGCATCTCGGCCTCCCTCGACTCTCATAGATTGACGAGATCGCAAGCGTTCTCAGGCTGCTGGACCGGCCCGATGCGAGATGAATTCCAGTACCTCAGCCGCTCCGCGTCTAAACACCAGAGCACCGCGCGTGGCGACACCTCCTGAATGGCATGCAACCTGGTGGCCGCGATCGCTATGCTGCGGTGCCCTCCGGAACCAACACCGCACGACCGCTGATTTGGCCCGCCTTCAGCTTGCGGTAGACGTCAACGGCCTGCCCAAGCGGAAATTCAGTAGTCTCGGCGTGGATCCGACCGTCGCGAGCCATCGAGATCACCTCCATCAATTCGACACGAGATCCCCAGTACGGGATGCTCATAGTCGTGCCGTACGGGGTGCTGCCATGATGGAAATCGTGACGGCCACCGCCAAGGCCGACAATCGTCCAGACGCTGTTGCGCCCGAGGAGCCTTGCGCCCAGGTCAATCGTCGCTTGCACGCCAACACAGTCGAGCACCAAGCCGGCGCCGCGCGGGCCCGTGATCTTCTGAATCCGATCGGCCGCTTCGTCTGCATTCCGGTTGTTGAGGACGTCGTCCGCGCCGAGTGTCTTCGCCTGCTGCAGCTTCTTATCGTCCACATCGGCGGCAATGATGCGCACGGGCGCGAGCACGCGCAGGAGTTGAATAGCCATATGTCCGAGTCCGCCGACGCCGAGCACGACAGCGGTGCTAGCGGCGCTCAGATGTGGCAGCGCCCGCTTGATGGCGTGATACGGCGTCAACGCGGCGTCGCTCAGTGGCGCGGCCGTGGCCGGACTCAGACGTCCAAGAGCAACCAGCAGCCGCGGGGAGGGAACCAGCATGTACTCGGCCATCCCGCCATCGAGTCCCAGTCCACCGCCGAAGCCAGTCATCTGAGCCCAGTTCTCGCAATAGTTCTCCATAGAGAGCTGGCAGGCGTGGCAGCGTCCGCATCCCCACGGACCGTACACCGCCACCGCGTCGCCTTCCTTGAAAGCCGTGACTCCCTCTCCACGCGCAGCGACCCAGCCGGCGTTCTCGTGTCCCAGCGTGAACGGAGGCGTGAATCCCAGATCGTCCTCCATGACATGCAAATCCGAATGGCACACGCCGGCACCGCCGACCTTGATCAGGATCTGTCCGGGCCCGGGCGATGGCTTGAGAACGTCCTCGATTCGCGCTGGTTTGCCTACGCCAACGAATCTGACCGCTTGCATGACGTACCTCCTCGGTTCTTGCCCTGCATCCGCGCCAATCAGCTATTGTGAGTCAACATGGTGTCGCCTGCGAGAAGGAGCCAATGGTTGTTCGCACGCTCGTCTGCCGACGATGTTGCCGAGCCGGCGTCCAACAGTCATCGAAGTCCGTGTTATTGAACTGCGGCAGCTCTTCAACGCCATCGACCCCTCACTGTTCTGGAAACGAGACCAGGACCCCAAGGGCAGAGGGATTCATTGTCGAGTGGGGTTTCAGCTCTTCATCGAGCGAGACTCTAACGACTGGCAAATCGCCAAGCCGAATCGTGACGCCACACTCGCTCATCCGAGCGACCGCTCGAAGGGGGAGACGCAATTCAGGATGATGTGAAGCAGGCCGAAGGGGATTGTCTGCTGCGGCGCGCTCGTCAACGAACACGCGCATGCCTCACTGGTAGACCCTCGGATAGCCACCAGACGAGTGGGCCAAGGAGCGAGCCGGGTATCTGACGGAGCGTTTCGGCTTGGTCGAAGAATCCGGTTACAGCTCCAGCGGTTAACATCGCGATCGTTATCGGGATCGACCAAAGGACGTACTGTCTAGCGAGCCTCGGAGCCGACGGCCATAGACCCAAGAGTGCGATTCCGACATACACAGCCCACGACGCAAACACGCTGAGGAGGAAGGCGTTTATGGAGCTACTCCGCGTTCGCAACCCGCGGCCTCAAAAGCCGAGAACGTCCAGCGTCACGCAACAGGCGGAATGATGCGCTCGGATTTCCTGTCCAAATCCTGCTTATCCCCACCCACCAGCAGCCATCTCAACCCACCTCCAGCCCTCACCCCCAAAAAACACAAAAGGCCAGACTCCCTCAGGAATCCGGCCTCAAACCTTGAATCAAAGGTGGTCGGCCGCAATTGGCTGCTGATGAATGAGTGGCACCGCGCCGCCTGCGAACTGTAGATAGTTGTGGTTCTCTGATGCACTCGCCCACTACAGAATCATCTACAGCATCCGTTCATTCCGATGCACTCCGTCGATCGTTTGCCATGACATCGGATTCAGCCTTCCGAGTCGCCGCCGCCGAGAACACGGGTTCAGAGTTCCGAGTTGGTGTCGAGCTGTGCCAGGGTCGCACCTGGCTCTGCAGTCAGATCGCCGATCGACGACAACACCGTGTCCGTATCGACCTGGGATGGGTCAAGCGACATCTGCAGTTGCGCCAGCAGCGCTAGGAGCTCTCCCGGCTGGACCGGTTTGACAAGGTGGTAATCGAACCCGGCCGCCCTCGTCGCCTCGCGGTCGGCGGTCTGGCCGTAGCCAGTGAGCGCGATGAGACGCACGCCGCGGTGTCGCGGATTCGCCCGAATGCGTCGTGCCACTTCGAGTCCGTCGATCCCAGGCAGCCCGACGTCGAGGATGACGATGGACGGCGCGATCTCGTCCACAAGCCGCAGACCCGCGACGCCGTCGTCCGCGCCGTGACAGGACAGGCCCGCGTGCGTGAGCATGCTGCACAGCATCTCGCGGCTGTCGGGATTGTCTTCGATAACGACGACCGAGGCCCCCAGGGGGATCGTCGACACGGACGCCTGGTCCTGCGTCGCCGAGAGTTCGGGCCGGGTTGTCAATGGCAACCTGACGGAGAATTCGCTGCCGGTCCCGTCGCCGTCGCTTCGGACGCCCACGGTACCTCCGTGCATCTCGACGAGCGCGCGAGCGAGCGTCAGGCCGACACCAAGACCGCCGTTTGAGCGATCGCGGGTGTGGCTTGCCTGCACGAACAGGTCGAACACGGATTCGAGCAACTGCGACGGAATGCCGGCACCATTGTCGATGACGCGAATGACTGCGCCATTCGATTCCGCGCGAACCCGCAGCGTGACATGCCCTCCACTGGCGGTGTATTTGACAGCGTTGCTGAGCAGATTGATCTGGACCTGCTGCAGGCGCGCCGCGTCGCCGTCCACCCAGACCGGGTCCGCGTCCAGATCGACGCGAAAGTCCAGTCCCTTCTCGTCCATCTGCGGGCGGACGGCGTCGGCCGCTTCCGCGGCGACCAGTCGCAAGTCAACCACGCGCCGGCGCAGCTCTATCTTGTTCTGTGTCACACGGCTGACCTCGAGGAGGTCATCGAGCAGCCGCGCCATCTGCCGCGACTGCCGCTCGAGCACGCTCACCGCGCGATCTCCGACACCATCACCACCCTTCAGCATGGCGGTTGCCGTCACCACCGCGCCCAGCGGGTTTCGCAATTCGTGGGACAGCATGGCCAGGAACTGATCGCGCCGCCGCACCTCCTCATCGATTTTCGTTTTCGCTCTGACCTGTTCCGTCACGTCGCGGAAGATGGCGATGACACCGACGATGGCGCTGTCGGGATCGACCAGGGGCAGGCGTGACACGAGGTCCCACGCCTTCGACCCGTCCGCGGTGGCGCGCGACTCGAGCCGGTAATGCTGCGGCTGACCCGACCGCAGCACCTTCTCGTCTTCGCGATGCAGGGCCATCGCCGCATCCTGATCCGGCAGATCGAATGCCGTCTTGCCGATGACGTCGGCCGGATCGGCGATGCCGAGTCTGGCCGCCATCGCATGATTGAAGCGAATGAACCGACCGCGGGTGTCCTTGAAGTAAATCGCATCCGGCACGCTGCGCAGCAGGCTGTTCAGAAGATAGCGTTCGTGGAACAGCGCGTCTTCGGCAGCTTTCAGTCCGCTGACGTCGATCAGCGTCAAGACGACGCCGTCGGCCGCGCCCTTCACCCGATACGGCAACAGCCGCAGGAAGAACGGCCGGCCATTCACCTCCGCGAGATCGCGCTCGACAGCCTGGCCGGACGCCAGCACGCGCTTGAGATCCTCGACCAGCTCCGGATGCCGCATCTTGTGCACGAACGTCTCGATTGGACGACCGACATCGTGCGGCACTAGACCGAAGATCCCGGCGGCCTGCGGCGTGAACTTCCGGATCCGAAGATGGGCGTCGAGGAAGATGGTCCCGACCTCGGTGCTGGCCAGCAGGTTGTCCATGTCGTTGGTCAACTCGGTCAGTTCCCCGATCTTCCTCTGGTACTCGGCGTTGACGGTGTAGAGCTCTTCGTTGACACTCTGGAGCTCTTCGTTCGTGCTCTGCAACTCCTCGTTCGAGGCCTGCAACTCCTCGTTCGACGCCTGCAACTCCTCGTTCCCGGCCTCCAGCTGCTCGATGGCCGCCTGTAGGCTCTCCTTCGTTGTCCCCAGTTCAGCCTCGAGCGCCGCCAGCTGTTGCTGCGACACCCTATCGATGTCGATCTGAATCGGCGGCGCACCAGAAGGCCTGGCCGCCGGCTCAGCTGACTCGAACGAGACGACAACGTAACGTCCACCGGCGCCGCGCCCAGCGATGGCCCGCATCGTGACACGGTAGATGCGATCGTCGGTGGGCATGCGGACGCCGCTGAAGACGACGGATGACCGCTCCGCCAGCGCGCGCTTGATCCCGCCGGCGAGGATCATCTTCAACTCGACGTGGACCAGATCGAAGACCTCCAGGCTCTGCCGCCCGTCCCGCACGCGCAGGAAGCGCGCGGCTCCGCCAAGGACATGAACGAGCTCGCCGCGCTCGTTGACGATCAGACTGGGCGGCATCGCCTCTTCCAGAAGAGCGTCGTAGACCGACAGCAGCTGGCCGATCGAATGCCGTGCCGGAGGCATGGGCGACACTGCGACGCGGGTCTCGATCGAGACGCCGCCATGCGGGCGCGTGTGGACCGGAGTGCGGACCTCGCCGGCTTTTCGATACAGCTGCCATTCCTTGTCGAGAATCTCGAAGCCGTCGGCCAGCGGGCCGAGCGTCTCCGACGGTCCAAGCATCAGCACACCGGTCTGACTCAAGGCAAAGTGGAAGTGCGACAGGACCCGCTGCTGAGCGGGCGGCTGCAGATAGATAAGCAGATTCCGGCAGGTGATCAGATCGAGGCGCGTGAATGGCGCGTCGGTGATGACGTTGTGCTGTGCAAAGACGATCATCTGGCGCAGCTCTGGAACCACCTGGTAGCTGCTGCCGACCTGTGTAAAATAGCGAGTCAACCGCTCGGGGGACACGTTCGACACCGCCTCTTCACCGTAGGCGGCGAGCGCCGCCTGCTCAAGCGATCCACGGTGGACGTCCGTCGCAAAGATTTTCACCGCCCGCTCTCCGTGCTCCGCCATCAGTTCCTGCAGCAGAATCGCCAGCGAGTAGGCCTCTTCTCCGGTCGCACACCCGGCGACCCACAGCCGGAGTGGGGTCGTGCGCGGTTCGCGCTGCAGCAGCTCGGGCAGAATGCGGCGCTCGAGCAGATCGAACGCGTCCGGATCGCGGAAGAACCGCGTTACGCCAATCAGCAGATCGCGATACAGGGCATCGAGTTCGTCACGCTCGGAGCGCAGCCGCGACAGGTATTCCTCGATATTGGACGACTGAGCGAGCGCCAGCCGGCGCTCGATGCGCCGTGTGACGGTGCTCGGCTTGTAGTGGTTGAAGTCGATGCCGTATTCGGTTTCGAGCAACCGGTACACGGCGTCGAGTCCGCGCGGCGCAACGACGGGCTCGGGCGGCGCCTTATCACGGCGCGCACGCTTGAGCAGCGCGGTCGGCATATCCTGGGGCGGCAAGATACAGTCGACCACTCCGGTCTCGGCCGCCGCTTTCGGCATACCGTCAAACTGCGCGCTCTCGAGGTCCTGGGCGACCACGAAGCCACCGGCGTCGTGCACTTGAAGGACGCCCCGCGAGCCGTCGCTGCCGCCGCCGGACAGCACGATCGCCACCGCCTGTTCGCCGCAATCCTGTGCGAGCGACCGGAAGAACATATCAATGGGCAGGGTCATCTCCTGCTGGCGATTGCGCTCGCTCAACAGCAACCGGCCGCCAGAGATGATCATCTCCTTCCTCGCTGGAATCAGATAGACGTGATCGGCTTCGACCGGCATCCCATCTTCCACGAGGTGAATGGGCAGCGTCGTGTGGCGGGACAACAGTTCGTCCATCAGACTGCGAAAGTCGGGCGACAGATGTTGGACGATCACGAACGCCAGTCCGGTGCGTTCGGGCAGATTGTCGAAGAAGCGCACCAGCGGGTCGAGGCCCCCGGCAGACGCACCAATGCCGACGACGAGTGCCGGGGGTGTCAGGCGGGCGTCGCCGGCGGCGTCTGTTTGCTGAAGCCGGGAAACGGGGTGGTCTGCCATCTCACAGTTCCATCGAAAGTCTCATCGCCGCAATCTCCGTCCCGGAAATTCAAACGATGTGCCGTCCGGCTGAGCGACTGACCGGAGACGCTCAACTGATTGAAAGACCGAGGCTTCCGCTGGGACTCGCGCGTCTGTCGTCAATGCCCCGCCACCACCGAGTGGGTAAGCGAGCGTCATGCTTCTTTACAAAGGAAGGAACTGAACGACTTGATGAAAATCAGTCGCCGAAGCTTTTTCAAGCCGCCGAATGGCTCCTGATGTCGAGCGCCGCCACGTTCCGCGCGGACCCCGCCGCCATGCAGTTCAGCGAGGCTGTCTGACGATTCGTCAGGCCAAGACCCCTTCCGCCCGTCGAGTGGTGACCGATTGCGCTTGTACGAACCGATCGAGGGTGTGCGGTAGCAGCTCGTCCTCGATGCCATGCCCGGAGTTCTCTTTCGATTCGCAACGTCTCGACAATCCGCACGAGAAATCCATCGTCGATGAGGCGTTGAGCGCATGTCGGATCTCGGCAGGTTCGAGCCGATCACTGCAACAGAATCGACTACAGCCGACGCGTCACGCGAAGACGCGAATCCTCTAACGCGTTGAAGACATTCGTGACGGCGTTTCGTATTCGCGGAAGCCCCCCTGACCGTGCGTCAGGAGGTCGCGGCGCCCGAAGCGCTCAACGCCATCCGACGAGACGCGTCGTTTTCCTAGGTACTTGAAAATTGGTCGGGATGACTGGATTCGAACCAGCGACCCCCTGACCCCCAGTCAGGTGCGCTACCAGGCTGCGCCACATCCCGAGAACAGGCGAGAACGCCATCCTAGCACACGGGTTTCCCCGCGGCGGACGGGGTCAGTCGATCGCAATCGAGAGGGTGTAATTCATCGCCGTCGTCGTGTTGAGGTTGTCCACCCAGAGCTGGTACTCCTGCCCTGCCGACACCGGGTGCCTGATGGTTTCGCTCGCCCCGCTGGCAAGGATTGATTGCGCCACGATGCCGCAGGTCTCGAGCGGATAGAGAGACACCACGCAACTCGACGATGCGAGATACAGGTCGAGGTCGACGCTTGAACTCGACCACGTCAGGCGAAGAGTCATGTCGCCTGAAACCGGGACGGTCAGCGGATGTCGCGTTTCGCTGAACGCGCTGACCGATCCAGCGATGCTCTGCGAATACTCGACACTGCCGCCGGGAGACGTCGGTGCGCTTGAACCACAACCCGCGAGAACGACCGCCGCAAGGATGACGCTGACACCGCTCCGCTGCATGCCTGGGTTACGCGTTGGCGCGTGTGCGCTTCTTCTTCGCGGCGCTGGCGTGGCGCGACGGCTTGGCCGCCGAACGCGCTTTCGCTCGAGCGGCTACCGTCCGCTTGGGCGGCGATGAGGATCGTTTCGCTGAACGCGCGGGCTCGCCGTGCGGCTCATCGTCCACAATGACGACGGTGCCCGGTGCGCTCGACAGCACTCGGAGAATCGAGCGCAGCCCGTCACGTACGTGGGCAATGCGCGTGCGGGCGTCCGAGGCCAGTGCCTCGAGCACCTCCTCGACCTCGTCGTCCGTGGCCGAGGAAGATGCCGGTGCCGTATCTTCAATGCGGCGCCGTGCCCCTGAAAGCGTCAGCCCTTCCTCGAACACGAGCTGCTTGATGCGCAGCACCTGATCGAGATCCGACTGCCGGTACAGCCGCGGGCTCTCCGCGGACTTCTGAAACCCGATGCGCGGGAATTCCTTTTCCCACGACCTGAGCACAAACGGCTGCAGCTGCGCGACCTCGCACACCTCCGCGGCCTTGTACATCTTGGGCGGCATGCGTTGCAGTATAAACCGAACTCTCGTTGTTTCAGCAGGTTGGCACCGCTGAAGCGGTGCCCCACGGCCTGCGCTCCCTACGCCCTACTCCTTCCGCTCCCTCCGCCGCGGACGCACGTGCATCCGGAGAGGCGTCCCCTCGAAGCCAAACTCTTCCCGCAGCCGATTCTCCAGGTACCGCGTGTAGGAGAAGTGAAACGTGGTGGCCGTGTTGGTGAAGAACACGAACGTCGGCGGCGCGACGGCGGTCTGTGTCGCGTAGAGAATGCGCACGTGCTTCCGGCCCGGGCTGGACGGCGGATGCTCGAGCGCGATCTTCTCGACGAGCCGGTTGAGCGCCGGGGTCTTCACGCGCTGCCGCCGGGCCGCCGCGACGCGATCGATCGCCTCCAGGAGCTTCGGCGTCCGCTCTCCAGTAGCCGCTGAAATGTGGAGAATCGTGGCGTAATCGAGGAACTTGAGCTGCCGGCGAAGCCCCTCGTCGAATTCCTTCACGTACTCGGGGCCGCGGTCCTTCACGAGATCCCACTTGTTGGCGGCGATGATCACACCGCGCCCGGCACGGTCCGCCGCACCGGCGATGGCCGCGTCCTGATCCGTCGCTCCGATTGACGCATCCACGACGAGCACGACGATGTCGGAGGCTTCGATCGAGCGCTGGGCCAGCAGCACACTGACCGACTCCACCTGGCCGCCGCGCGCCACCCGGCCCGGCCGCCGGATGCCAGCGGTGTCCACGATGCGGAACTGGCGGCGATGCCACGTCATCAGGGTGTCAACCGAGTCGCGGGTCGTCCCAGGGATCTCGCTGACGATCATGCGCTCTTCACGCAGCAAGCGATTGACCAGCGACGACTTGCCGGCGTTGGGACGGCCGATGATCGCGACGGATACTTCGTCTCCTGGCGTTGCCGCTTCACCGCCGCCGGAGCCAGGCGACAGGCGCGCGACGATCTCGTCGAGCAGGTCGCCGATGCCCTCGCCATGCTCCGCTGAAATCTCCAGGACAGGCTCGAACCCGAGTTGATGGAAGTCGACAGCTCCCGCACGCCCGCGACGATCGTCAGTCTTGTTCACCGCGAGCAGCGCGGGCTTGCCTGCTTCACGAACGGTACGGGCGATGTCGAGATCTCCAGGCACAACGCCCTCGCGGCCATCCGCGACAAGCACGAGTAGATCTGCGGCGGCGATCGCGCGCCGGCCGCGCTCGAGCACGAGCTCGTGCAGTGGATCCTGGCTGGCGCCGAACATCCCGCCGGTATCGGTCAGCTCGAAACGGGCGCTCTGCCACTCCACCGGCTGGGCGATCACGTCGCGCGTCGTCCCCGGAATGGGCGTGACGATGGCGCGTCGCGTCTCGCTCAGGCGGTTGAAAAGCGTCGATTTTCCGACATTCGGGCGCCCTACGAGGACGACGGACGGGAGTCGTTTCATGGCTGGTCCGCCTGAAGGCGGACACTCCATCCTCGTAGACCCGAGTTGACAGCGTAAGTCACGGTCTTTATAGTAGTTACAGTCTTTTGGCAGAGGTGACCAGGTTCACCTGAAGCCCTAAATCACATGATCAAGGTCGACATCGTCAACGAAGTCTCGAAGATCGCCGACATCACGAAAGTCAAGGCAGAGGTCGCGGTTGACGCCGTGTTCGACGCCATGCGTCTCTCCATGCAGCGTGGGGATCGCATCGAGCTTCGTGGCTTCGGAGTATTTCAGGTCAAGCCCCGCAAGCGTGGAATCGGACGCAACCCCAGAACCGGCAAGGAAGTTCGCATCCCGCCCGGCCGTACCATCCGCTTCAAGCCAGGCAAGGACCTTCAGAATATCGGGTAACGGCCCTCATGGGCTCCTCTCCAGCTGAAATTTCCGAGCAGCCCGAGCTGCCGCCGGTCGAGCCATCGCTTCCCGGACAGGTCTATGACCCGCCACCGGTCGAACTTCGGCGACGGGAGCCATGGTTCCGCTACGTCTTTTTGTTCCTGCTCACGTTCGCGTCGACCACCTGGATAGGGGAAGCGCATTATCTCAGCTTTCATCTGGGATTCAGCGGCGGGCCCAATCCCTTCACGACGTTAGAGCTGCTGATACGCGGGCTGTGGTACAGCGTGCCGGTGCTCGCGATTCTCGGCTGCCACGAGATGGGCCACTATCTCGCCTGCCGCCACTACGGCGTCTCGGCGTCCCGTCCGTATTTCCTGCCGATGCCGATCATCCCAACCGGGACGCTGGGCGCGTTCATCCGGATCCGTCAGCCGATTCCGGGCAAGCGCGAGCTGTTCGACATCGGGATCGCGGGGCCGATCGCCGGCTTCCTCGTCGCTATACCGCTTCTGTTCTTGGGGATGTACCTCTCTCACGTCGAGGAAATCCCGCGAGGCCTTGAGGGCCAGTTGGTCTGGCTCGGCGAGCCGCTGCTCTTCAAGCTGGCGGCGTGGATGACGTTCGGGCAGGTTGCCGACGGCTTCACCGTGTCGATGCATCCCGTCGCGTTTGCCGCTTGGTTCGGTCTGCTGGCCACCGCCATCAACCTGTTTCCCATCGGCCAGCTCGATGGCGGCCATATCTCCTACGCCGTCCTCGGGCGCAAGAGCTCGTTCGTCACGCTGGTCATGGTGGCCTGCCTGATCGGTCTTGCCTTCTGGTCGCTCTCGTCCTGGGGCGCCTGGGCAGTGCTGACCATCCTGATGCTTGGCGTGTTCGGTCCTCACCACCCCCGTACCCCTGACGAAAGCATCCCGCTCGACCCTGCCCGCAAATGGCTCGCGCTGTTTGCGGTCATCATGTTCGTCCTGTGTTTCACCCCCGTCGTCGTGGAGCAGCTCTAGACAGTTTCTGGAACCTTTCACGCCCCGTCCGCCAATGCACTCATGACGTGGACGATGCAGGGCTGATCGCGCTGGCGCGCCGCGGGGACGCCGTCGCCTTCTCACGGCTCTTCTCCGGATTCGAACGCCCCATCTTCCGCTACGCGGCGCACATGTGCGGCCGCGACGCCGCCGACGACATCGTGCAGGAGACGTTCCTCGCCCTGTTGCGTCCCTCGACGTCGCCTGGGACTGGCGGTGGTTTCGACCCGAACAAGGGGACGGTCGGCAACTACCTGTTCGGGATCGCCCGGCACTTCGTGCTGAAGCGGCTGAGCGCAAAGGACCTCGCGACGTACGCGCTCGATGAAGACGACTTGTCCGCCAAAGCATCGGCGAAGGCAGACGAACAGCCGTCGGTGCTCGAGAACCTGTCGCGGGCTGAGACGGTTCACGCAGTGAGAGCGGCCATCGCCACGCTGCCGGCGCCATATCGAGAGGCCATCGTGTTGTGTGAGCTTCAGGAACTGAGCTACGCGGATGCCGCCACGGTGGCGCAGTGCCCGGTGGGGACCATCCGCTCACGGCTCCACCGCGCGAAGGAACTGCTCATGACCAAGCTCGCTGCGATGCAGCCTGGCCCGGCTGAAGCCGGACACTACGCCGGCGCAAGACTTCGGAAGACGGTATGAAGACACTCGATCCACACGACTCGCTCAATGCTGGACTGCGCGCCGTCGCCGAGGACGACGAACACGACGGGACGTCCAGCCGAGTCAGCATGCGCCTGCTCGCCGAGGTTCATGCGATCGGTGCGGCACGCCGCCGCCGCATGATGCTGCTGTCGCTGAGCGCGGCTGCCGCTGTGGTCGTTGCCATAAGCATCCCCGCGTGGCGGGCGCTGTCGTCATCGTCCGAGCAGCCTGCTTTGGACGCGCCAGTGGTGAGTCGCGAGCTGGTGACCGAGTTCTTTCCTTTGACCTACAGCAACGTGCCGGCGCGCGGCGGCTACGTCGTGCGCATGCAGGTCCCGCGCAGCGCGCTCGCATCGTTCGGTGCGGCCGCCTTTGCGAGTGATACACCCGCTTCGAACGTGCTGGCGGACGTCGTCATCGGCAACGACGGCCTGGCGCGGGCGGTCCGGTTTGTTCAAGTCGTCAACGATCGGCGTCCAGCGAATGACGGACGCCGCGAAAGGGAGCAGACACCATGATGCGTTCTTCTTCGGCAGCCATCGCATGCGTCGCCGCCATGGCGATGAGTATCTCCGTCGTCGCGCAGGAGCGAAGCGGCGGCCGCGGTACTCCGGGCGCCGGCGCTCCGACCGTTGGACCGCTCACGGACAACATCGTCGCCAATGTGCCCTTCTCCGCCGATGCCGTCACCACCGTCACGCAGACGCTGGCGGATGGGACGAAGATCGAGCAGCGGACGACCACGAAGTGGTACCGGGACTCGCTCGGCCGGGTGCGGCGCGAGCAGACGGTGATCGGCCTCGATCGGCTGAACCCTTCAGCACCGCCGCAGACGACGATCACGTTTGACTCGGTGCCGGGCGATCAGAGCCCGTACACGCTCAATCCGGCGACGAAAACCGCGCGCCGTGCTCCCCGCGGCGTGCAGTGGCTCGAGAGGCCGTACGCCGCGACGATAGACGGCGGCCTGTACTTCTCCACTGCGTCAGGAAACCTCGCGGCAGGAAACCTCGCGGCACTGGTGGACTCGCTGACGAATCAGCCAGGCCGTCGCGTCCGGCTTCAAGCCGGCAGGGCTGGCCTGCAGGCCGCGCCGATTCCGTCCGACCTCAAACCGGTGGAAGAGCAGCTCAACGCGCGTCAGATTGAAGGCGTGAAGGCCACTGGAAGCCGTTCGACGACGACGATCCCGGCGGGACGTATCGGAAACGATCGGCCGATTCAGATCGTCGAGGAGCAGTGGGACTCCCCCGACCTGAACATGGTGGTCCTCTCGCGATTCTCCGACCCACGGACCGGCGTCGTCGAGTATCGCCTGACGAACATCAACCGTTCCGAACCACGCGCCGATCTGTTCCAGGTGCCGTCGGACTATGCGGTCATCGAGAACGCGCCGGGGCTCCGAACCGGAGGCGCCGGTGGCAGAGGCGCCGCACCGGCAGGGCAAGGTGGCGGCCGAGGCGGGCGCGGGAACTGAAACCTTGGCAGAGGCCGACCTGGAGGTCGGCCTCTGATCTCGGGTCCGCCTGAAGGCGGACACTACAGGACACTGAGGGGATCGACGTCCACCGTTACGCGACGCCGAATCTCCGGCATCGCGGTAAGCACTGCGCGGAGAGCCTGACGCATCTCCGCGCGGCGCGCTCCCTTCAGGAAGAACTGCACGCGATGCTCGCCGCGGAGCTTCGCGAGCGGCGCAGGTGCGGGGCCGAGAATCGAAAACCCCGCAGTCCCCGCACCTGGCTCGAGCCGCCGCACTACCTCCGCCGCGGTGTGCATCGCCTCATCGAACGACCGGCCGCGTACGACAGCGTTGACCATCGCCAGCAGCGGCGGATAGCGCATCCCACGCCGGAAGACGATTTCCTTGTCGAAGAAAGCGACGTAGTCCTGGCTGCACGCCAGACGCACGCTGTAGTGCTCGGGATAGAGCGTCTGAATAACCGCCTCCCCCAGCCGCTCTCCCCTGCCGGCGCGGCCTGAGACCTGCGTCAGGAGCTGGAACGTGCGCTCGGCAGCCCTGAAGTCCGCCAGTCCGAGTCCGACATCCGCCGAGATGACCCCAACCAGCGTGACGCCCGGGAAGTCGTGCCCTTTGGCGATCATCTGAGTGCCGACCAGGATGTCGAGCTCCGCCGCGGCAAACCGTGACAGCAGCGAGGACAGCGCGCCCTTCCGCCTGACGGAATCCCGATCCACGCGCCCAATCCGTGCGTCGGGAAAACGATCGCGGAGGTGCTGCTCGACCTTCTCCGTGCCGAAGCCGGTGTGCTCGAGATACGGCGCCGCGCACTTGCGGCAGGTCTTCGGCACCATCACCGAGTAGTTGCAGTAGTGACAGCGTGCCCGCCATCTGTAGTGTCCGCCTTCAGCCGGACCACTGCTTCGCGCCACGTGCACGGTGAGCGAGATGCTGCAGTTCGGACAGTCGAAGGTGTCGCCGCACTGCCGGCAGATGACCGCCGTCGAATAGCCTCGACGATTGAGCAGGACGACCACCTGCTCGCGCCGCGCCAGACGATCTTCGATCGATGCCACCAGATCACGGCTGATGACGACGTCCGGCCCCTCTGCGGCGAACTCGTCGCGCATGTTCACGATCCGGACCGCCGCGAGCGGCCGATCGAGCACGCGACGCTCGAGGACGATCCGGGAGTACTTGCCGGCGACCGCGTTCTGATACGACTCCATCGATGGCGTGGCTGAGCCAAGGACGACAAGCGCGCCTTCGCGGCTCGCACGCATGACGGCAACGTCGCGGCCGTGATAGCGCGGCGCTTCCTCCTGTTTGTACGAGCCGTCGTGCTCCTCGTCCACGATGACCAGGCCCAGCCGCTGGAGCGGCGCGAACACGGCGGAACGCGTGCCGATGACAAGGTCCACGTCGCCGCGGCGGATCCGCTGCCATTGATCGTGGCGTTCGCCATCGGAGAGCGCGCTGTGCTGGATGGCGACGCGGTCGCCGAACGCCCCGCGGAAGAGTGACGCGACAGACGGCGTGAGCGCGATCTCGGGGACGAGGATCAGCACCTGCCGGTTGCCTTCAACGTAGTGTCCGACTTTAGCCGGACCTCCACAGACAAGCTGCGCGAGCCGCAAATACAACTCTGTCTTGCCGCTGCCGGTAACCCCGTGAAGCAACGCGACACGGAACTCGCGCGTCTCGGCCAGCGTGGTCAGCTGGTCCAGCGCGGCTTGCTGCTCGCCGGTCAGTTGCCGGGCCGCGTCCGGCACTCCGGCCGCCGTGGCCTGCTCAAAGGGGTCGCGTTCGTGCGTCTCCTCGACGATCGACACCAGCCCGCGTCCAGCGAGGCGTCCGATGAGATCGGCAGCGATTCCGCGGTCGCGCAAGTCCGAGAGGGGGACGGGACCGGCGATCGCAGCCAGCGCGCTCAACGCGTCACGCTGTTTCGCTGTCAGCCGGAGTTCTGTCTCAGACGTCGCATCCGCCGCGGAACGGCCATGCGCTGTCAGGGACGCGACCCTGCGCGTGCGGAACGCCGATGCCCTGTCGCGCGCACCGGGCGGAAGCGCCACGGCAATCGCATCACCGATCCCGGCCAGGTAGTAGTCGGCGACCCAGCGGCACAGCTCGACGATGGCTGGAGGGAGAAACGGCTCGAGATCAACGACCTCGAGCAGGTCTTTGACCTCGCCAGGCGCCTCCCCCGTCGCCGGAGACTCGACGACGCAGCCAGTGACTGTGCGTGATCCGATGGGAACGCGCACGCGCGCTCCGACAACCGGCATCGCCACCTGGGCGGGGACGCTATACGTGAGGAGATCGAGGAACGGGACCGGGACTGCGACGGAGATCAGGCGCAAGGCAATGCATTGTGCATTACAGGTCCGGGGTCTGCGTGAGCAGGACGCGGACTCTCTTCATGTCTTCCCACACTTCCCGCTTCGAAGACGGGTTCCGCAGCAGATATGCCGGGTGGAACGTAGGAATCAGGACCGCTCCGCGATAGTCGAACTCGCGGCCACGGATGCGGGTGATGGGTGCGTCGGTCTTGAGCAGGCACTGTGCCGCGAACTTCCCGAGCGCGACGATGACCTTCGGCTTGATGACGTCAATCTGCCGGAAGAGAAACGGCTCGCACGTCTCGACCTCGTCCGGTTCCGGGTTCCGGTTGCCGGGCGGACGGCACTTGATGACGTTGGCGATATAGACGTCCTCGCGCTTGAGATCGATGGCCTCGATGATCTTCGTGAGCAGCTGGCCGGCACGGCCGACGAACGGTTCGCCCTGAATGTCTTCGTCCGCACCCGGCGCCTCACCGACGAACATCAGATCGGCGTTCGGGTTGCCAACGCCGAAAACGACCTGCGTCCGTCCCAGCGTGTGGAGCTTGCAGCGGCTGCAGTCCGGGCCGATCTCGATGCGGATCGCGTCGAGACTTTCGATGACGGGCGATTGGTCGGGGCCGACCTTAGGCGATTCGTAGGGGCCGACCTTAAGGTCGGCCTCTACTGCGGAGGCTGTCTCGTAGGGCACCCCTTCAGGGGTGCCAGCCTCGGGCGCGTGTGCGCGCGAACGCCACTCCGGGTCGAGGCGCACTCCGTCAACGCCAAGCTCACCGAAAAACTCGAGATGATCCTTGATTGCGTCGCGCGACCCGGGAGGTGGCACAGTTCAGCGCCGTACGGGCGCCGACCGGGCGCTCAGGAGGGTTTCGACGCGGTCCAGGATGCGCGCCGCCACACCCTCTTTGCTCTGCAGCGGCACGACCTCGTCGCCGCCTGACGTGATGATCGTCACCTCATTGGTCGGCGCGTCGAAGCCGCGGTCCGCGGCGGCGACATCGTTGGCCACGATCATGTCCAGCTTCTTGCGCGCACGCTTGGCGCGGGCTCGCCCGAGGAGGTCCTCCGTCTCGGCGGCAAATCCAACCAGCACCGGTGCGGCACCACCCAGCGCGTCGCGCATCGCTCCCAGGTCCGCCAGGATGTCCTTCGTCCGCTCGAGCGTCAGCGTCAGCGGGGCGTCGTCTTTTGTGATCTTGGTGTGCGCGCGCTGAGCGGGTGCGTAGTCGGCGACCGCCGCCGCCATGATCACGACGTCGGCGCCGGCTGCGGCGCGCATGACGGCTTCATGCATCTGGGCCGCGCTACGCACACGAACGACCTCGTCCGCCACGGGCGGCTCGAGAGCCGTCGGGCCGGCGACCAACGTCACGTGAGCGCCTCGCCTGCGCGCTTCATCGGCAAGCGCGAAGCCCATTCGGCCGCTCGAGCGATTCCCCACATAACGCACCGGGTCGATGTCCTCGTAGGTCGGGCCGGCGGTCACCAGCACCTTCCGGCCGCTCATCGTGCCCTTCCCGTAGGGCGCCCCTTTAGGGGTGCCTGAATTGCCAGGCGTGGAGGTGAGAACCCGCTCCGCAGCGGCCACGATCTCAGCGGGCTCGGCGAGACGGCCCTTCCCCACCCACCCGCACGCCAGATATCCCTCACCCGGCTCCACGAAGCGGACGCCACGTGCGGTCAGCGTCTCGAGATTCCGCTGAACCGCGGGATGCGCCAGCATGTTTGTATTCATCGACGGCGCGATCAGGATGGGCGCCTTCGTCGCCAGGTACAGGGTGGACAGGAAGTCGTCCGCAATCCCGTTGGCGAACTTGCCGATGACGTTCGCCGTACACGGCGCAACAACCAGCAGCGCAATCTGATCGGCGATCGCAATGTGCTCGATGTCCGCGTTCATCCCCGGACGCCACTGCGACGTGATCACCGGGCGGCGGGTAATCGCCTCGAAGGTCACCGGGCCCACGAACCGCGCCGCCGAGCGCGTCATGACCGCGACGACGTCATGACCGCGCTGCTGCAGCCCACGACACACTTCGACCGCCTTGTAGGCGCCGATGCCGCCGGAGACTCCCAGAGCGATCAGAGACACGGTCAGTTGGTGGTGTCTTCGATCTTCTCGACCTTCCGCCGCAGCACTTCGCGCTGCGCGATGGAGATCTTCTTGATGCCGCTCTCGCGCGGCTCGGCTCCGGCCAGCAGCTGCCGGGCGCGCTTTCCTGCGATCACGACGAACTCGAAACGGTTTTCCTTCGGCGGTCTTTCCATGACGTTCCTTATGATGGCTTCCGAAATGTGTCTTTGATCGTTTCCGCAACCGGCCGCATCAACCTGACGCGCGCCCGTTCCGCCAGCACGATCGCTTTCAGCCGCTCGACTGCCGGCTCGAGCTCGTCGTTGATCACGACGTACTCATACTGCGCGTACTCGGCCACTTCCCCGCGCGCCACGTCGAGCCGGCGCCGGATCTGCTCCTCGCTGTCCTTGCTGCGCCCGCGCAGCCTCCGCTCGAGGATGTCTGCCGACGGCGGCAGCACGAAGATGCCGACCGTCTCGATCCCGCGCGTTCGAACCTGTCGCGCGCCCTGCACGTCGATGACGAGCACCACGTCCTCGCCCAGGGCAAGGCACGCGTCCGTGTCAGACGACGACGTGCCGTAGTAGTTGCCGAACACGTCGGCCCACTCGAGGAATTCCCCCTCCTGGACCATTCGTTCGAAGCGATCCCTGCTGATGAAATTATAGTCAACGCCGTCCTGCTCCCCGTCCCGGGCCGGCCGGGACGTGTAGGAGCGCGACATTTTCAGATTTGGCACGGCGTGCACGAGCCGCTCGACCAGGGTCGTCTTTCCGGTGCCGGACGCCGCCGACACGATGAAAAGCAGCCCCCGCCGGCCCTGGCTCGAGGCGTCACTCGACATTCTGGACCTGCTCCCGCATCTTCTCGAGCTCCGCCTTGGCGGTGATGATCATCTCCGAGATCCGGACACCGTCAGCCTTCGAACCGATCGTGTTGATCTCGCGGTTCATCTCCTGCAGCAGGAAGTCGAGCTTGCGGCCGCACGGTTCGGAGGCGTCCGCGAGCGCGGCCCAGTGGGCCAGATGCGCACGGAATCGCGTCACCTCTTCCGAGATGTCCGACCGCGCCGCCGCCCGCACGATCTCCTGCGCCAGCATGGCCTGGTCAACGGGCAGCTCGGCGGTGATCTCGGCGGCACGATCGCGCAGCCGCGCTTCAACCGCGGCGCGCCCTTCGTCGGCGCCCTCCCGCAGCTGCTCGATGAGTGCCGCGAGGAGCCGGCGGCGCCCTTCGAGGTCGGCGCGAAGATGGTCGCCCTCCCGCACACGCATGGCATCGAGATCCGCCAGGGCCTGTTCCACCGAGGCCTCGACGCTGGAGCCGAGTTGAGCTTCCACGGCGGGATCCGCCTCGCTCGGCCGATCGCGAACGGTGATCGCCTGCGGGTGTCTTAGCAGATCGCCGGGCGTCAGCGCGCCGCTGACCAGGCCCCGCTCACGCGCACGCTCGATGGTCGCGGCCAGCGCGTTGGCAAAGTCTTCGTTCAGCTCGATCGAGGGAGCGGCGGAATGCCGGAGCTGCACGGTGATCGCGAGTTCCACGCGTCCGCGCGCGAGGCGCTTCTGCAGCAGCGCGCGAACGCGCGGCTCCAGATCGGCCAGCGACTGCGGCACGCGCAGCTGCAGGTCGAGAAAGCGGTGGTTCACTGACCGGATGGTCACACCGAGCGTCGCCCGCTCATCCTCGTGCGTAAGCGACGCAAAACCGGTCATGGATTTGATCACAGTGGCAACTGCCCTTCGCCGGACTCGTCTTCCAGCTGCAAATCATAGAGTTTCGCATAGACGCCGCGGCGGGCGAGCAGCTCGTCGTGCGTGCCGGTCTCGACGATGACGCCCCGCTCCAGCACGACAATCATGTCCGCGCGCCGGACCGTGGACAGCCGGTGCGCGATGACGAACGACGTCCGGTTCAGCATCAGGGTGGCCAGCGCATCCTGGACGAGCATCTCCGACTCGGCATCGAGCGCCGACGTCGCCTCGTCCAGGATCAGGATCGGGGAATCGCGGAGTAGGGCACGAGCAATGGCCAGCCGCTGCCGCTGGCCTCCCGACAGCCGCTGTCCCCGTTCACCGATGAACGTCTCGTACCCCTGATCGAGCGTCACGATGAACTCGTGCGCGTGAGCGGCTCGCGCCGCAGCTTCGATCTGGGCCTGCGTCGCCGACGGCCGGCCGAACGCGATGTTGGCGGCAATCGTGTCGTCAAACAGCACGGTTTCCTGCGTGACGATCCCGATCTGCGACCGCAGCGACGACAGCGTCAGCTCGCGAACATCGCACCCGTCGATCGTGATGCGCCCGCCTGTCACGTCATAGAACCGCGGAATCAGATTGACGAGCGTCGTCTTGCCCGCGCCGCTGCGGCCGACGAGCGCCACCACCTGTCCAGGGCGCACGCTGAACGTCACGCCACGAAGGGTCGCGTCGTCAGCTCCGGCGTAAGCGAAGCAGACGTTGCTGAAGTCGATGGATCGAGAGAAGCCCTTCAGCGCCACGGCGTGCGGCGACTCGAGCACCTCGCTGTGTGTCTCGAGGATCTCGAAGATGCGTTCGCCGGCAGCGCGGGCCTGCTGCAGGTCTGCGTTGACGCGGCTCAGCTTCTTGGCCGGGGCGTACATCATGAACAGCGCGGTGATGAACGCGACGAAATCCCCGGTCGTCAGTTCGCCAGTCCCGATCGCTTTGCTGCCGTACCAGATCGCCACGACGAAGGCGATGCCGCCGAGAAACTCCATCAACGGGGGCAGCGCCGATACAGCGCTCGTGACCTTGACGCTGGTTCGGTAGTAGTGGTCCGAGGCACGCTGAAACTTCGCGGTTTCGCGATCTTCGGCACCAAATGCCTTGACGATGCGATGGCCGGTGAACGCTTCGGCGCTCACGTGCGACATCTGCTCGAGCGCCTCCTGGGTACGCTGAGTACTCCGCCGCACCCGCTGCCCGAGCCGCACGAGGGGATAGATCACAAGCGGCGCGCCGGTAAGGCTGACCAGGGCGAGGCGCGCATCGTAATAGAAGAGGGTTCCGGCAAAGAAGAGCAACGCCAGCGACTCACGCAAGAGATCGCCAAGCGTCTCGGAGACGGCGCGCTGGATCTGCGCTACGTCGCCGGTAATCCGGGACATCAGCCGCCCACTCGTGTTCACCGAGAAGAACGCCGCGGACTGGCCGAGGATGTGGCGGAACAGTCGATCGCGGATGTCGCGCACCACCCGCTGTCCGATGTCCGTCATCAGATAGCCCGAGATGTACGCGCCGAGCCCCTTGAGGAAGTAGAAGACGAGGATCAGCACGATCGTCGAGACGAGCCTCTCCCCATGCGGGAGGACCTCGTTCAGGATCGGTTTGATCTGGCGGACTACGCCGACTGACGCCACGCCATACACGAGCATGGCGAGTACGGCGATCGTGAAGCGGCCTCGATACGGCCGGGCGAACTCGAGCAGGCGGAGATAGACGTTCACGAGTTGTCAGGCCGGCCTGACGGGTGGCTACGAACCGTGCCGGTCACCGTATCCGCGGGGATGGGACTCGTGCCAGCGCCAGGCGTCCGCGACGATCGTATTCAGATCGGGACGCCGGGGTACCCAGCCAAGATCGGCGCGAATCCTCTCGGCTGACGCATACAGCACGGCGGGATCCCCTGCCCGCCGGGGCGCGGACCGCCAGGCCACCGTGCTTCCCGTGGCCTTTTCGACCGCCCCGATGACCTCCCGGACGGACGACGGACGCTCCGTGCCGACATTGTAGGTGCCGGACGAACCTCCATCCCCCAGCCAGTTCAGCGCACGCACGTGCGCGTCGGCGAGATCCGTCACGTGGACATAGTCCCGGAGGCACGTGCCGTCCGGCGTCGGATAGTCCTCGCCAAAGACCATCAGTTCCGGTCCGCCCCGGGCCGCCTCGATCGCTCGCGGGATGAGGTGAATCTCGGGTCCGTGATCTTCGCCCAGCTCCCCATCAGGGTCGGCGCCAGCCGCGTTGAAGTAGCGCAGGCGAATCGATCGAATGCCGTACGCCCGCTCGAAATGCGGCAGGGCGTGTTCAATCGCCAGCTTCGACTGCCCGTAGGCGTTGATCGGGTTGGTCGGATGCGCCTCACGGAGGGGGGCCTCCGTCGGCTCGCCGTACACCGCGCACGTGGACGAAAAGACGAAGTGGCGGCATCCTTCGGCGGCCATCGCCTCGAGGGTCCCGAGCGTGCCGATGACATTGTTGCGGTAATACCCAGCCGGGTCCTTCACCGATTCGGGGACGATGAGCCACGCCGCGAAGTGCATGACGGCGGTGGCGCCTGTCTCGCGGATCGCGCGGCGCACGGCGTCGACATCGGCGATGCTGCCCTCGATCAGCCGGCCGCCGAGAAGAGCCCCGCGATGTCCGGCTGAGAGATCGTCATAGACGACGACTTCGTGCCCGGCCTGACGCAGCGCCTTTGCGGTGTGGCTGCCGACGTAGCCGGCTCCGCCGGTGACCAGGACGACGTGGTGTCTGCTCTTTGCCGGGTCCGCCAACGATCAGTTCCGCCCGATGGAGTGATAGGCGAACCCGTGCTGCTTCATCTGCTCGGATGTGAAGAGATTGCGGCCGTCGAAGACGATGGGCGTGCGCATGAGCGTCCGCATCCGGCTGAAGTCCGGCCGGCGGAATTCGTTCCACTCGGTCACGATCACGAGGGCGTCGGCGCCCTTGAGCGCATCGTAGTTCGTTGACGCGTAGGTGATGCGGTTGCCGAAAATGCCGCGGGCCACGGGGAACGCCTCGGGATCGTAGGCCTGCACCTTCGCCCCCGCCGCGAGGAGTGATTCGACGAGCGGAATCGACGGGGCTTCCCGCATGTCGTCGGTCTTCGGCTTGAACGACAGCCCCCACACCGCGATGGTCTTCCCCTTCAGCGAGCCGAGCTGCTTCTTCAACTTCGTGAACAGGCGCGTCTTCTGCGCCTTGTTCACCTCTTCGACGGACTGCAGGATCCGGAACTGATAGCCGCCATCGGCAGCAAACCGGATCATCGCCTGCACATCCTTCGGGAAGCAGCTGCCGCCGTAGCCGCATCCGGGAAACAGGAACGAGTTTCCGATGCGCGTGTCGGATCCGATCGCCCGGCGCACGTGATCGACGTCGCCGCCAACCGCTTCGCACAGGTTGGCCACCTCGTTCATGAACGAAATGCGCGTCGCCAGCATGGCATTGGCCGCGTACTTCGTCAGCTCGGCACTCGCGCAGTCCATCACCATGATCGGCGCGCCGGTGCGCGTGAACGGCGCGTAGAGCTCCAGCATGGCGTCCGTCGCGCGCTGGTCCTCCGCGCCGATGACGACGCGATCCGGTTTCATGAAGTCCTCGATGGCCGCGCCCTGCTTCAGGAACTCCGGGTTGCTGACGACGCTGAAGGGGTGGGTCGTCTCGCGCCGGACGACCTCCTGCACCTTCTTCGAGGTGCCGACCGGGACCGTGCTCTTGTCCACGATGACCTTGTAGCCGTTCATCGCCTTGGCGATATCGCGCGCCACGGCCAGCACGTGTTGCAGATCGGCCGAGCCGTCTTCGTCCTGCGGGGTGCCGACGGCGATAAAGATGATCGAAGACTCCCGGACGGCGCGCGGCAGAGCTGTCGAGAACGTCAGGCGTCCTTCCTGGCGATTCCGCCGGACCAGCTCCTCGAGCCCCGGCTCGTAGATCGGGATCTTGCCGCGCTGGAGCATTCGGATCTTCGCGTCGTTGTTGTCGACGCAGACCACGTCATTGCCACTCTCCGCGAAGCAGGCCCCCGCCACAAGACCCACATATCCTGTTCCGACGACGGCGATTTTCAATCGGTCTCCCTGACTGGATGGGTGAAGGCAGCGGCGGTGGCGAACCGCCACTTTTGACGGATTGCTGAGGCTATCATCTCATGGAGCCGTGAAAATTCTCGTCGATTACCGACCCGCGCTGCGCGAGCGCACCGGCGTCGGCGAGTACATGCACGAAATTATCCGGGCCTACACGTCGGCGCACGATGACGACGTGGCCGCCTTCACCAGTTCGTGGCGCGATCGGCCCGCGCCCGATACCGCGAGCCGCCTCGGCGCACGCGTGATCGATCGGCGCGTGCCGGTGAGGGTGTTGAATCTGCTCTGGCACCGTCTGCAGTGGCCCGCCGTCGAACGGCTGGCCGGGCCTTTCGATGTCGTACATGCGGCACACCCGCTGATGATTCCAACGGTTCGCGCCGCGCGCATTGTCACGGTGCACGATCTGTACTTTCTCGATCATCCCGAACGCGCCGATGCGGAGATCAGACGCGACTATCCGGCGCTTACGGCGCGCCATGCCCGCGCCGCCGACGCCGTCATTACGCCGTCGCACTACACGAAGGCGCTCGTCGTCTCGCGGCTTGGGGTCCCTGCCGAGCGGGTGTACGCCTGTCCCTTTGGAGCGCCCGCCTGGCGCAGCCTCGGACGACAGCCTCATGCGCCCCCGGACGGGTATTTCCTGTTTGTGGGCACGCTGGTGGCACGCAAGAATGTGGCGGCGCTGCTCGATGCGTACGTCCGCTTGTTGACGGCGAGGCCCGACAGTCCGCGGCTGGTCATCGCGGGGGCCGCGACTCCCGATGCGGCGGCGTCGCTGGCGCGGCTGCAGCAGCCGCCTCTCGCCGGACGGGTGGAGCATCGCGGGTATGTGCCGTCGGATCAGAAAGAGTCGCTGTATGCCGGTGCGCGGGCGCTGATCATGCCGTCGCACGACGAGGGCTTCGGCGTTCCGGCTCTTGAAGCGATGTCAGCCGGCATTCCGGTGATCGCGTCGGACCGCGGAGCCCTCCCGGAGGTCATCGGCTCCGCAGGGACGCTGCTCGATCCGGGCGACATCGACGGTTTCGCAGCGGCGATGGACCGCGTCGCCGGGGATCGTGCCTGGGCGATCGCTCAGGGCGAAGCCGGCCTGAGACGCGCCGCAGGCTTCACCTGGCGCGAAACGGCCGTCCGCCTGCGGCATGCGTACGAAGACGCGATCGTGCGCCGGCGAGGCGGAACCCCCGCGCGAACCGGCGGAATCGCCTGAATGCGAATCGCGATTGACGCCCGCGAGCTCGCCGGCCGGCCGACCGGGGTCGGCCGGTACCTCATGGAGATCCTCAACGCCTGGGAGGCGCTTGCCGGGGCGCACACGCACGAGTTCGTGCTGTGCGCGCCTGAACCGGTGCCGCTGCCCGCAACGCTCAGGGCGTCGCTTGCGACAAAGCCCGGCCACGGCACGCTCTGGGAGCAGTTCACCCTTCCTCGCCTGGTCTCGAGCTCACAGGCAGACGTGCTGTTTGCGCCAGGCTACACGGGCCCGCTCGGCGGAAGCGTGCCGATGGTCGTCGCGGTGCACGACGTGTCCTTTGCCGCGCATCCCGAATGGTTCTCTCCTCGCGAAGGCATGCGCCGCCGGTGGCTGACAACCCTGTCGGCCCGCAAGGCCGCGCGCGTCGTCACGATCTCGCAGTTCTCCAAGCAAGAGATCGTCCGCCACCTTGGTATTCAGGAGTCGCATGTCGAGGTGATTTACTGCGGGGCGACACCGATGCGAGCGTCGGCGGATCCGCTCGCGGACCGTGGCGAGGCGAGGGTCCTCTTCGTCGGATCGTTGTTCAACCGGCGGCACATCCCGGAGCTGATTGCCGGCTTCGAACGTGTCGCCAGCCGCCATCCATCGGCACATCTGGATCTGGTCGGCGACAATCGCACGCGGCCCTACATTGACGTGGAGGGACTGATTGCCAGGAGTCCGGCCGCGGATCGGATTCATGCACGGTCCTATGTCGGGGAGGACGATCTGGCGGCGTTGTACCAGCGAGCCCGGGCATTTGTCTTTCTGTCGAGCTATGAGGGCTTCGCGATGACGCCGCTTGAAGCGCTTGGCGCCGGCGTCCCCATCGTGCTCCTGGCAACCGACGTCGCCCGCGAGATCTATGGTCCGGCGGCGACATACGTGGATCAGGCCGAGCCAGGCCTGATTGCTGATGCTCTCGAGCGCGCGCTGTTCGACGGTGCCGAGCGTGCCCGGACACTTGCTGCAGCACCGGCCCAGCTCGAGCGCTATTCCTGGCGGGAGTGTGCGCAGCGCACGCTGCAGGTCCTGCTGGCTCACGGTCGCAGCACCTGATGCCACGCCTGTCGATCATCATCGTCACGTTCAACTCCCGGGGAGAGATCGACGCCTGCCTGCGATCGCTGACCGAAGGGATTCGCATCGATCGCGAGATCGTCGTGGTAGACAACGCATCAACCGACGACACCGCCGCATACGTGAGGGAACGCTGGCCCGGCGTCCGCCTGATTCCGGCCGGCGGGAACCTCGGGTTTGCACGCGCCACGAACATCGGCATCCGCCAGACGTTTGGAGAGCTCGTCGTCCTGCTGAATCCGGATACCTCGGTCCCTGCGGGCGCGATGGAGGCGCTCGTCGCGGCCCTCGAGCGCGACCCGCAGGCGGCGGTTGCAGGACCACGCATCGTCGATACCCACGGACGGGCGGAGCTCTCGTTCGGTCGCATGATTTCACCGGTCTCGGACCTGTGGCAGAAGACGCTGATGGCCGGAAGCAAGCGCGGATGGCCGGTGATTCGCGCGCTGGTCGAGCGCATGACACGCCGGACCGGATACGTGGACTGGGTAACCGGCGCCTGCCTGCTTGCCTGGCGCGCCGACCTGGAAGCGGCCGGGCTGCTCGACGAACGCTTCTTCCTCTACACCGAGGATGTCGACCTGTGCGCGTCGATCCGCGCGCGCGGCAGGCGGGTGCTGTTCGTCTCAGACGTGACGATCAGGCACCACCGCGGGGCCAGCGCCGCGCCCACCGAGCGGGAACTGGCCTACCGCAGGAGCTATCTGGCGTTTTACGAGAAGCATCACCCCAGGTGGGTACCGGTGCTGCGCCTGTACCTGAAACTGTTTCGACACCTATAATTTCTCCGTGCGGGTCGCTATCGATGCGAGGAAGCTTCATGACTTCGGCATCGGCACCTACATCCGGAACCTGCTGCGGCAACTGGCGCGCATCGATCACGACACGGACTACGTCCTTCTCAGTTCGCCCACGGATCTCGACGTCGCCGCCCAGCTCGGACCGAACTTCCGTTCGGTCCTCGAGCCGTCGCCCAATTACTCACTGCGCGAGCAGATTCACGTGCCCTGGGTGCTCCATCGCGAACGGCCGGACGTCTTTCATGCGCCGCACTACGTGCTGCCGCCGGCAATAAGATGCCGCTCGGTCGTGACGATCCACGACTGCATCCACCTGATGTTCCCGCAGTACCTCCCGAACAAGGCGGCGTATGCGTACGCCCGTGCCTCGATGTGGGCGGCGGTCAAGCGATCGAGCCGGATCCTGACGGTGTCGGAGGCGTCGAAGCGCGACATCCTGCATTTCTTCAACGTCGCGCCGGAGAAGATCGAGGTCGTCTACAACGCGATTGACGATCACTTCTGGCTGACGCCACCGGAGGAGGAAGTCGCGCGCGTCAGGGAGCGCTACCAGCTCGACCACCAGTTCGTGCTGTATGTCGGGAACATCAAGCCGCACAAGAATCTCGTCCGGCTGATCGATGCGTTCGATGAATTGCGGCGGACCGGCCTGGAAGACCTGAAGCTGCTCATCATCGGCGACGAGATTTCGAAGCTGCCGGCACTGCGGCGAGCCGTCCATCGTCACAAGCTGCACAAGCACGTGCGCTTCCTGGGCTTTGTGTCCGACGGCACGCTGCGGATTCTCTACCGGCTGGCATCGGTCTTCGTGTTTCCGTCGCTGTACGAAGGGTTCGGCCTCCCCCCGCTCGAGGCCATGGCCAGCGGCACGCCAGTCGTGACGTCGAACCAGTCATCGCTGCCTGAGGTGACCGGCGACGCCGCCGTGCTGGTGGATCCCTACGACGTCGATTCGCTCGTGGACGGCATACGCCGCGTGCTCACCGACCCCGCGCTTGCCGCCGAGCTTCGCCGCCGCGGGCCCGAACGCGCGCGTGAGTTCTCGTGGGCCCACTCGGTTGAAAAGACACGTCGGGTCTACGAGGCCGTCGGACTGCGAAGGACAGTGCCCTAGTGCGGGTTGCGCTGGTTCACGACTGGCTCACCGGCATGCGTGGCGGCGAGAAGGTGTTCGAACTGCTTTGCGATCGCTTTCCAGACGCCGACGTCTTCACGCTCTTCCACAGGCCGGGCGCCGTCTCGGCACCGATTGAACGCCATCGCATCACGACGTCATGGCTGCAGCAGTTTCCGGGCGCTTCGCGTCACTACCGGCGGTATCTGCCGCTCTTTCCGTCGGCGATCGAGCGTTTCGACCTGCGCGGCTACGACTTCATCGTCAGCTCCAGCCACTGCGTGGCCAAGTCGGTGATCCCCGCGAGCGGCACACGCCACCTCTGCTACTGCCACTCGCCGATGCGCTATGCGTGGGATCAGTTCGAGGCGTACTTCGGAGCCGATCGGGTGGGCGCCGTGCGGAGCCGATTCGTCTACCGGCCGATCATGACGCGCCTCGCGAAGTGGGATGCGCGCACGGCCACGCGCGTCCATCGCTTCATCGCCAACTCGCGTCACGTTGCCGGCCGGATCGCCCGATACTATAATCGCAGGGCTTCGGTGGTATATCCGCCGGTCGACACCGCTTTCTACCGCCCCGCCGCTGCCGCACCGGAGAATCATTTCCTGATTGTGTCTGCCCTCGTGCCATACAAGCGCATCGACCTCGCGATCGAGGCATGCCGGCGTGCTGGTGCACGCCTGCGCATTGTCGGCGACGGCCCTGAGCGCCAGCGCCTCGAGCGGCTTGCCGGCGCGGACGTGACGTTCCTCGGCGCCGTGTCAGACGAGACGATCCGCGACGAGTATCGACGTGCGCAGGCGGTCATCCTGCCAGGCGAAGAGGACTTCGGAATCGTACCGGTCGAAGCCCAGGCGTGCGGACGTCCGGTTGTCGCCTACGGACGCGGCGGCGCGCTGGAGACAGTCGTGGACGGCGACACGGGCGTGCTCTTTCAGGAGCTGACCCTGGAATCCATCAGCGCGGCTCTCAACCGCGTGT
Source organism: Vicinamibacterales bacterium (assembly GCA_035537775.1). Taxonomy (GTDB): domain Bacteria; phylum Acidobacteriota; class Vicinamibacteria; order Vicinamibacterales; family UBA2999; genus Gp6-AA40. The sequence goes on along the minus strand of DATLLQ010000192.1, from coordinate 50,450 downwards.
CGGCCCTGCGGATCGACGCCGGACGCGTGCGCGCACATGCCGAGCAGTTTTCGCGCGAGCAGCACATGCAACGGATGCGCGAGACGATTGACGAGACACTGGCCGCACCAGCAGGCACTGTATGGTGAGACGCCACAACCGTCTCCTGGCCGTCTTCTACATCGTCACCGACGCCCTGCTGGCGGGCTGGGCATTCCTGCTGGCATACATCATCCGCTTCGACTTCGGCCTCATCCCGGTCAAGAAGGGGACGCCGCCGCTCGACGAGTACCTGAAGGTCCTGCCGCTCGTGGCGATCCTCGCGCCGATCGTCTTTCACTTCCAGGGGATGTATCGCCTGCGGAGGAATCGCACGCGGATCGACGACTTCTTCAGTGTGCTGGTCGCCAGCGTGCTGGTGGTCATGCTCGGCGTGCTGGCCACACTCTACTTCCAGGCGTACTACGCGTCTGACGCAGAGCGTAACAGCGGCGCCTATCAAGTTTCGCAGATCGTCTGGGGGCTGTTTCTCGGACTGAACGTCGCATTCACCTACATGTCGCGCGAGGCCGTGCGTGAGCTGCTCGAGCATCGGTGGCGCGCCGGCATCGGGCTGAAGCGCATCCTGATTGCGGGTGCCGGCGACCTTGGGCGGATGCTTGCCGATCGGATCCTGCAGCATCGCGAGCTTGGCTACCAGGTCGTCGGATTTGTCGACGACCGCGCGGGCGGCGATCATCTCGGCTACCGCGGCCTGCCGCTGCTGGGCAAGCTGGCGGACGTTGCCGAAGTCGTCCAGGCCGAGCGCATCGATCATCTCTACGTGGCGCTGCCGATCGAGGAGCATTCGAAGCTGCTGGAGCTCATGGACATCGCCAGCCGCGAATTCATCGACGTCAAGGTGGTCCCCGACATCCTGCAGTTCATCGCGCTGCGCGCCAGCCTGGAAGAGCTCGACGGCCTGCCCGTCATCAACATGAACGACGTGCCGCTGCAGGGTTTCAAATCCTGGATCAAGCGCACGCTCGACGTCGTGCTCTCCCTGCTGGCGATGATCGTCCTGTCGATCCCGTTCGCCATCATCGCGTTTCTGGTCAAGCGGACGTCATCCGGCCCGATCTTCTACAAGCAGGAGCGGATGGGGCTCGACGGCCGGGCCTTCGGCGTCTATAAGTTCCGGTCGATGCACCATGAAGCCGAGGAGGTCACCGGGCCGGTGTGGGCGCGCGACGACGACCCGCGGGCGACGCCGCTCGGCCGCTGGCTGCGCCGCTTCGACCTCGACGAGCTGCCGCAGTTCTGGAACGTCCTCAAGGGCGAGATGTCGATCGTGGGACCGCGCCCCGAGCGCCCCTTCTTCGTCGAGCAGTTCAAGCACCGCATCCCGCAGTACATGCTGCGGCACAAGGTGAAGGCGGGCATCACGGGCTGGGCCCAGGTGAACGGCTGGCGCGGCAACACCTCGCTCGAGAAGCGTATCGAGTACGACCTCTATTACATCGAGAACTGGTCGGTGACCCTCGATCTGAAGATCATCTGGCTCACCGTCGTCCGCGGACTCTTTCAGCGTGCCCATGCCTAGAACCGTCGTCACCGGCGCCGCCGGCTTCATTGGATCGCACCTCTGCGAGGCACTGCTCGACCGCGGCCATTCCGTGGTCGGCATCGACAACCTGCTGACGGGCGACCTGCAGAACATCGCCCACCTGCGGGACCGGGAGTTCGAGTTCATCCGCCACGACGTGACGCGCTACATCGACGTCGACGGTCAGGTGGACTACGTGTTCCACTGGGCCAGCCCGGCGAGTCCCATCGACTATCTGGAACTGCCGATTCAGACGTTGAAGGTCGGATCGCTGGGGACGCACAACGCACTCGGCCTGGCCAAGGCCAAGAACGCGCGATTCGTCATCGCCTCGACCTCCGAGGTGTACGGCGATCCGCTCGAGCACCCGCAGAAGGAAACCTACTGGGGCAACGTCAATCCCATCGGCCCACGGGGCGTCTACGACGAGGCGAAGCGGTTCGCGGAGGCCATCACGCTCGCGTACCACCGCTTTCACGGCGTGAACACCAAGATCGTCCGCATCTTCAACACCTACGGCCCGCGCATGCGGCTGCGCGACGGGCGCTCCGTTCCGGCGTTCATGTCCCAGGCGCTGCAGAACCAGGACGTCACGGTCTTCGGCGACGGCACGCAGACGCGAAGCTTCTGCTACGTCTCCGATCTCGTGGATGGCATCCTGCGGCTGGCGGACTCTGACACGAACGAGCCGGTGAACATCGGAAACCCGCACGAGGTGACGATCGAGCAGATCGCCCGCACGATCATCGCGCTCGTCGGCTCCTCCAGCCGGATTGTCTACCGTCCCCTGCCCGTGGACGACCCGAAGCAGCGCCGGCCGGATATCACACGGGCCCGCACGATCCTCGGCTGGGAGCCGAAGATCGGCCTCGAGGAAGGGCTGACGAAAACGATCGACTACTTCAAGGCCAGGATCGCTGCCGGCGGCTGACACTGCCGCATCGCGCGTGATTTACCGGCCAAAGACTACGCCGATATACACGCCGAAACGATCAATGCGAGACCGGCTGAATTCGCGAATGACCTCGCCGCCTTCCGTGCGCACCGATCCTTCCGTGAGATAGTCGGCGCGGCCTCCCCGCAGATAGCGCACCGCAATGTCCAGCCTCGGCACGCGCTCGCGCGAGGTGAAGTTGATCATGACGCCGGCGCCGCCACCGTAGCTTGGGACGAAATCGCTGGACTGCGACGCTGACTCGAGGACGCATCCGTCGCAGTCGTCCTCCCCTTTGACCTCGCTGGTGGTGTAGATGTTCGTGAACCCGAACAGGCCGTCCACGTAGGGTCTGAATCGACCGCGCGGCAGCTGGGCCCGCACACGCGCATGGAGGTCGACGATGGCGTTATAGGTACGGACGTCCAGAGTCGTATCCGGCACTTCGGGCACGAGCGGTCCAAGGGAGAGCGATCGCGTCTCGCTGCCGTACTGATTCCAGGCGAGTACTGCGCCCAGGCTGAAGATGCTGCCGCCAAGGCTGCGGCTCACGTGGGCAAGAACGCCGGGTGCGCCGCCGGGAACAAATGTCTCGAACTCGCCGACGGGGGCGGCTTCAAGGAACCCGCCGCCTATTTGCCAGCGGTCAAACTCACGCGCCTGACCGGCGCTTTGAGCCCACGCGTTGCTCGATGCGCACACGAGCCACACGATCACTGCGACGGGGATGCGATATACGACTGGGTGCATCTGTCGATTCCGACAGACGCTGGCGCCAGCCATTGTACGTTCGTATCCGACCGGAGCCCTATGTCGGTTCGTTGATCAGCCGGCGCAGCTTGAAAAAGTAGTCGGCGCTCGAAACGAGCGTCAGCGCCAGCGAGAGCCAAATCCCAAGGTCAACCAGGATCGATGTCTCCCGGCGGTAATTGAAATACATGATGACCACGCTCGCGACGATGAACACGGCGGTGGTCGCCTTCCCCAGCAGCGACGGCCGGAACGTCCGCGGTCCCACCGCCAGGTTCACAATCGCGACAACCCCGACGATCACGACGTCCCGGCTGATGACGATGATGGTCAGCCACAGCGGCAGGTGGTTGGTGAGGTCGATCGCCGGCAGCGTGAGCACGATGAAGGTGGTCACGAGCAACAGCTTGTCGGCCATCGGGTCGAGCCAGGCACCAAGGCTCGTACGCTGGCCCGCCCGGCGCGCGATGAGGCCGTCGAGCGCGTCCGTGGCACCGGCGGTCATGAACACGAGAAGCGCCTCACCAAGACGGCCGTAGACGACCAGCAGCACGAATGCCGGGATGAGCACGATCCGCAGGATCGTGATCTGGTTGGCAAAGGTCAGGTTACGCAAAGCGTCAGCGGGTTAGAGCCTGCAGCCTGTCGACGGCGCTCACCGCTTCAGCGCCGGTGACCTCGCGGCTGACCTCGAAGCGCTCGCCGTCGACGAGCGGCATCACGCCTGACGTGACAGCGACGGCGGCCGCCGGATAGACGAGGTGCGCATTCGACATGTCAGCGATTCTGGGCTGTGCCGCAATCTTCGCCCGCAGCGCCGGATTCGACGCGGCCGCCATCGTCACGACACGCCGGACGGCCGTCGCCAGATCACCGCGGCGGATGGCCAGCCCCGGCTGGAAGGTGTGGTTCTCGAACGGGTCCATGACGCCCGCGCGCGCCACGATCTCGATCCACAGGTTCGCCCAATGCCTCGCCGAATCGGTGATCACCACCTGCTGCTGCGGCGCGGCGGCAAGCAGGCGCTCAAGCCTGATGCCCAGCAGGGCGGCCAGATCGCCGCGGGTCACCCTCATCGCCGCGCCGAGAGCCCTGAACTCCTCAGGAAGCCGCGATTCGCGCACGCGCGCTGCGAGCGCCGCCATCTTCGCGGTGAGTTCAGCCGTCGGCTCGATCGCCGCTGCCTTGCGATATGCGGCATCAGCACCCTGATAGTCCTGCCGATCAACGAGCAGATCGGCGATGGCCACGAGCGCCGAGGCATCCGACGGATCGAGCTCGCTGGCGCGCGTGAGGTGCTGGATCGCTGCGTCGATATTGCCCTGCCGGCCTTCAACGGCCGCGACCTCACGGTAGAGAAAGGCGCTCTCAGGCGAGAGCTGGATCGCCCGCTCATACGCCGTGCGCGCCTGATCAAGCCGATTGGCGGCCGCAGCCGAGCGCGCCGCGTCGATGACCTGCTCCACCGATCGGAACCGGAGCACTTCCACCCGCCGCCGGACATCGGCCAGCGTTCCATCCACGGCGAGCGCTGCCTCGAACGCGGCGAGTGCATCGACGTCGCGCTTCATCTGGAGCAGCGTCTGCCCCCGGCCTATCAGCGCGGGGACGTAGGCTGACGAGTCACGGAGCGCCGCGTCGAACGCGCTCAGCGCGCGCGGGTGATCCCCGCGAGCCAGTGCGGCGTATGCGTCGCCGGCTTGAGCCGGGTAGAAACGCGGGTTGCGCTTGATAGCGGCCTGGAACTCACGCGCGGCATTCCGGGTGTCCCCGCTCTGCAGGAAGCGCCAGCCGGGTTCGATGTGTTCCGCTCCCGGCGTCTGCTGCAAGGCTGCCGGTACCGTCGGATAGACGAAGTCCGGATACTTGTTCACCGCGGGAACGGCCGGCGGCGCCACACGGCTGGCACAGGCGGCAAGCATCAGCACGATCCCGGCGGCAATGACTCCCCTAGTCGGCATCGACACTATTCTCCTGCGTCTCCTGCGCCGCTGGGGTCGTCAGCCGCTCGATGAACCGGCGCGGCACATCCGCTTCGATGACGATTTTTCCGTTCGTCGCCACATGGCTGAGCACGCGGGCGACGCGATACAGGCGTGAAATCTGCTGGCGGTCGAAGTCGGTGCCGCTGTCGAAGGTAATCGTGATGCGGCGGGTGTCGAGCGCCAGCCGCGATGCGAGCATCTGGAGCAGCTCGCTCAGGCCTTCCCCGGTGCGGGCCGAGATCAGCGCCGCGGCCGGATCGGCGCCCTGCAAGCGGCGCTGCTCGTCCGGCGAAAGCATGTCGACCTTGTTGTAGACGTCGAGCATCGCGACCTCGGAGGCCCCTACCTCATCCAGCACCCGCCTGACCGCAGCGACGTGACGCTCGCGATCCGCGCTGGCGCCATCGATCACATGCAGGACCAGATCCGCTTCGACCACTTCTTCCAGCGTGGCGCGGAAGGCTGCCACCAGCGCGTGCGGCAGTCGATCGATGAAGCCCACTGTGTCGGAGATGAGCAGCTCGCGCTTGTCAGGCAGCCGCACCTTGCGCAGCAGCGGGTCGAGCGTCACGAACAGCGCATCCGACGCCGCCGCCTGCTCATGTGTCAGCCGATTGAACAGCGTCGTCTTGCCGGCGTTGGTGTAGCCGACGAGCGCAACAGTCGGCACTGACTGTTTCTGACGCCGGTCTCGCAGCTGGGAGCGGCGCTGCCTTACCTGGTCGATCTCGCGCTGGACCGCCTGGATGCGCACGCGAATCCGCCGGCGATCCGTCTCGAGCTTCGTCTCGCCGGGGCCGCGGGTGCCGATGCCGCCGCCGAGTCTCGACAGCGCCGTTCCCGACCCGGCGAGCCGCGGCAGCAGGTATTTGAGCTGCGCCAGCTCGACCTGCCACTTGCCCTCCCGCGTGCGTGCGCGGCGGGCGAAGATGTCGAGAATGAGCTGAGTCCGGTCGAGGACCTTACGCTCGAGCCGATCCTCGAGCTGCCGCAGCTGGCCGGGCGTCAGCTCGTGATCGACGATGACCACGTCCACGTCGGCCTCGGCGCAGGCGGCCGCGAGGCTGGATACCTTTCCGGCGCCGATGAACGTTCCTGCGTCAGGCTTCGGCCGTTCCTGCAGCATACGCAGGACGACGGAAGCCCCGGCCGCCTCGGCGAGACCGGCAAGCTCCTCGAGCGATTGCTCTGCGTCGACGCGGCGAACTGAACCGGTGATGAGACCGACGAGTGCAGCGCGCTCGGACGGTGGCACCTGTCCGGCGGCGCGAAACGTGGACCCGGCCGGCTTCCTCTGGGCCATCTCCCACTATCGTACAATCCGCAGCCATGCCGGCGAAGCGCACGCGTACCAGAAAAGCGGTTTCGCGTCCGCGCGTGCCGCTGCCGCGTCAGACCGGGGGCGTGCACGAAGACAAGACCAGGCGCCCGTGGAGACGCCGCAAACACAAGAAGCAGAGCTTGGAGTAGGGCTTAGAACCCGAACTTGGCGCCGATACTGAATGTAAAGGCGTTCCCGCCATCCTCTGAGAAGTCGCGAAGCCAGCCGGCCATGACGCGGAGCCCGAGCGCACCGCTTCCATTCACATCAACTCCGCCACTGAGGCTCATCGCCCCGTCTGTCTGCGAGTCGGAGAAGCTGACTCCGCCGCTGCTCGCGGATCCCCTGGCATTGCCGACGCCAAACAGGATCTGCCCAAAGGGCGCGAGACTCATGTTCTCGACCGGCACTCTCAACCGAGCACCGCCCATGAACGTGTGAAGCTTGGCATCGGCTTCCACCGTGATGCCCTGAAAGGTTTCGGAAAAACTCTTGTACGTGCCCGCGACCTCGCCGACGATAGACACCACCTCGGTCACATGGCCAGCCACGTCGACGTACCAGCCCGTGCCGAAGTTGACGCCATCTGTTCGCAGGAAGCGGTATCCAGCCGAGAAATCACCCGTATCCTGCGCGAGCGCTGTTCCGCTCGACATCACAAGAAGCGCGAGCGCGAGCGTCGCCAATCGTTTCATCGTCAGAAGAACCGGATCTTGGAGGTGGCTCCCACTTTGTCGCTGACGTGGATGCTGTCGATGAAGCGAATTCGATGCGGATGTGTCTGCATCACGAGCGAGGTCGTGCGAATGCCGTCGCCGAAGAAGCGAACGCCCTTCATCAGCGATCCGTCGGTCACGCCCGTTGCGGCGAACACGATGTTGTTGCCGGACGCCAGGTCCTTCGAGCGATACACCTTCTTGAAGTCGGTGATGCCCATCGCGCGGCACCGCTGCTCGTGCTCAGGCGTGCTGACCACGAGGCGCGCGTAGATTTCACCACCGAGGCAGCGCATGGCCGCTGCGGTAATCACGCCCTCTGGTGCGCCGCCGATGCCCATCACGGCGTGAACGCCGCTGCCGACGACGGCCGCGGTGATGCCCGCCGACAGGTCCCCGTCGCCAATCAGGCGAATGCGTGCGCCGGTCGCGCGGATGTCGGAGATCAGCTTCTCGTGACGCGGCCGCTCGAGCACGATCACCACCAGGTCCTCGATCTTGCGATTGAGCGACTGGGCGATCGCGCGAAGATTGAAGCGCACCGGCGCGTCGAGATCGACGACGTCGCGTGAGCTCGGTCCGACCACCAGCTTTTCCATGTAGATGTCGGGCGCGTGCAGCAGCCCTCCGCCCTCGGACGCCGCCAGCACGGCCAGTGCGTTCGGCGCGCCGGTGGCGCAGAGATTCGTTCCTTCGAGTGGATCGACCGCGATATCGACCTGCGGGTACTGGCTGCCGTCGAGGCGCGCCCCCGAGCCGACCTTCTCGCCGATGTACAGCATCGGCGCCTCGTCGCGCTCGCCCTCGCCGATGACAATCGTGCCGTCGATCGGCACCGAATCCATCTCCTGCCGCATCGCCTCGACAGCCACCTGATCAGACTTGTGACGATCGCCCTGACCCATCGTGTGCGCGCAGGCGATCGCCGCCTTCTCGACGACTCGCAGGAAGTCGAGCGAGAGATCGGAGTCGAGGTAGCTCTGATGGTCCATCTTGCCTTTCAATTCCCGCGTGCTCGTAATCGTCACGATTTCATTCCCCTACATCAAAGGCCGGCAGCTCGCACCGGGTCGGGCGATCCACCCGGTAGCCGAGGAGATAGTCGGCCTGCATGATCGCGTGAATCTCGCGCGTGCCCTCGTAGATTACGGCGCCCTTGCAGTTGCGGTAGAACCGGCCGACAGGATACTCGTCGGAATAGCCGTTCGCACCGTGAATCTGCACCGCGTCGCCGGCGGCCCGCTCCGACGCCACCGTCGCGAACCACTTCGCCAGGCCCGATTCGCGCGTATTGCGCCGCCCGACGTTCTTCAGCCACCCAGCGCGCTGCCAGAGGAGCCGGGCCGACTGATAGTCGGACTCCATCCGCGCGATCATCTCCTTCACCAGCTGGTGGGAACCGATCTCCACGCCAAACGTCTTGCGGGTTTTTGCGTAGGCAGCGCTTGCGTCGCGGCACGCGCGAATCAGTCCGGTCGCCCCGGCGGCCACGGTATAGCGCCCCTGATCCAGCGCGAACATCGCGATCTTGAAGCCTTCGCCTTCGCGGCCGACCAGGTTCTCCCGCGGCACCTCGACTTCGTCCATCGCGAACGATCCGGTATTGCCGGCAAGGATGCCCCACTTCTGGGTGAGGGTCGCGCTCGAGAACCCCTTGAATGAGCGCTCGACGATGAATGCGCTCATCCCGGAGGGGTCGCGCTGCTTCTTCTTCTCCAGGTCCGTCCACGCGAACACGAGAAAGTTGTCGGCGACGTCGGCCAGCGAGATCCACATCTTCTCGCCGGTCAGGAAGTAGCGATCACCTTTCCGCACCGCGACGGTCTGAATGCCGCGTGCGTCGCTGCCGGCCGACGGCTCGGTCAGGCCGTACGTCGCCAGCTTGACTCCCTGTGCCTGCGGCATGAGGTAGCGCTGCTTCTGATCGTCGGTGCCCCATGCCAGCAGCGTGAGCGAATTGAGCCCGACGTGCACCGACAGGATCACGCGCAGCGACGTGTCGACGTACTCGAGCTCCTCACTGGCCAGCCCGAGGCAGAGGTAGTCCATCCCGGCGCCGCCGTATTCCTGGGGGATGCAGACGCCAAGCAGGCCGAGCTCCGCCATCTGCGGGACGATCCCGCGATCGAACCGGTGCTCGCGATCGAGGTCGCGGATGCGCGGGGCGACCGCGCGCGCCGCCCATTCGCGCACCGACTGCTCGAGCAGCCGATGGTCGTTGGACAGGTCGAAGTTCATTTCCTGAACAGCACTTCGCGCGTATTGGTCTTCAGCAGGAACTGGTCGGTCACGCGAAGCGGCTCGAAGATGCGCTGGATGTCCCGGTTCGGCAGCGGCCGCTGCTTGCCGCGGGCCGCCGCATACGGCCGGTGCTGGATCGTTTCATCGTCTACGACGACGAACCTCGTGTAGGTCTTGCTCTCGGGCGGCGCTTCGGTGGCGTTGAAGAGCGCGAACAGGACGCCGCCGGGGCGCAGGACGCGTGTCAGCTGCTTCGCGAGCGCCTGGGCGGCCGGCTTGTCGAGGTAGTCGAACAGATCCCAGCACAGGATGCCGTCGAAGCTCTCGTCCCCCTGCGGAAAACGCTTGGCCAGGAACCCGGGCAGCTCCGCCAGCTTGTCCTCGCGTACGTGGCGATCGATGTCCTTGGAGAGCTCCTCGACCTGGAACTTGCATCCAAGCCGCTCGCCGAAAAAGGTGACGTTATGGCCCACGACGGGACCGATGTCGAGCAGCGTCGGCTGCTGGTGCGCGCCGAGCGTCGACAGGAATTTCTTCAGCGCCTTGGTCGGATGGGCGGGGGCTTTCGCGGCGCTCCCGTCTGACTCCGGATCATCCTTGCGCCGGCGTAAGAAGAGATCGGAAAGCGCCACGGAAGTGATGATATGTGATTGGCGATTAGTGAATCAGCAATGATTGGTGATTGGCGACTGGCGATTGCGGGTATGTGCCGCGTCTCGACTCACGAATCATTCACAGATCACTAATCACCAATCACCAGTGACCTCAGTGCGCCGCAGCAGCCGGTTGCGGTGCGCTGGCCGCCTGGGCCGCCGCCGGCTTTGCCGGCTGCTGCGCCTGCGGGCCCGCGGCCTTGCGCTGCATGTCGACCGTGCCGCGGAAGTGCGCGCCTTCGGCGATGGCGACTCGAGGGGAAATGATATCGCCGTCAACGGACCCGCCGTCGCGAATGTCCACCTTCTCCGTCGCGGTCACGTTGCCGTTGACCTCGCCGAGAACGATGACGGACTTCGCCAGCACCTGGGCCTTGATCCGGCCGTTCGGCCCGATCGTGAGCACGTGGTCTTTCAGCTCGATCTTGCCTTCGACGTGACCCTCGATCGTCAGGTCCTCACTGCCGTTGAGCTCGCCCTTGATGACAACGGATTTTCCAATGTTCACCACGTCCCTCTCGATTCTCCGGGTCTCCGGCTGCGGTGCCGGCGCCGGGCTGGCCGGCTGATGGGCTGCCGGGGCTGGCGCGGGCGCCGTTGGTTTCACCGCTTCGTCACGCTTCCACATGTCTGGTGTCCTCCGCGCGTGTATCTACTGGAACGCCCTGGCGGCGTTCCCAGTGCCGGAACGCCTTTGCGCTCCTTAATGGGTCCGACTCACGCGTCCGTGTTTCCGTACTGGCAGGTCCGGAGCCCACTGAGTATATATCGGGCGTTTCCGGCCACCAGAGCAGGTCGATCGTTTGGATTCTTCCCGAGCCGGGAAGACTGATGCGAAATGCTACATTGGTACTGGTGCGAATCTATCTCGACCATAACGCGACGACCCCGCCGGCAGCCGAGGTCGTGGATGCCATGGCCACTGCCCTGCGGGAGCAGTTCGGCAACCCGTCCAGCGTGCACCACTTCGGTCAGGTCGCGAAGGCCGCTCTGGACGATGCGCGCAGCGCGGTCGCGGCACTCGTCGGCGGAGATCCGTCCGAGGTGGTCTTCACGAGCGGCGGAACCGAGAGCGACAATTTTGCCATCCGTGGCGTCGCCGAGGCGCTCGAAGCCACCGGCCGCCGTCATCTGATCGCGACCGCCATCGAGCACGAAGCGGTGCTCAACACCTTCAGGGCGCTTGCCCGGCGCGGCTGGAAGACGACGCTGCTGCCGGTCGATCAGAGCGGGATCGTGACAATAGACGCGCTCGAGCAGGCGCTGACCGACGAGACAGCCCTCGTCTCGATCATGCACGCCAACAACGAGATCGGCACGGTGCAGCCGATTGCGCAGCTCGCGCGGCTCGCCAGGTCGCGCGGCGCGGTCTTCCACACCGATGCCGTGCAGACCGCGGGCAAGATTCCGATTGACGTCAAGGCGCTCGGCATCGACCTGCTCTCGCTTTCAGCGCACAAGTTCTATGGACCGAAGGGCGCCGGTGCGCTCTGGATCCGCCGCGGCGTCCGCCTGCAGACACCCATGACGGGCGGGAAGCAGGAGCGCGGCCGGCGGGCAGGCACGGAGAATGTCGTCGGCATCATCGGCCTTGGCGTCGCTGCTCAGCAGGCGCGCGCCAAGATGGCTGCCGAAGGCGACCGCCTGGCTGTCCTACGCGATCGCCTCGAGGAGGGTGTCCTCGCCAGCGTGACCGGCACGGCGATCAACGGAGCGCGCTCGCCGCGCGTGCCGAATACGACGAACATCAGCTTCGATCGAATCGAGGCGGAGTCGCTGCTGATCGCGCTCGACCTGGCCGGCATCGCGGTGTCCACCGGATCCGCCTGCTCGTCAGGCACGCTGGAGCCGTCGCACGTGCTCAAGGCGATGGGCTTCCCACCGCACCGGGCGCAGAATTCGATTCGATTCAGCCTCGGCGCGGCCAACACGGAGGCCGATATCCAGCGGGTGATCGAAGTCCTGCCGGGAGTGGTCGACAAGCTGCGCAGCCTGACGCGAACGGTCGCGCGAGTGTGAGGCGATGCGCGTCGTAGTGGCGATGTCCGGCGGCGTCGACTCATCGGTTGCCGCAGCCCTGCTCGCCGAGCAGGGCCATGACGTCATCGGCCTGTCCATGCAGCTCTATGCGCAAGGAGAGGCGTCAGCCGGCCACTTCGGCAGCTGTTGCACCCTGGACGACCTCAACGACGCCAGGCGCGTGGCTGCCACGGTCGGCTTCCCGCACTACATCCTGAACTTCGAGCGCCAGTTCCAGGACACGGTCATCTCGAACTTCGTGACCGAATACGCCTCCGGGCGTACGCCGCTCCCCTGCGCCCACTGCAACAGCGACCTGAAGTTCTCGACACTGCTCGACCGCGCGCAGGGCTTCGGCGCGCGTTCAGTGGCCACCGGCCATTACGCGCAGGTCGAGCGCACGGGCAACCGCTGGCTGCTCAAGCGCAGCGTCGATCGCGGGAAGGATCAGTCCTACTTTCTCTTCTCGCTCACGCAGCATCAGCTCGAGTCCGCGGTCTTCCCGGTCGGGTCGCTGACCAAGGCGGAGGTGCGGCACGAGGCGCGCCGGCTCGCGCTGCAGGTCGCCGAAAAGCCGGACAGCCAGGAGATCTGCTTCGTTCCCGACGGCGACTACGCCTCGTTTGTCGCGACAAAGGCGCCGCGTGTGGCGCAGAGCGGATCAATCGTGGCCGAGAGCGGCGAACGGCTAGGCACTCATGCCGGCATCCACCGGTTCACCATCGGCCAGCGCAAGGGGCTTGGGATCTCCGCAGCGGCACCGCTCTATGTCCTGCGCATCGACGCCGATTCGGGCGACGTCACGGTCGGCCCGCGCGCGTCCCTCGAGCGGACGGCCCTGACGGCGTCCGGCGTGAACTGGGTGGCGGTAGACGCCCCGGCGTCGTGGCTGCCGGTCACGGCGCAGATTCGTCATCGCCACGAGCCCTCCGCCGGCCGCGTGCGTGCGCTCGATGGCGGCCGCGCCGAGCTCGTCTTCGACATCCCACAGCCCGCCGTCACTCCCGGACAGGCGGTCGTCTTCTATGACGATGACGTGGTTGTTGGAGGCGGCTGGATCGATTAACAATCAGCGCCAGGAGCTGCTCCATGGCGCAGACCACGCACGCCGCACGCGCCCCATCCCCGCACGATCAGGAAGAGGGGGTCATGGGGTTTCTCGACCATCTCGATGAACTGCAGCCGGCTGATTCGATCCTGCATCGCCGTCGCTGTCGGGATGGCGCTCGCGTATTCCTTTCCAGGTCTGGCGATTCATCGCTCCCGGACTCCACGCGAGGGAGAAGCGTCTCGCCGTCCCATTCGTGCTCACCGGGCTCCTCGGCACGCTGTCCGGCGCCGCGTTCGCGCATTACGTGCTCTTCCCCGGGCTGGTGACCTTCTTCGCGTCGTTCGATTCACCGCTGATGAACTTCCAGCCGATGGTCAGGGACACGTTCACTCAACACAAGCACATGCTGCTGGCGATGATCCTCGTCTTCCAGCTGCCGACGATTGTGCTGTTCCTCGCGCGGCTGCGGCTCGTCACGGCGCGGCTGTTGTGGAGGCACTTCAAGCACGCGATCCTGATCATCTTCATCGCCGCGGCGCTGCTGACGCCCACACCGGATCCCTGGAGCCAGATCGTCATGGCGGCACCGATGCTCGTGATGTATTTGCTCAGCATGGATCGCCTGGCTCGTCGCGCCGCGTACTCCGCGGGCCACTGCCACCCCACACCTCCGGCTCATCGTCGGTGCCGCTGTGCTCGATCAGGCACGCCGCCGCGCATAAGCGGTTGATAGGTCCGGCTGAAGCCGGACACTACGGAGTGTCGTCAGGTTTTGGAAGAGAGCTTCCCGAGTTTGGCGGTGTGGGCCGCAGCCGTTTCCGAGGACGCTGCCCGGTTGTATTCCTCGGATTTCCCGCGCGGGATGCTCAGCGTCTGCCACGCACCGCCCCGCATCGCCTTCGCCATGAACACAATCTGGCCAACGTGGTAGGCCACATGAGCGAGTGACCGGTGCAGCGCTTCGTCAATGCGCAGCGGCTGATTGCGGACGGTCACCGTCGCGCTCAGGTCCGCATCACTGAGCATTCCGATCTCCCGGAACAGGACGCTCCAGCCGTCGTCCCAGATCTGCAGCAGTTCACCGCGCGTCACCGACGTCGACTCGAACTCATCGTCGCGATGACGCCACGGCTTCTCGCCATCACTCGTCCGGAAGTCAGTGAATCGCGACTTCAGGTTGCCGGCGATGTGCCGTACCAGCATCTCGATGGAATTGGCGCCGTCCCCGCCCGCGGTGCCCAGCTCTTCGTCGCCGACCTGCGCGATGGCGGCCTCCGCCAGCGCCTTGTAGCGCTGGTATTCGTCGTTCAGTGACTGAATCACGCTCACGGTCTGCCTCCGCTGTCTCTCGTGCGGGTCCGCCTGAAGGCGGACACTACGCGTCACCGGGAACGGGCCATGCGCTTGAGCAGCTGAATCTGCCCCGCATGGTAGAGGTCGTGCGCGGCGATGCCAGTCAGCAGCGCACGTTTCGTCACGCCACGCTGCGCCGATCCGCGATCGAGCTCCCGCGGGGCCACCGCGGCCACCGCGTCACGCAACTGCCGATGCATCTCGTCGAGCAAAGCCAGATCCGCGCGCAACGCCCCCGGCGTCTTTTCGACTGGCCGTTTGATGAAGTTGGAGCCTGAGAGCGGAAACGATCCCCGCTTTGCGCCGGTGAGCCGGCGCCAGGCGACGTACTTCCAGTAGGCGGCGTGGACGATCAGCTCCCAGATGTTGTGACGTCCGGGTGAGGGACGCCAGGCGGCAAGAGCTGGCGTCATGCCGCGCAGCGACCCTCGCAGGTTGGGACCGTGCCATGAGACGCGGTCGTACGCCGTGTCGATCTGAAACAGGATCTGGCGCAGATCCTCCACGGTCTACACCGTTGCGCTGGGGTGGGCGTCCGCTATCTCGGGCGCCGGAAGACTCTCCAGGTAGCGCTCGGCGTCAATCGCGGCCATGCAGCCGGAACCGGCCGCGGTCACCGCCTGCCGGTAGATATGATCCTGCACGTCACCCGCGGCAAACACGCCTGGCACGTTCGTCCGCGTCCCGCCATTGGTAACGATGTAGCCGGTCTGGTCGAGCTCGATCTGCCCCTTGAAGAGCGACGTGTTCGGGGTGTGCCCGATGGCGATGAACACGCCATCCACCGGCAGGGTGCTCGTCTCGCCGGTATTGAGGTTCCGCAGCCGGATGCTGGTCACCTCGCCCTTGTCGAGATCCGCGACATCGATCACCTCGGAATCCCAGATGAACTCGATCTTCGGATTCTTGAAGGCTTTGTCCTGCATGATCTTCGACGCGCGCAGCGTGTCGCGGCGATGCACGACCGTGACCTTCGACGCGAACTTGGTCAGATAGATCGCCTCCTCCATCGCCGAGTCGCCACCGCCGACGACCGCGATCGGCTTGCCGCGGAAGAAGTACCCGTCGCATGTCGCGCACGTGGAGACGCCGCGCCCGGAGAGCTTTCGATCGGCGCCGATGTCCAGCCATTTTGCCGATGCACCGGTCGCGATGATCAGCGCCGTCGTGGTGATGCGGCGGCCGCCTTCGAGCATGATCGTGAACGGGCGATGCTTGAGATCGACGCTGGTGACATTGCCCTGGAGGATCTCGGTCCCGAACCGCTCGGCCTGGGCGCGCATCTCCCCCATCAGGTCAGGCCCCATGATCCCGTCGCGGAATCCCGGCCAGTTCTCCACCATCGTGGTCATCATCAGCTGGCCGCCCGCCTCGAGCCCTTCGACGAGGAGCGGGTGAAGATTGGCCCGCGCCGCATACAGAGCTGCCGTCAGGCCGGCAGGGCCTGAACCGATGATGACGACTTCTCGGTCGGCCTTGTGCGGAGTGGTCATCAAAGATGACGCTCGATCGCGTTGACGATGTCTTCCTTGGGGACCAAGCCGACGATCGTGTCGACGTGCTGTCCGTTCTTGAGCACGACGAGCGTCGGGATCCCGCGCACGTGGAACCGGCTGGTCGGCACGTTCGGATTCTCGTCGACGTTCATCTTGCCGATGGTGGCGCGGCCGGCGTATTCGGACGCGAGCTGCTCGACGATGGGCGCGATACGGCGGCAGGGTCCGCACCACTCCGCCCAGAAGTCCACGAGCACGACGCCCTGCTTGGTTTCTTCTTCGAAGTTGCTGTCAGTAAACGTCTTCACGTTTTCGGATGCCATCTTGTCCTTCGCTCCGCTTCACGCCCATACGCGCGACGTCCGCGCGCGCTCGTAGACCTCGGCGTAACGCCGCGCCGAGGCGTCCCATGAGAAATCCTGCTGCATACCAGCCGCCTGAAGATGCCGCCAGGCCTGCTGATCCTTAAAGACGCCCAATGCCCACCGCAGGGTGCCGACGAGCGCCTGCGGCGAATACTCGTCAAACGAGAACCCGGTTCCGGCCCCGCTGGCCGCGTCGAAGTTCTGGACCGTATCGACGAGCCCGCCAGTCGCGTGCACCACCGGGGCCGTGCCGTATCTGAGGCTGTACATCTGATTCAGCCCGCACGGCTCAAACCTCGACGGCATCAGGAACATGTCGGCACCAGCTTCGATGAGATGCGCCAGGGCCTCATCGAAGCCAATATGCACCGCGACGTGCTCGGGATGACGCGCCGCCAGCCCCAGCCACTGATCCTCGTACCGACGTTCTCCGGAACCCAGCAGTACGAACGTCCCTCCCAGGCGCGGCAGCTCGTCGGCAATCTCGCCGAGAAGGTCGAAACCCTTCTGATCGACCATCCGCGCGATGATGCCCACAATCGGCCGCGACAGCGACTCCTCGGATACCGGGAGCTGATACCGCTGCAGCAGAGCCCGCCTGGCCGCCTGCTTTCCCGTGAGGTCTGATGCGCTGTACGGCACTGGGATGTTCGGATCGCGTGCCGGATCCCACTGATCGTAGTCGATCCCGTTCAGGATGCCGACCAAATCCCCGGCGCGCTCCCTGAGGATTCCGTCGAAGCCGAATCCGAGTTCGGATGTCTGAATCTCCTGCGCGTATCGGGGGCTGACGGTGGTAATCAACCGGCTGAAGACGATCCCGGCTTTCAGATAGCTGATTCGGCCCCAGTACTCCATCGCGTCCATGCGCATCAGGCTCCAGCCGAGACCAAGATGCGGCAGCCAGCTGGCGTCAAAGATGCCTTGATACGCGAGGTTGTGGATCGTAAACACGACCGGAAGGCGGCGTAATCCGCTTCGCGTCCTGAGCATCTGTGCCAGAAGCACCGGAACGAGGCCTGTCTGCCAGTCGTGTGCGTGCACGACGTCATGAGACCTGCCGGACTCAACCGCCCAGTCGAGGGCGGCCTGGCAGAGAAACGCAAACCGTTCCGGGTTGTCCAGATAATCGTGACCCGGGGCGCCGTACAGATAGGCGCGGTCGAAGTAACCCGGGTGGTCGATGAAGATCGTCCGGACTCCCTCGCCGGAAGTCACATAACAGGTTGCGTTCGAGACGAGCCCGCCCAGCGCGACTTCCAGTGTCTGTTCGGCCCTGCCAGCCGTGATGCCGCGGTAGCGCGGCATGACAAGGTCCACCTCATGACCGAGCCTGGCCAGCGCCTTGGGCAAAGCACCGATGACGTCCGCCAGCCCTCCGGTCTTGGCAAAGGGCACCCCCTCCGAGGCGACCATCAGGACTCGCATCGCACAAAACCTTACCGCAGCCGCAACCGTCTCACCGAACGTGAACAGGATCTATGATCCACTCGTGACAGAACAGGGCGGGCCTTCGCCCAGGCCGGCGCGGTCGGTATCACGGGAAGCGGCGGCGCTGCGCGCGATCAAGGAAAGCCAACCTGAGCTCGCCGATGCCGTCGATATGCACCTCGAGCTCGTGGAGTTGTATCGCCGCGTCCAGGGCCGTGTGCCTCTCCCCTCCCTCGGCATCAGCACCGACATCCTGAAACGACACGCTGCCGAAGCGCGGCCGCTCCTCCGTTTCGAGGACATCCCGCTGGATCTGACTGATCTGCGGCTGCTGGTGCGTCAGGCGGTCGACATCCTCAGACGTCACGGCGCCGTTGATGATGCCGATTACCACCGCGTGCAGACGCTCGGCCGCGACATGAAGCTTCTTGCCTCCGTGTCGGACTGGTACCGCCGCGCCGCCGAGTCGCACGCAGTGGCCTCGGTGGGAGCGAACCCGATTGCCGCGTCAGATCCTCCCGAGGATCCGGTTGCCGATCAGGTTCTGGGTCTTGCGATGAGGCCCTACCTCTCGCGCTGCGCCGAGGTCCTTCAGCAACGGGAAGAGCTGCGGGAATGGACGCATCCATACTGCGGGCTGTGCGGCGGCGAACCGGATTTCGCGGTCATCACCCCGGCCGCGGAGCGTCACCTGATTTGCGGCCGGTGCACGCTGCGGTGGAAGTTCGAGCCGCTCACCTGCCCGTACTGCCGCAACGCCGAGCGTTCGCGCATCACGTCGTTCGCGACCCCCGATGGGCAGTATCGCGTGTACGCGTGCGACGTCTGCCGTCGTTACCTGAAGGCGTACGACGGCCGTCGCGCAACTCGACCGGTGATGCCGATGGTTGATACGGTGGCAACGCTGCCGCTGGACGCGGCAGCGATACAGCGCGGTTATTCCTAGTTCGCGGCCGCCGGTTGGGGCGCGCCGCCGACGAGATCCTGCGCTTTCGTCGAAAGCCAGTTGAACAAGTGGCGCGTTTCCCAGAAACGGCCCGCGTTCGATTTCGCACCGAGCACGACGACCGCCACCTGCGGACCGCCCTGCGGCAGCCGCAGCAGCGTGGCGAGGCAATAGCCCGCGCTGCGGATAAACCCGGTCTTCCCTGCCTGGACGTCTACGTCACCCTGCCGGACCAGCTGGTTCGTCGAGTGGATGTTGATCTGCCGACGGCGCGAAGTGCCAGCCACGGCGGTGGCCGTGTACTCCTGCTTCTGCATCACGTGGGAGATCTGCGGCACGGAGGAGACGAACGTAATGAGCCGCGCCATGTCGTAGGCGGACGACACGTTCGCTGAGAGCAGGCCAGACGTGTCTGCGTACTTCGTGCTGCCGAGACCGAGGTCGAGAGCCTTCTGGTTCATGCGCGCGATGAAACCCTCGGCGCCGTAGGACGAGGTCCGTGCAAGCACGCGCGCTGCGACGTTGTCGGACGCGATCAGCATCAGGTGCAGCAGGTCTTCCTTGGTGACCTTGTCGCCAGCCCTCAGGTAGGTGGTCGACCCGCCTCTCCTGTCCCCGGCGGTCACGGTGACGGTCTGAGAAAGATCCGGTGAATCCTCCAGGAAGACTACAGCGGTCATCACCTTCGTGATGCTCGCGATCGAGCGCTGATCCTGGGCGTGCGATTCCCAGAGCACCTTGCCTGTCTCAGGGTTGTAGATGATGGCGGCCTCGACACGCGGGTCGGGAACGAGCGCCCCGGACTCGTCGAGCTTGAACCGCGGCTGCTGGGCCTCTTTGAGCGCCGCTGCCGCACGCGCCTGTTCGGCCCGTCTGCGGGCTGCCCTCGTACTGCGGGAAGTCTTCTTGGGGGCTGGCTTCTTTGCGGTCGCCGCCGGCCTTTTGGCGGTCTGGGCGGCCGCCGAAACCTCCGGCACACCGAGCGTCAGCACAGCCGCGAAGAGACAGATCGACCGAACGTTCCTGAACAGCCGTGCTCGGATCACAGGCAACCCTTTATGAGACAGTTTGTTACGGCGTGTGTCGGCATTGTAGCAAACAATCTTTAACGCGCAAGCTGTAATGTATCCTTTCGCGTCACCTCAACTGCCGAGAGTGCTCTGCTTTTCCAAAAAAGGTGCCACGCATGAGCCCAAGCCAGTCCGAGTTCACGGTTCTGCGCCAGACAATCGCCTCACGAGGGACGGTCCGGATGTCACTGCTTCCGGTCACCGTGATCGGCTGGACCGCGATTACGGTTGCGCTGCTACACCTGGGATCGGACAACGCCATCCTCGGGCTTGTCCCGCTGAGCGTGTTGATAGGTGGGTTCGAAGCGATTCACGCGCTGAACGTCGGCGTCGAGCGGATTGGCCGGTATCTTCAGGTGTATTACGAGGGCCAGCCCGATGGACCGACCTGGGAAACCACGGCGATGTCCCTCGGGCCCGGACTACCGGGAGGCGGAATAGACCCGCTGTTTACCGTCGTGTTTGCCGCGCTCGCCGCCCTGAATCTGACTCTGGCGTTTCCGCACCTTCACACGCTCACCAACTACGTCGTTGTTCTGCCGGTGCATGCGATTTTCTGGATACGGATCGTGCGCGCCCGCGGCGCTGCCGCCCGTCAGCGTGCGGTGGATCTCGAGACGTTTCGCGCCGTCAAGTCCGGCCAGGACCAGGCCCGGACCTGATCAGCGGCTACTAAGCGTAAGAGCGAGAAGTAGCGCGCGTTCCGTGCCCCGCACAGAATCGGTGCTGTCGAATTGCTCTTGAAGGGTATGAGCGCCGAAGCCACGGCCGCCGGCCCCGATCGCGATCGCCGGGATGTTCATCTGCATCGGGAGGTTCGCGTCGGTTGACCCCTCAATCAGTGACGCAGTCACCCCGAGCCTCTTCGAAACGGCCAGCGCCGCCTGAACGATTTCCGACTCTGGACCTGTGCGCCCGGCCGGTCTGTCCCCAACTCGTTGCGACTGGACCGTGACCGGCCCCCTCTGATTCCACCGGGCGTTTTCGAGTGCGGCAGCGCGCTTCGCGATCTCGTGAACCGAGCGGTCTAGCGCTTCGAGCGCCTTCTCGTCCTGCGACCGGAGATCGACTTCCATCCATGCCTCGGCCGGGATCGTATTGACCGACGTTCCCCCACCAACGCGGCTGACGGTGAAGGTCGTCTTCGGCGAGGACGGAACGCGCAGTTCTGAGATGAGAGCAATCGCGCGGCCCAGGGCCTGGGCCGGGTTGGCGCGACCGAAATTGTTGTAACTGTGGCCGCCCAAACCACGAAAACTGAGGCGATAACGTCGACTTCCGACACCGACATTTGTAATCGAACTCCCGCTTCCGTCAATCGCCACAAAGCGATCGAATGGTCCTTTCAGCGTCGTAGTCAGAAGCGCACGAACGCCACGAAGATTGCCGAGCCCCTCTTCGCCAACTGTTGCGGCGAAGCTGATCGAGCCCTCCGGCTGGACGCGCGCCGCCGACAGCGCACGCGCGACGGCGACCAGCACCGCCAGGCCTCGACAGTTATCGCCAATCCCGGGACCTCGAAGCTGACTGCCCTCACGCGTCACCCTCACCGGAGTCCCTTCAGGGAAGACGGTGTCGAGGTGGGCCGTGAGCACCAGATGCGGACGCGCGGATCGGCCCGGCCACTCGCCGACGACGTTGCCTTCGCGATCGCGGCGCACGTTCCTAAGGCCAGCCGCGTCGAGCATGTCCCGCACGACCTCGGCGCGTGCCCGTTCACCGAACGGCGGTGCTGGGACTTCACACAATCGCACCTGGTCTGCGAGCGTCGCGGTCTCGGTCCTGCGGACGACGTCGATCGCCGCCTGCGTCCGCGAGTGCTCACCACGTTCAGCGCGATCCTCCTGAGTGGGGATACCGCTCAGGACCGACGCCATGAGCGCGAGGAGCGCTGCCGCCCGCATCGGGCGAGCCTACCATGCGCTGTGAGGGCGACGATGCGCCGTGACACCGACACCTCAAAACGTCCAACCATTTGAAACCGGATCCAAAACGTGCCCGGGATCGCAGGTGACGCTGTCCTCTGAAATACTGGCTGGGACTGGCCTTTTCCTCGCTCAGACCGGGAAATCTGAATGCGGCAGAAGCCGGAGATCACGCGCCACGCCATCGCCACCTATCGGTACATCGTTTGCTTTGCGCAACGATCGCGGAGGGTTAGGGCAATGAGTCTGGTAAGGCTCCTCGGGTTCCGAACGCTGAAATGCGGCTGCGTCATCGGGCGATATCGTGAGCTGGCGACCAGCCGCGAAGTGTCGTACGTCGAAGAGAAAGGCGGCGCCTGCGAAGCGCACGCCCACCGCCGCAACCACACGATTCACGAGCCGGTGCCCGCACCGACTCCGCTCGCCTCACAGGCGTCGTAGCAGACTCCCGACCCCGTCGAAAGTCGGGAGTGATCGTGCGCGGTACAATCCTCCGCGGTGCCGCGTTTCCCCAAGCCTCACACAACCCTCAAGTCCGGTCGCGCAACGTTCCGCTTCTATCTTGGAGACTCAGTCGAGCTGCTTGGCCGGCTCGCGCCTGGTGCGGTGTCCGCGATCGTCACGTCGCCGCCTTATAACCTGGGCATTCGCTATCACACCTACGACGACACGCTGCCTCGCGAACGCTATCTGGCGTGGACCGGCGAGTGGGTCGGCCAGGCAGCCCGGGCACTCACGACGGACGGTTCGCTCTTCCTGAACGTCGGAGCCAAGCCGACGGACCCGTGGACGGCGATCGACGTCGCCCAGGCCGCACGCCCGCACTTGCATCTCCAGAACACGATTCACTGGATCAAGTCGATCGCCATCGAAAAGGCGCTCGCGGGCTCCCGGGCGGGACTCTCGGACGACCTGGCCGTGGGTCACTACAAGCCGATCAACAGCCGGCGCTTCCTCCACGACTGCCACGAGTTCGTCTTCCATTTCACGCCGGCGGGCACCACGCCGCTCGAGCGTCAGGCGGTCGGCGTGAAATATCAGGACCAGTCCAACGTCGGCCGATGGCGAGGCGCATCGTCGGGCGTCCGCTGCCGCGGTAACACCTGGTTCATTCCCTACGAAACGATTCAGAGTCGCGAGAAGGATCGGCCGCATCCCGCCACGTTTCCGCCAAAACTGCCGGAGATGTGCCTTCGGCTGCACGGCCTCGACCGCCTGGATGTGGTGGCGGATCCGTTCCTCGGCCTCGGGTCGACGGCCGTCGCCTGCGCGCAGCTCGGGGTGAGCTTCGTCGGAATCGAGATGGATGAGCGCTACTTGAAGGAAGCCATCGCGAGGACGCGCGACGCGCTCAAGGTATCCTGACGCCATGGATCTGCGGCAGCTGGAGATCATCCGGGCCATCGCGGACACCGGCTCTTTCACCGCCGCGGGAGAAAAACTGCACGTCTCGCAGTCGGCCATCAGCCGGCAGATCCTGCTGCTCGAAGAGGAGCTTGGCGAGCCGGTCTTCCACCGGATCGGGCGCCGCATCCGGATCACGCCGGCCGGCGAGTCGCTGCTCCAGCTCAGTCACCGCGTGTTCCAGGACCTCCAGGAGACCGTCTCGAGCATCAGCGACAAGCGCGAATCGCTGAGTGGAACGATGCGGCT
Organism: Vicinamibacterales bacterium; assembly: GCA_035537775.1. Classification (GTDB taxonomy): domain Bacteria; phylum Acidobacteriota; class Vicinamibacteria; order Vicinamibacterales; family UBA2999; genus Gp6-AA40. Next base: position 26,977 of record DATLLQ010000192.1, on the reverse strand, counting down.
GGTCGGCGGCATGACCGTCTGCCTCTACGTCTTTCCCGCGCTGCTCGCAGAGGTGCGGCGCGTGCACCCCCACCTGGATCTGAAAGTCACGGTCGGAAGCGCCGAACGGTCGATCGCCATGCTACGTTCCGGCGCCGGCGACCTCGGCATGATCACGCTGCCGGTCGAGGCCACCGATCTCGTGTCGGTGCCGGTGCTCGAGGAAGAGCTGCTCCTCATCACCTACCCCGCTCATCCGCTGGCGAAGAAGAAGTCGATTGTGCCTGCCGACCTCGACCAGCAGGATTTCGTGCTGTTCGAAACAGGCTCGATCACGCGCCGCCTCGTCGAGTCGTTCTTCGCCCGCGAAAGCGTCGAGCCGGAGATCATCATGGAGACCGAGAACGTCGAGATCATCAAGGCGATGGTCCGCAACGGACTCGGCATCAGCATCATCCCGTCGCAGGCAGCTGCCGCGGAAGTCCGCACCGGCCAGCTGTTCTGCAGCCGCATCGCGGGCCACTCGCTGGTACGGCAGACCGGATGGCTCTACCCGAAGATGAGCCGGCTGCCCCGTACGGTGTCTGAAGTGATTCGGATCTTCGAAACGCTTCGCCCGCGCCTCGAAGCCGCGACGCGGGCGAAATAGCGGGTTCTGACGCCTATCGAGGCGGGGGACTTGGCCGGAGCGAGTACGTTTCGCGGGCGCGGATGCTGACGTTCTCCCTCGTCGTGCGAACTTCGAGCTTCCGGGTCCTGCGCAGCGGATCGGGATTGCTCGAGTAGTAGCCGATCACGTAGTAGTCGCTCGTCTCGTTGTCGATCCGCTTCAGACCCTTGTCGAAGTCGTTCTGGTTCACGATGGCGATGCCGCCGGTGTTCTCGGCCAGCACGCGCAGGCTGTCCTGCGACTCGCGCACGTACGCGTACCAGTCGGTCGTGTCGACGTCCTGGTCGATGTCGGGACCGGCCACGAGGCCGCGCGGGTCGATCGTATAGAGCGTGGCGTTCGCGCGATTCGCGGCCTTCGTCAGGTCCCACAGCTCGCGCATGAGGTCGGTGGCCGCCAGCTCCTGCTGCGAGCGAATATCCCTGTAGCTCTCGTTCGAGCGCAGCTGCTCCTTTGCCGCTACGGTGCTGCCGCTCTCGTCCGTGCTCTCCGTGATGCCGGCGCGGCGTGCCTGCTCTTCGAGCCGCCCTTCGACGAACGGATCGAAGTCGTATCCGCTGCTGATGTAGATGACCGCCTTCCGCCGGTTCTGCACCTTCTCGAGGTTCCGCATCAGGTCGTACGCCGTGGAGAACGCGACGTGCGCGCGATGGCGCAGCTCGGCGGGTCCCTGCGACGAAGACAGCCCCTGCATGATCTCTTTTGGAGTGAGGCCGCCGCCGGTGATGCGCTCGATCGACGACTCGAGCACCTGCCGGTCGTAGGTCAACTGCTCGGAGATCGACGAATGCCCGGTGCTGACGATGCCGAACATGTCGCCTTCGTGAATCAGGTTGCGGAGCATCCGCTTGATCAGATCGCGCGTCCGCGGCGTCTCCCGGAACTGCAGGTGGAAGTCGTCGATGAAGATCAGGAAGATGCGGCCCGCCGCGTCGTTGGTCGGCCGCCGCTGCGGCAGGATGATCCCCTCCTGCGCCGGAGCGGCCGGCGGTGACAGAGTGTTGAAGACACGGCCACCGTGCGTCAGCACGAAGGAGACGATCTCCTGCTTGACACCGTCTTCGTAGATTTCGATCTCGTTGGGCTTCAGGTCGGCGATGAACTGATCCGTCCGCGAGTTGCGCGCAATCATGTCGGTCGTAATCAGATCGACCGAGGCGCGGAACGTGGGTGTAGCCGGTTGCTGAGCCGCTGCCGGCTGAGCGCCCTGTGCCTGGAGAGTACCGGGACCGGGCGGGGCTCCCGCCGCGATCAGCAGCGCGAATGCACCTGCTGTCAAGAACTTAGCTGCTGTACGCATGTCGCCAAGTATAACTGACAGGCCCAAGGCCCGAAGTGCCAGCCCCAAGGTAACCTAATAGCCCGATGCGCATTGCGTTAGCGGCCGATCATGCGGGTTACCTCCTGAAAAACGAGCTCAAAACCCGGCTTGTAGCCCTCGGGCACACAGTGGCGGACCTGGGGACCGATTCACCGGCACCCGTGGACTACCCGGACTCCGCCGAGGCGGTTGCCGATGCCATCACCCGAAGCCAGGCCGATCGAGGCATCATCGTCTGCGGGAGCGGCGCCGGCGTGTCGATTGCCGCCAATAAGTTCCCAGGCATCAGGGCCGCCGTCTGCCATGACACCTACACAGCTCATCAGGCAGTCGAGCACGACGATATGAACGTCCTGTGTCTCGGCGCCCGCGTCATCGGTGGCGCGCTGGCCATGGAGATCGTCACGGCGTTTCTTGGCGCGACCTACGCCCGCGAGGAGAGGTTTCAGCGCCGGCTCGACAAGGTCCTCGCGATCGAACGGCGGTTCACCGGAGGTACGCGGTGAATGACTTCGACGACCTCGATCGGCTCGTCTCCGAACTGAACCTGCTCAGTCCCGAAGGGAGCTCCGCGGGAGATTCCTACGACCGCGCACTGGTCGATCAGGATTCAGCGCTGCTCGACGCCTGGCTGCAGCGTGTTCGCGACGAAGACGGAGGCAGCGACCTGCTCCTCGTGGCCGGCTCCCCTCCAATCGTTCGCGCGCCGGGCCGTTTGATCCGCATCTCGAGCGATCCGCTCAGCAGCGAAGACATCGAGCATGCCGTGCGCGGGTCCGTCAGTCATCGCCTCCTGGAACGCTATCGCGCCGGGCATGCGGTGGACCTCGCGTTCAAGAGACCGGGGCTCGGCCGCTTCCGGATGAACCTGCATCGCGAGCGCGGCCGCGCTGCCGCGTCGATCCGCGCGCTGCCGCTGCGGATTCCGAAGCTGGCCGACCTGCATTTCTCGCACGACATCGGACTGCTCGCCGCCCTGCCCCGCGGCCTCGTGTTGATCGGCGGGCCCACCGGATCGGGCAAGACGACGACACTTGCCGCGCTGGTGGCGGCGATCAACGAACGCGACGAACGGCACATCATCACCGTCGAAGATCCGATCGAATACGAACATCCGCACGGGCGCTGTCTCATCGAGCAGGTTGAAATCGGCATTGACGCCCCGGACTTCCCTTCTGCGCTTCGTTCCGCCGTCCGCCAGGCGCCCGACGTCATCGTCGTCGGCGAAATGCGCGACCCGGAGACGATGCGGATTGCGCTGTCGGCGGCCGAGACCGGACATCTCGTATTTGCAACGGTCCACACCACCGACGTGTCCGCTGCCGTCTCGCGCATCGCGGACGCCTTCCCGGTGGAACGGCAGAACGCCGTACGTCAGGAGCTGGCGATGGCTCTGGCCGCGATCCTCACGCAGACACTGGTGCCAGCGAAAACCGGGGGCGTCGTCCCGGTCGCGGAGCTGCTGATGGTGAGCTACGGCGCGCGCCAGCACATCCGCAAGAACGCACTGCAGCACCTGAATCAGGAAATCACGATCACGCGGAAGAACGGTTCGTTCGCGGTGGAAGAGTCGCTCGTGAGATTCGTCAGGAACGGAGTCCTCGAGCGCACCGACGCCCAGCTGCGAGCGGCCCATCCGGACGAGTTCGAATCGCTGATGTCGGCAAGGCAAGATCGATCCTGATGCAGATCGGCTTCGTCGGCCTCGGGCGGATGGGCGGGAACATGACGCGCCGCCTCGCTGCGGGCGGGCACGCGGTCGTCGCCTGGGATCGCAACGCGGACGCCGTTCGCGCAGCGGCGAACGCAGGCGTTACCGGCGCCTCGTCGATCGACGACCTGATCGCACAGCTACCGGCGCCGCGAGCCATCTGGGTCATGGTGCCTGCCGGCGATCCCACCGAAGACACCGTCAACTCGCTTGCCACGCGGCTCGCCGCCGGCGACACCGTGATCGACGGAGGCAATACACACTTCAAGGACGACGTACGCCGCGCACGCACGCTGGCGGCACACGGGATCGAGTATCTGGACGTCGGCACATCTGGAGGCGTGTGGGGCCTCGAGCGCGGCTACTGCCTGATGATTGGCGGCGCCGCGAACGCCGTGGATCGATTGATGCCGCTCTTCAGGACGCTGGCGCCTCCGAACGGAGTTCTTCACTGCGGCCCCGCCGGCGCCGGGCATTTCGTGAAGATGATCCACAACGGCATCGAGTACGGCTTGATGCAGTCGTATGCGGAAGGATTCGACATTCTCCGCAACGCAAACAGCCCCTCGCTTCCGGAGGATCACCGATACACCTTCGACCTGGCTGCCATCGCCGACGTCTGGCGCCATGGCAGCGTCGTCAGCTCGTGGCTTCTCGATCTCGCGGCACTCGCGCTGCGTGAGGACCCGCAGCTCGAGCGATTCACCGGATCGGTGGGTGATTCCGGCGAAGGGCGCTGGACTGTCGCGGCCGCCATCGACGAGGAGGTCCGCGCCGATGTGCTGACGACGGCACTGTTCACGCGCTTCCGCTCGCGGCGGGACCACACGTTCGCCGAGAAGCTGCTGTCGGCGCTTCGCGCCCAATTCGGCGGTCATGCCGAACCGCGCTGACGACTGCGTCCTCGTCATCTTTGGCGCCTCCGGCGATCTGACACGCCGCAAGCTCCTGCCCGCGGTCTACAACCTGGCGGAAGCGAATCTGCTGCCCGAGCGTTTCGCGGTCGTGGGCGTGGCTCGGCCGCGAATCGACGAGGGCGGTTTCCGCCAGCAGATGCGCGAGCGTGTCACGGACGCCGAAGGGGAACCGCTGGAGCCTGCGTGCTGGACGCGGATCGAGGAGCGCCTGCACTACGTCTCCGGGGAATTTCACGACGCAACGCTGTATCAGGATCTGGCCGCGACGCTCCAGAAGCTCGGCTCCCACTACTCGATCCCGGCGAACTATCTTTTCTATTTCGCCATCCCTCCGGATCTGTTCGCGACCGTCGCCGATCAGCTCGCCACGTCAGGGCTTGCGCGTGAGGGCGACGGCTGGCGGCGCGTCATCGTTGAGAAACCATTCGGCTATGACCTGGCGTCTGCGCAGTCGCTCAATGCACGGCTCACCGGCGGATTCCAGGAGTCGCAGATCTACAGGATTGATCACTACCTCGGGAAGGAGACCGTCCAGAACATCCTCGCGTTCCGGTTCGCCAACGGCATCTTCGAGCCGGTCTGGAACCGGCGCTACGTTGACCACGTGCAGATGACGGTCGCGGAGGAAGACGGCATCGGATCGCGCGGCGCCTACTACGACAAGGCCGGCGCGCTCAGGGACATCGTCCAGAACCATATGTTCCAGGTTCTGACGCTGGTCGCGATGGAGCCGCCAATCTCCTTCAAATCGGAAGATGTGCGCGACGAGAAGGTGAAGGTGCTGCACGCCGTCCTGCCTCTGACAAGCGACTCGGTGGCTCGCGATGTGGTCCGCGGGCAGTACGTCGGATATCGACAAGAGCCGAATGTCGCGCCTGACTCGAGCACGGAGACCTTCGTGGCGCTGCGGCTCCAGGTGGACAACTGGCGCTGGGCGGGCGTTCCCTTCTACTTGCGGACCGGAAAGAAGCTTGCGCGCCGCGCCACTGAAGTTGCCGTGCAGTTCAAGAGCGCACCGTTCATGCTGTTTCGGGACACGCCGGTCGGCGGCACGAATCCCAACGTGCTGACGCTGAGGATTCAGCCGGACGAAGGAATCTCACTCGCCTTCGACGCCAAGGTCCCTGGACCGCTCGAGCGGCTGGAGACCGTCACGATGGACTTCAGCTACGCGAAGCACTTCAAGCAGGAGCCGGCCACCGGCTACGAAACACTCCTGTTCGACGCCATGACCGGAGACCAGACGCTCTTCCACCGGATGGACATGGTCGAAGCAGGCTGGCAGGTGGTCGATCCGATTCTGCGCGAATGGCCGCGTGCGCGCGGACCTGTGCCTACGTATCCGCCGGCCGGCATGGGACCGCCTGAAGCCGACGTCCTGCTCGAGCGCGACGATCGACGATGGCGCAACTGACCGTCACCAGCGACGAGATCGACCTCGCGCGACAGGCCGCTGAACGCGTGACCGAAATGATCGAACGCGCGGTCGCCACACATGGGCGCGCGCTGGTGTCTCTGACAGGCGGGTCAACACCGCGCCGGCTGTATGCGAATCTCGCCGACGGCCACCAGCCGTGGCGGAATCGAATTCCCTGGTCTGATGTGCACCTGTTCTGGGGAGACGAACGGCACGTGCCACCGGATCATCCCGACAGCAACTACGGGATGGCACGGGCAGCGCTGCTCGACCACATCCCGATTCCCGCGGACCACGTCCACCGTATCCGCGGCGAAATGCCCGCCGCCGACGCCGCTGCCGATTACGAGCGCGTTCTCGACACCGCGGTGTCCGGCTTCAGAAGGACATCCGACGGAGCATCCAGCCGGACCTTCCTCTTCGACATCATGTTGCTCGGCGTCGGCGAAGACGCGCACGTCGCGTCGATCTTTCCCGGGAGTGAACTGCTCGAGCTCCCCGTTACCGGACGCCGTGTCGCCGCGGTGTGGGCGGCGCATCTCAACGCCTGGCGAATCACGCTCACTCCAGAAGCGATCCTCGATTCACAGTCGATCGTCGTGCTCGCCTCCGGTGCCAGGAAGGCCGCCGCCGTCCGCGCCGCCATCGCTCCCCCGCTCGATGTAAAGACGTATCCGGGGCAACTGCTCCGGGCTGCTGGCGATCGGACGCTGTGGCTGCTCGACCGCAACGCAGCCACTCTCCTGTGAACGAGCCGAACGACTATTTCTTCCGATTTGGATCGTTCGCCGGATCGACGTACGCCGTTCCCGACGGACCGGTTCCCGTGATCTGAATGGTCACACCTTCCCCACGTGTCATCGCGAAATGATTCGCATTGGGCGGCTCGGTATACACACTGCCCGGCGGGAGCACCTTGAGCGCCGACTCATTGAACTGCTTCCCGTAGCCGAAGTACCACGTCCCGGAGATCACGGTTGCCACGCGGTCATCGGGATGTGCGTGCGCCTCGATCTTCGTGTTCGGGCCAACGCGAAGGAGCATCGTGTACAGGCCGGGTTTTGACGGATCGCCCTTCAACACCACCGTCTGCGTCCCGGACACACCCGACGAGCCGACCCCGCCGGCTGCAGGCGCCGGCCACTTCACCTCGGACGGGGCGACGCGCAACTCTCCTCCGCTCTGGGCGCCCAGTACGGTCGCGGCACAGAGCATCCCGGCAAGCGACAGAATCTTTCTCACGGTTTTACTTCTCACTTTCGACCTCCGCCATCGCCTTTTTGGCCGCGCGGCTGATCATGTGCGTGGCCACGAACGTCGCGATCAGTCCCACGATCAGCAGCACGTAGTACTCGACGCCGCGCGCTGGCGCGACACCGGCGGCGATACGTGTGACGTCACCCGCCACCTTCCCGTAGTAGGCGTACATGATGATCGCGGGAATCATGCCGACCGAGGCAAGCAGGTAATCGCGATAACTGACGCCGCTCAGCGCCAGCGCGTAGTTGAGGAGCGTATACGGGACGAGCGGCGACAACCGCAGCAGGAACATGATCCACGCGCTGTCCTTGACCACCGCCCGCCGTGTCGCCGCGACGCGCGGGTCGCGGTCCACCCAGCGAAGCACGCGTGAGCGCGCGAGCGGCGCCGCCAGCGCATACACCGCGGACGCCCCGAGCACGGCGCCAATGTACGTGAGCAGCGTTCCGCGCCAGAGGCCGAACACCGCACCCGCGGAAAACGTGAGGACGAACGCCGGCGCCAGGACGACGGCGGCAAGTACGTAGAGGCCGATGAACAGGGCCGGCGCCCAGCTGCCAAAGTCCGCGAGTTGCCGTAACAGTGGCGCCAGCCAGTCCATCAGGATGGTTCAGACGAAGGTGGTGGTGCTGACGGTTCCGTGGACGGACGCCGGCGGCCGCGCCTTCGGCGCCGCGCAAAGACCCGGGAAAGCCGCTCGAGCGCCTCGCCCGCCTGCTGCAGACCGGTGGTGATCTGATCGGCGTCGGTCCAGGCTGACGGATTGAGCCGTTCCGCCAGCGCCATCAACGCCTCGCGCCGCGCTTGATCGCTGACTCGCTTTTCGATGCGCTCGCGGAGGATGGGATACCACTCGGCGAGGAACGCGATCTGCTCGTCAGCGGTCGCTCCCTCAATCGCGGATGGAATCGGCTGGGGACGATCTGCTGGCTGCGCCGCCGCCGCGGTCTGAGCAGTCTCGGCCGGCTGCGCGGCCGCCGGCTCCGCGGACTCACTTCGTGGCCGCCGCCGGCGCTGCTCGGGCGCTGGCTCGACGACCTGCTGGTTCTCGCGGATGGCCTTCCACTCGAAGGCGATCTCCGGATGTCGCGCTTCGATCTCCCGCAGCACCTCCGGGTCGAGCGGATCACGCCCCACGCGAACGCCCCCGGGCGTGCGGAAGACATACAGGACGCGTGATCGCTGCCGGTTTCCATCGCGGTACCAGTGCATGAGGTACGTGGTCTCGTACCCACGCTTGTCGCGAATCACGCGCAGGAACGGCACAGCGGCCTACCGGCGCTTTTGTGGTCTGCTCGAGCGCGACGCCGGCTTTGGCGCGGCTTTCGCCGCCCCACGCCGGGCCGGCGCGGACTTGGCCTTGCCGGCAACTGCAGTTTTTCGCCGTGCAGGTGCGGCCGCCACTGGACGACGCGCGGCGGGGACGTTGCGAGTGCGCGACGCGGCCGCCCTCGGCGCGGCTGCCTTGACGGGCTTGGACGCCGCCTTGGGCTCCGGTTCGGAGTTGGCGCGATGCACCAGCGTGAAGCGAATCTGATCGCCGAACGCGTTGTAGCTCCACAGCTCGGCGACGCTGATCTGCAGGTCGGTGCAGAGACGTCGGGCGCTGTCCACCGAGCCGGCCGGGACGTACAGATGGAACGGCACGCGCAGCCTCGAAAACGCCCCCCACTGCGACATCGCTTCGAGGTGGTTGATCGATTCGGTGGTCTCGACTTCGACCACTCCCAGGAGCTTGCGGCTCTTTTCGGAGGACTGAAGGACGAGATCCGGATACCACGGCGGCGGTCCGCCGACGGGGGCGGTCTGCTCGTGACCGGGATTGATCGCGGTTTCGAATTTTCGCTTGTACTTCGCCTGTAGCAGGCGGATGACGCGGTCGTGCTCGAGCTGCTCGCGGACCGGCCGCACGAGAATCGGGCTCAACACAACCTCCGGCGTGTGTACATGACGATATCCAGGGGTCTGGCAGGGCAAAGTGCCCGCAGAAAGCTGGCGAAGAGGGGGACTATAGCACAAGCTTCAGCCGCCCTTCGGCGCCAGAAACCCTCGAAACCGACAAATTCCGGCGCGTTGGTGGCACAATGGCCCGATGTTCGGGGACAGCTCGACCGCGCCGCGGGTTCTCATCGTCGATGACGACCCGGCGACGGCCGACTCATTTTCGCGAACGCTTCGTCTGGAAGGCTACGAAGTGTGGGCCGCGCTGTCTGCGGAGGAAGGGCTGAGCCTGGCGCAGACCCACCACCCGAACGTCATCGTGCTGGACCTGCGGATGCCGCTCACCAGCGGGCTGCAGCTGCTGCGCGCCATACGGGCGATTCCCGGGCTCGCCTCCACGCCCGTCGCCATCGTCACCGGCGACTATGGCCTTGAGGACGAGATGCGTGACGAGATCAAGGCCCTCGGCGCGGAGCTGCGATTCAAACCGATCTGGATCGAGGAGCTGGTGACACTTGCCCGTGAGCTCCTCCGCGTACCGGTCAAACCGTAAGTGGCTGATTCGAGGTTCCTGAAGGCTTGCAGGCGCGAGCCGGTGGATACGACACCGGTGTGGTTCATGCGCCAGGCGGGGCGCTACATGGCGGAGTACCGCACCCTCCGGGAGCGGCACTCGCTACTCGACATCTGCCGCATCCCCGACCTGGCAACCGAGGTGACCCTGCAGCCCGTACGGCGTATCGACGTGGACGCCGCGATCCTCTTCTCGGACCTGCTGCTGCCGCTCGAGCCGATGGGCCTGCCCTTCGACTTCGTGAAGGGAGAAGGGCCGCAGATCGAGCAGCCGATCTCCGGTCCCTCTGACATCGACAGACTTCGAGTGTTCGAGCCGCGAGAGTCGCTCGCGCACGTCCTGACCGCCATCGGTCAGATCCAGCGGGAGCTCGGAGGCGTCGTGCCGCTCATCGGGTTTGCGGGTGCACCGTTCACCCTCGCCTCCTATGCGATCGAAGGCGGACACTCGAACCACTTCGCGCGAACCAAGGCGCTCATGTACGGTCATCCGGACGCGTGGCACCGCTTGTGCGGCAAGTTCGCCGCCGTCGTCTCCGACTACCTCGTGGCGCAGATTGACGCGGGCGTCGATGCCGTGCAGGTCTTCGATTCGTGGGTGGGCACACTGAATGCCGCGGACTACCGCGAATTCGCACTCCCCCACACGCGCCGGATCTTCGAGGCCGTGGGACGTCGCGTGCCGACCATTCACTTCGGCACCGGTACCGCGACAATCCTCGAGGAACTGCGCGACGCCGGCGGCGATGTGATCGGGGTCGACTGGCGGATTCCGATCGACGAGGCCTGGGAGCGAATCGGCGAGGACCACTCCGTGCAGGGCAATCTCGACCCGACGCTGCTGCTCGGCCCAACGGCGAGAATGTTCGAGCGCGCGGACGACGTCCTGGATCGCGTGGGTGGGCGGCCGGGCCACATCTTCAATCTGGGGCACGGCATCCTGCCATCCACGCCGGTCGAGCACGTGCAGATGCTCGCGCAGTACGTTCACTCGGCGTCGCGTCGGCGAACCTGAACGACGAACCACGAGAACGACGAACCGCGAACCGAACGCGAACCACGAACCGAACGCGAACCACGAACACGAACCGAGAAGCGAGAACCGGGAAGTGTGAACGATCTTCTGGACGTTGCGATCGTCGGAGGCGGCATCAGTGGACTGGCTGCTGCCTATGAGCTGCAGCGCCGCGGCCTGGCCGTTCGCGTCTTCGAGTCCGGCGCGCGGGCTGGCGGTGTCATCACCACCGAACGGTTCGACGAGTGGATCATCGACGGCGGACCCGACTCGATGCTCGTGCAGAAACCGGCGGCCGTGGCCCTCTGCCGGGAGCTGGGCATCGCCGACCGGCTCGTCTCCACGCTGACGCCGCGTACGGCGTATATCCTTCGCGACGATCGCCTCCATCGCATTGCGGAAGGCTCCTTCCTGGGCTTCCCGCTCGACGTCCGATCGCTTGCGCGGTCGTCTGTCTTCAGCATCGGGGGGCGGCTGCGAATGGCGTGCGAGGTCTTCATGCCGGCCGGCAGCGGCGACGAAGACGAGTCCGTCGGTGCCTTCGTCAGGCGCCGGTTCGGGCACGAGGCCGTCGATTACCTCGCCGAACCGCTCCTGGCCGGCATCCATGCGGGGGACGTCGACAGGCTGTCGACGCAGGCGCTGTTTCCGCGTCTGCTCGAGGCCGAGCGGCAATCCGGAAGCGTCATTCGCGCGTTCCGGGCAATGCGAGCCAAGCCATCACCGCAGGGAGCCTTCGTGTCGCTACCGGGCGGTACGGGCGAGCTGGTGGACGCGCTCGTCCGGGCACTGGCACCGGGGACGGTCCTCACGGGAGCCCGCGTCGCCGACATTCATCGTCACGCGCAGTACGTCCTCGAGACGTCTGCGGGCCAGGCCCACGCGCGTACGGTGATCCTCGCGGTGCCCGCGTACGTCGCCGCGTCGCTGCTGCGCGTGTTCGATACGACCATCGCGGCGCTGGCCGAATCCACGCCGTACGCATCGACCGCCACCGTCGCGCTCGGCTACCGTCGCGAACAGGTCACTCATCCGATGCTGGGCAGCGGATTCGTCGTGCCGCGTGTCGAGCGGAGCCCGCTGCTCGCGGCCACATGGGTGACGTCCAAGTGGCCGCACCGGGCGCCGGACGGTCACGTGCTGCTCCGCGGATTCCTCGGTGGCGGGCGCGACCCGCGGCGGCTCGATGCGAGCGACGACGAGCTCATCGCGCTTGTCGTTGAAGAGCTGACGACCTTGATGGGAATCAACGGTGAGCCGCTGTTCAGCCGGTTGTTCCGCTGGACGAAGCAGAGCCCCCAGTACGAAGTGGGCCACCTCCGGCGCGTCGCGACAATCGATCAGCAGCTGGCGTCAATCCCCGGCATGTTCGTCACCGGCAGCGGGTTTCGCGCAATCGGCATCCCCGACTGCATTGCCGACGGTCGCGACACCGCCGCACGCGCCGCAACGTTTCTCGCGCTGCGGAGCGCAAGGACCTGACGTCTTCGTGGGAGAATCGCGGCATGCGTTTCGCCGCCACGCTCCTTGTCGTGCTTCTCATCGCATCCTCTGACGCCTTCACGCAGCTGCGTCCGTCCGCGTCGCTGACTCCACAGATCGAGTCGGTCCTGCGCAGCATCAAGGCCGCGGACAAGGGCCAGCTCGCGGTCTCCGAAGAGGACGGCCGTTTCCTGCGGGTGCTGGTGGCCACACGCGGAGCCAAGTCGATCGTGGAAATCGGCGCGGCCAGCGGCTACAGCGGGATCTGGCTCGGCCTCGGCGCGCGCGAATCGGGCGGCAGGGTCGTCGCCATCGAGTACGACCCGCAGCGCGCGAAGGAAGCCGCCGCCAACATCAAGCGCGCGGGGCTGGACGATGTGGTGCGCGTGGTGCACGGCGATGCGTTTGCAGAGATCCCGAAGCTGCAGGGAAGCTTTGACTTCGTCTTCCTGGACGCCTGGAAGCCCGACTACAAGAAATTCTTCGACATGGTCTTTCCGCGCATGAACCCGGGCGCGGTCTTCACGGCCCACAACGTCGTCAACAAGAAGAGCGAGATGGAGCCGTTCCTGAAGACGATCCAGAGCCATCCATCCCTGTTCACGACAGTCGTCTCTCCGTCGGGTGAGGGAATGTCGGTCTCGTACAAGATCAAGTGAAGCCCGTCCACATCATCGGCGTCCCGCTCGACCTTGGCGGCAACCGGCGAGGCGTGGACATGGGCCCGTCCGCGGTACGTATCGCCGGCCTCGGCGAGGCGATCGCGCGGCTCGGACGCCAGGTGATCGACAAGGGCAACCTGCCGGCGCCGATCGCGGAGACCGAAGACGCGCCGGACACGCGAAAAAAGTACATCGAGCCGATCGCGGCGGTCTGCCGTTCGCTCCATGCGAGCTGCCTGGCGTCGCTCGAGGCGGGCGCGATCCCGCTCGTCCTCGGCGGCGATCACAGCCTGGCGGCGGGATCCGTTGCGGCCAGCGCGGACTGGATCAGGCACCTGAACGGCAAGCCGCTCGGATTGATCTGGGTGGATGCGCACGGCGACATGAACACGCCCGAGACCACGTCGTCCGGGAACGTTCACGGAATGCCGCTGGCGGCGCTGCTCGGCGGAGAGCCGAATGAGCTCGCGTCAATTGGCGGCGTGCCGAGCGTGCGGCCCGAGCACACGGTGCTCGTCGGCATCCGCAACCTCGATGAAGACGAAAAGGGCCAGATCCGCGCATCCGGCGTGCACGTCTTCACCATGAAGGACATCGACCGCCAGGGCATCGCGACGATCGCGGAGCGGGCCATCGAGATCGCCTCGTCCGGCACCGGCGGCATTCACGTGTCGTTCGACCTCGACGTCTGCGACCCGGCGGTGGCTCCCGGCGTGGGGACACCCGTTCGAGGCGGCCTCGACTACCGTGAATCGCACGTCATCATGGAGCTCGTTGCGGATTCGAACCAGCTCGTCGCCCTCGATCTGGTCGAAGTCAATCCGACGCTCGACACTCGCAACGCGACGGCGGAGTTCGCCGCGGAGCTCGCGCTGTCCGCCCTCGGCAAACGAATCCTCTAGGCGCGCCGCGCGCTCTGTCACTCGTACTCTGGCACTAGAGACAGTCCAACGCCGCGCGCGATGGGCATATGATTCGCTCGATGGCCCCCGCGGCCGAAGACACCCTCCCGACGCTCGAGCAACGCCTCGAATTCGAGACGCTGATCGCCGATCTCCTCGCGCGCTTCGTCAGCGTCGGCGCACAGCAGCTCGACGTCGCGATTCGGGAAACCGTCCGCCGTCTCGGCGAGTTCCTGGACGCCGATCGCGGCGCGGTGGCACAGCTGGACGACACGCGCCGCACGCTGGTCTTCAGCCACTTCTGGTCCCGCACGGGCGCGCCTCCAGTGAGTCCCATGCTCGATGCGGCGCTGCTGATGCCGTATGGCCTCAGCAAGCTCCTGAGGGGGGAGATGCACGCGTTCTCGAGTGTCAGTGAATTGCCCCCGGACGCTGCCGACCGTCAGTACTTCGCGCTGACGGGAACGAAAGCGGCCATCGTCCTGCCGCTCATGGTCGAGGGACGCGTGATCGGTTCGCTGGGGTTCGGCTCGTTCGTCGAGCGCCAATGGGACGCCACGCTGACCGCACGCCTCAGATCGGTCGCCGACGTACTGTCCGTCGCGCTGTCACGGGCACGGCTCGATGCCGATCTGCGGAAGAGCGTCGAAGAGCGCGTGACCTTCGAGACGCTGATCGCGGATATCGCCTCCAGTTTCGTCAACCTGGATTCCGATCGCGTGGACAGCGCCATCGAGGCCGCACAGCGGCAGCTCGTCGAAGTACTCGATATCGATCGAAGTGCGTTGTTCGAATTCGACGATCAGATTCCGGTGCTCACGCACTTCTGGTCGCGGCCCGAGTTCCCTCATCCACCGATTGAACGTGGATCCGCGGCCACGATGTTTCCCTGGATCTCGACCAGGATCCGGGCCGGCGAGACCGTCTGCCTGACGAGCACCGACGACATCCCGGCCAGCGTTCCCGATCGGGATCACCTCCAGCGCATGGGAACCAGAGCGACGGCTATCCTGCCGCTCTTCGTCTCCGATCGCGTCATCGGTGCCCTCACGTTCGGATCGCTCCGCGCGGCGCGGACGTGGCCGCCGGACACAGTCAACCGGCTGCGGCTGATCGCGCAGGTGTTTGCCAATGCCCTGGCACGCCGGCGCACGGCTTCCGAGCTGCGCCTCACCCTGCAGGAGAACGGCCGGCTGCGCGAGCGCCTCCTGCAGGAGAACGTGCAGCTGCGCGACGAGGTCATCGCCAGGCGAGGGCCGTCTGAGATTCTCGGCCAGAGCCAGGCGATCCAGAGCGTGCTCGAACAGATCGACAGGGTCGCGCCGACCGACACGACGGTACTGCTGCTGGGCGAAACCGGCACCGGCAAAGAGCTCATCGCCAGGGCGATCCACGAGCGGAGCCGGCGCGGCGCCCGCACGATGATCTCGGTCAACTGCGGCGCCATTCCGGCGACGCTGATCGAAAGCGAATTGTTCGGCCGGGAGAAGGGCGCCTATACCGGTGCGGTGACACGCCAGATCGGCCGGTTCGAGCTCGCTGATGCCTCTACGATCTTCCTCGATGAAATCGGGGACCTGCCGCCGGAAACGCAGGCCAAGCTGCTGCGGGCGCTGCAGGAGCGTGAGATCGAGCGGCTGGGAGGCTCGCTCCCGATTCAGGTCAATGTTCGCGTGATCGCGGCGACGAATCGCGATCTCGAGGAAATGATCGGCGCAGGCACGTTCCGCGAAGATCTGTACTACCGCCTGAATGTGTTCCCAATCAGGGTTCCGGCGCTGCGCGAGCGGCCGGAGGACATCCCTCCGCTGGTGTGGGCCTTCGTCGACGAGTTCTCCCGGGCGTTCGGCAGGCGTGTCGAATCGATCTCCAAGGAGCGCATGCTCGCGCTGCAGCACTACCGCTGGCCGGGCAACATCCGTGAGCTGCGCAATATCGTCGAGCGCGCGTTCATCGCGACGTCGGGTCCACGGCTCGCGATTGAGCCGCCGATGCCGAGGGGCCATGCCTCACGCCGAAGCATGCGGCTGGAGGACGTCGAACGCGAACACATTCGCAGCGTGCTCGACGCCGTGGGCTGGCGTGTGCGCGGCACCGCGGGCGCCGCCGACATCCTGGGCCTGAAACCTAGCACGCTGGAAAGCCGCATGGCCAGGCAGGGTCTCACGCGCAAGCCTCGCTGACCCCGACATGTCGGGGCTACCCACGATATGTCGGGGCCTGACGACTCGAATCGAATCGGCGCGGCGCGCACCGCCTCTTTCCTATCCTCCTCTCTCACAGTGACTTAACGAGAAACGACCGGACCGCGCGCCGTGTGGCAATGATTCTGCTCCCCCGCGATCGTTCGTGCGTTTCCAGCCCAATGAAAAAGCGCGGCTGGCCGCGTACGCATCGATCGTGGCGATCTGGCTGCTCCTCACCGCGCTCACGTGGTGGGGCGGGGGCACGGCGGCACCCGGTGTGTACGGGTACGTCGCCTTCGCGTTCTTCACCGGCCTGCTGTTCGGCCCCACCGCCGGCGTCATTGCCGGGACCGTGAGCCTGGCGACCGTCGGGGCCCTCGCGGTGCTCGAGCAGTGGGAGCTCCTGTCGCCTCCCATCCTGCAGACGCCGGCCACACGTGTGCTGGAACTCGCCCTCGTGCTGGTCGTGATCATCGGCCTCCAATACAGGGCGGTCACCACCGAACGGGTCGCACGCGCCCGCCGTGAAGAGTATCTGCGGGCGCAGAAGCTGGAGGCGATCGGCCGGCTGGCCAGCGGCGTGGCGCACGACTTCAACAACGTCCTGACCGTGATCCTCGGCTGTAGCGATCACGCGATCGAGCAGCTCGAGCCCGGGCATCCGGCGCGGGTCGAAACCGAAGAGATCAGGCGCGCCTCCATCAGCGCGTCTGCACTCACCCGTCAGCTGCTCGTCTTCAGCCGGAAGGAGGCGGCGGATCCGGCGCCCGTCAAGCTCGGCGACATCGTCGAGAGTCTGGCGGTGATGCTGCGGCGGCTCGTGGGCGAGCACATCGATCTCGTCACAGCCACCGGCATGGACGCCGGCCACGTGATCGCCGACCCGGGGCAGATCGAACAGGTCATCATGAACCTCGTGGTGAACGCCTGCGACGCAATGCCCGCAGGCGGCACCCTGACGGTGCGCACCGGCTCGGCGCCGATCGACCGCGCGGTCGCGCGCGCGCACGGTCTGCCGGAGGGCGACTACTGCACGCTCACCGTCAAGGACACCGGCTCAGGGCTCACACCGGAAGTGCAGGCACGCATGTTCGACCCGTTCTTCACGACCAAGGCGGGCGACGCGGGCACCGGGCTTGGGCTCGCCACCGTTCATGGGATCGTGCAGGAGGCCGCCGGGTGCGTCGTCGTTGCGAGCGCACCAGGCCGCGGCAGCACGTTTGTCGTGTATCTGCCGCAGGCCCGGACCTGAGCCATATACGCCCGCTGGTTCTGTATTTGCTGACAGTTCGACTGTGCGTCCTGGCCTGTTGGCCGCTACGTCGGCCCTCGTCTCAGCCGTTGGCGTCTCCACGTGGCTCGCCGCGGCCGAGTACCCAGCGATTCCGCCCGACGGAGACTTCGCGGAGCGCGCGCGCCCGCCGCTGACGCTCTCAGGTCCTGAAGCCAGAGATCTGCGGCGAGATGCACTTCGCCGTGCGACCTACGTCGTCCCCGCCTCTTTTTCGGAACCCGGGCTTCCGTCAACGCACCCATTGCGTTCGCCGGTCCCCTCCTGCCGCTACCTGCCGTCGGAGCCGTCCGGAACGACGCCGAAATTCGACTGCGTCTTTGCCGGAGGCGACACGGTAAAGGTGAAGTACGGACACGACGCGGAGATCCATGGCGAGGCCGCTGCCACGGCGCTGCTTCGCATGCTTGGATACGCGGCGGACACGGTGGCAATCGTGCAGCGCCTGCGGTGCTACGGCTGCCCGCGCCACCCGTTCGTCGCGATCCACCTGCGCCGGACGCTTCACCTGCCGTTCATTCGCGAGCAGATTGACGACGGGTACACGGACTTCGAGTGGGTATCCGTCGAACACAAATTTCCCGCGCCGGCGATTGAGACCGCCGACCTCTCGGGTTGGGACTGGCGCGAGCTGGACATGGTCGATGCGCCGCGCGGTGAAGTGGACGCCTTCCGTCTCATGGCCGCGTTTCTCGCGCATTGGGACAACAAGGCTCAGAACCAGCGGCTCGTGTGCATAGATGAGGTCGGCCTCAAGGCACCAACGCCAGTCAGCGAAAGCGCGACGGACGTGCACGACGGCGTCTGCCGTCATCCACTCGCCATGATTCAGGATCTCGGCGCGTCGTTCGGGCCGCCGAAAGTGAACCTGGCACGGTGGCGGGATCTGCCGGTCTGGCAGGACCGCATGACGTGCACGATCAGCATGCGGGCGCTGCCGTTCGACGGTGCGACGTTCGAGGATGTCCGGATTTCCGAAGCCGGGCGCGCGCTGGCGGCCTCGCGCCTCGCCTCGATCTCAGACGCGCAGATTGAGCGGCTGTTCGCCGACGCGCGGTTTCCGCAGTTTCAGGCCGGCACCGACGACGAGCGCGATCTGAAGGCCTGGACGGCGGCCTTCAAATCGCGCGTTCGGCAGATTGCTGAGGTGCGATGTGATTTGGTTGGTAGTTAGTACCGGCTAACTACAGACTACCAACTACCAACTACTTGGCAGCCAGCAGCTTCTCCATCTCATCCATCACGGCGTTCATCTTCCGGATGGTGAGATCGAGCGGCTCGTCGGTGGTCATGTCCACACCGGCGCTCTTCAGCAGATTCACCGGGTAGTCCGACCCGCCTGATCCAAGGAATGTCAGGTAGCGTTTCGTCGCCGCCTGGTCGCCGCCCAGGACCTTCTCTGACAGCGCCTCGGCAGCCGTGAACGATGTCGCGTACTGGAAGACGTAGAAGTCGCGATAGAAATGCGGGACGAAGCTCCACTCGTGGGCGATGTAGTCGTCCACGACGGTCACTTTCTGATCGTGACCATAGTAGCGGCGCGTGATGTCCAGATAGAGCTTGGCCAGCGCGTCGCCGGTGAGCGGCTGCCCCTTTTCCGCCATCTCGTGCATCCGCAGCTCGAACTCGGCGAACTGCGTCTGGCGGAAGACGGTGGACTTGATGTTCTCGAGGTAGTTGCCGAGCAGTGACAGCCGCGTCGGCGTGTCCTTGATCTCCTTCAGCATGTGATCGATGAGCAGCGCCTCGTTGAACGTCGATGCGACCTCGGCAACGAAGGTCGCGTAATCGGCCGTGGGGTACGGCTGCGTTTTGTTCGAGTAGTAGCTGTGCATCGTGTGCCCGAGCTCGTGCGCGAGCGTGCTGACGTCGTTGTATTGCCCGAGGTAGTTCAGCAGCATGTAGGGATGGACGTCGTAGGCACCGCCGTTGGAATAGGCGCCTGACCGCTTCCCTTCCGTCGGCTGCCAGTCCAGCCACCGTTCGTTGAACGCACGATGGACCACCGCCTGATAGTCCTTGCCCAGCGGTGCAAACGCCGCGATCACGTGCTTCTGCGCTTCTTCAGGCGTGTAGCGCAGATCGACCGACGCGACGAGCGGCGCGTAGAGGTCGTAATAGTGCAGGTCGTCGGTAATCCCCATCATCCGCTTCCGCAGCTTCAGGTAACGGTGGAACGTCGGCAGATGACGATTCACGCCGGCCACGAGACGCGTGTACACCGAGACCGGAATGTTCGAACCGTCCAGCGACGCCTCGAGGTTGGATGAGTACTTCCGCGCCCGGGCGTAGAAGAGCACCTTCTGCACTTCCGAGTTGATGGTCGTGCCGAACGTCCGGCTGAACCCGCCCAGCGACGTGAAGAATGCCGACATCGCCGCCTTCCGGTCGTCCCGGTTCTTCGACGTCCGCAGTTCGCTGTATCCCGCCTGGCTGACCTTCACGCTCTTGCCGTCGCTCAGCGTGATCGTCGGATACGGGAAGTCGGCGTTCGTCAGGATGCCGTAGATGTTCGAAGCCGATCCGGCCAGCGGCGCGGCGTCGGCGAGGATCTTCTCTTCGGCGTCGCTCAGCGTATGAGGAGCACGGCGGACGATATCGCGCAGGTAGAAGGTGTAGTTCTTGAGCCGCGGCTCAGAGGCGATGAATTTCTCGACCGTGGCCGAGCCAATCTTGAGCACCTCGGGCTCGACGAACGACGCCTCAGCGCCGAGCCGCGCGTAGATCTGCTGCATCTCCTGTTGCATGCCCTGCGGCTCGGAGACCCGGGTGTCGGTGTCCGCCAGCATGCTGGAGTAGACGTACAGGCGCGTCAGCTCCTTGGCGAGCCGGGTCGTCAGCTCCAGTGCCGACGCCAGCGCCTGGGCGGAGGACCCGAGCTTGCCGCGGTACTCGCCGATCTTCGGCAGCTCCGCGGCAATCGCCTCCTTCTGCTTCCGCCAGGCGGCGTCGTCCGGATAGATGTCTGCCAGATTCCATTTGAGCCTGTCGGGAACCTTGGCGCGGTCGCGTTCCTGCCCGATTGTCAGCACAGACATGCACGTAACTGCGGCCACGGCAACAGCTAATCCGGTTCGAACGTGTGACATAGCCGCTAATCCTCCAGCGCCGGGTGCGCGATGCATGGCTCCGCTCCGCGGAACCCGGCCTACACTCTTAGCCTACCAAGACATGGCCAAAGCGCGCGTACTCCGGGAGGACTGGGCCGAACTCAGTGACGAAGAATTGCTCGACCTCCGGATGGCGGACCTGCCCCTCCGCATCGAGGGCACCATCGCGGAGCGCATCGCCCAGCTCCGCGCCGAGCTCGACGATCGCGGCCTCCGTTTTCCGCTGCATTTCTACATCTCCGACGAGTGGTTCACGCCGGACGGCGCCACCGCCATCGCGGTCCCCTTCTATCTGGCGCATCCCAGGCTCGAGCGGCTCGAGGAAGCGCAGATGTTCGAGGCCGAGGGCGGAGAGTACGAGTGGGGAATGCGGATCCTCCGTCACGAGGCGGGTCACGCCATCGACAACGCCTACAGGCTGCGGCTTCGCCACGCCCGGCGAGAGATCTTCGGCCTCCCGTCGAAGGCGTACCCGGAGTTCTACACGCCAAAGCCCTACAGCAAGAGCTTCGTGCTTCATCTCGATGCCTGGTACGCGCAGAGCCATCCCGACGAGGATTTTGCCGAGACGTTCGCCGTCTGGCTGACGCCGAACAGCGAGTGGGCGCAGCGCTATAAAGGCTGGAAGGCGCTCCACAAGCTCGATTACATGGACACGCTGATGCGCTCGCTGCGCGAGCAGGCGCCACGCGTGAACAACCCCGCGGAGATTGAAGCACTACCGGAAGTGAAGCTCACGCTCCGGCAGCACTACCGCAACAAGCGCCGCCACTATGGCGTCGAGCACCCGAACTTCTACGACCGGGACCTGCGCCGCATCTTCTCCGACGCGCCGGAGTTCGCCCCCAACATCACCGCCGCGCAGTTCATTGCCCGCATCCGCCGTCCGGTCCGCCGCGTCGTCGCAAGCTGGACGGGCATCTACCAGTACACGATCGATCAGGTGCTCGAAGACATGATCGCCAGGTGCCGCGAGCTCAAGCTGCGGCTCGTCGGATCCGAGGAACATGCACGGCAGGAGTTCACTGTGCTGCTGACGGTGCAGGTGATGAACTACCTGCACAGCGGTGGGCATCGGCTGTTTCTCTGAATCGATGAAACGAGTCCGCATTCTCGCGCTCGTCCACGACCATCTGGTCCCACCGGAGGACACCACCGGCATCGACATTCTCGAGGCCGAGTGGAAGATGGAGTACGACGTCATCGAGACGCTGCGCGAGATGGGCCACGAGGTGAAGGTCCTCGGCATCCACGACGACCTGACGGGCATCCGCGCGGCGGCGGAGGCGTTCAAGCCGCATATCGTCTTCAATCTGATGGAGGCGTTCGCCGGCGTCACGACGTTCGACCAGAACGTCGTCAGCTATCTCGAGCTGCTGCGGCTGCCCTATACCGGGTGCAACCCGCGCGGTCTGATCCTCGCCCGCGACAAGGCACTGTCGAAGAAGCTGCTGGCCTATCACCGCATCCGCGTGCCCGAGTTTGCGGTCGTGCGCCCGGGGCGGAAGCCCGTGCTGCCGAAGCGGCTGACCTTTCCCATGATCGTCAAGTCGTTGTTCTTCGAGGCGTCGGCGGGCATCTCGCAGGCGTCGGTGGTCGAGAATCATGAGCAGCTTGCCCGCCGGGTGAGCTTCATCCACGAAAAGCTCGGGACCGCCGCGATCGTCGAGCAGTTCGTCGACGGGCGCGAGCTCTATGTCGGCGTGCTCGGGAACGAGCGCCTCGACGTCTTTCCCGTGTGGGAGATGTCGTTCGACAAGATGCCCGACAACCGCTGGAAGATCGCCACCGAACGGGTGAAATGGAGCACCCAGTACCAGAAGAAGCACGGCATCATGACGGACCGGGCTCGCGTCGATCCCGTTCACGCCGAACAGATGCAACGCGTGGCCAGGCGCACGTATCGCGCCCTGGACCTCAACGGTTACGCCCGCATCGACATCCGGATGGACGAAGAGGGGCGGATGTACGTGCTGGAAGCCAACCCGAATCCCAACCTGGCGTACGGGGAAGATTTCGCGGAATCCGCGGAAGTCACTGGCCTTGCGTACGAGCGGCTGCTCGATCGGATCATCACCCTCGGACTGCGCTGGGAGCCCGCCCGGACGGGCTAGAACAGCCGGGCTCGTGGCAATTCGATGAAAAAACTACCCCGGGCCTGACCAATTCGTCATAGCTGAGTTACTCTAGCGTTACATCCATGGGCGGCGAGAACGGGTACACGGCCGAAATCAAGTTTCTGCTGACCGAGGCCACCGGAATCCAGGTACAGGAGTGGGCGCGCGGGCGGCTCGAGCCCGATCCCCATGGTACTGGTCCTCACGGCGATGAATATCGCGTCTCGACGCTATATCTGGACACGTCGGAACGGGATGTCTTTCATCGGCGCGGTTCGTACGGCCGCAGCAAGTACCGGGTCCGCCGCTATGGCGACGAGCCGCGCGTGTTCCTCGAGCGCAAGCTGCGAACGGCCTCGCGACTGGCCAAACGGCGTACCGACATCCCGATCGATACCCTGCACCTGCTGAAAGCGCGCGACCTCGAAGATCTCGACACCACGACGTGGTTCCGGCGGCGCGTGAGCGTCCGGCAGCTGGAACCGGTCTGCCGGGTGTCCTACCTGCGCACCGCACGGCTGGCCACCACGCAAGAGGGCCGAATGCGGATGACGCTTGATTACTCGCTCTCCGCCTCCCCCGCCGACGCATTCGCGATCGACGGTCCGGGACCGGCTTCGTTACTTCCCGGGCATATGATCCTCGAGTTGAAGTACCGCGGGTCGATGCCGGCAGTGTTCAAGGAGCTCGCCGATACGTTCGCGCTCAGTCCTGGACGAGCGTCGAAGTACCGCGTGGCCGCTGACGCCCTCGGCATCGCGTCGCTCGCGCCCGAGGAAGGGGCGCCGACCACGCTCCATGCCTGAGGCGTTCAGCCAGTCGCTCGTAGACTTCCAGGCCGTCCCGCCGCTTACCGTTCTCGTGCGACTCGTCGCCGCCCTGCTGCTTGGCGGCCTCGTCGCGCTGGTCTATCGCTTCACCCGCCCGCCATCTGAAGTCGCTCCGTCGTTCTCCGCAACGCTGGTGCTGCTCTCGATCCTGATCGCCATGGTCACGCAGGTGATCGGCGACAACGTGGCGCGCGCGTTCAGCCTCGTCGGCGCGCTCTCGATCGTCCGTTTCCGCACGGTCGTCCGCGACACGCAGGACACGGCCTTCGTGATCTTCTCCGTCGGCGTCGGCATGGCGGTCGGAGCCGGCTATCCCTGGCTCGCAGTGGCAGGCATCACCGTCGTCTCCGTTGCGGCGTTCGCCATGAATTCGCGAGACACGATCGCGCTGCCGACCTCCAGCTCGACTGAAGGCGAGGCGTTTGAACTTCAGGTCCGCGTCGGAATCGGTCATGATCCTCAGGTCGTCGTTGGACCGGTGCTCGACGTGCACGCGACCGACCGCCGGCTGATGTCGCTTTCAACAGCACGGCAGGGACTTGCGGTGGACGCGACGTTTCGAGCGTCACTTCGCAACAGTGCCGCCGCTGATGCTCTGCTTCGGGCACTCAACACGGTCGAGGGTGTGCAGAGCGTGAATCTGACCCGGCTGGTCGACGACGATGACGACTGAGGCGAGGAGATCATGAGCATCCGGACTGTCACCATCGTTCTCGGCGCCATCACCCTCGCGGGGCTGCTCGGGTCGCTCGGTCATGCGCAGCGTGAAGACCGGCTCTCGAAGCCCCGCCGCGTGGCTGCAATGCCGCGGCAGGGGGGATTCGGATTTGGCGGCGGCGCGAACTCGGAGCAGCAGCTCGTCGCGCAGTTCGACAAGGACGGTAACGGACGCCTGAACCGTGCCGAGCGTGACGCAGCTCGATCGTCCGCCGGCGGCGGTCAGTTCGGCATGCGCCGCGGATTCCGGTTTGGCGGCGGCGCCGCTGCAGGACAACCGGGACGCACGCTCGCGCCCGCGGATGTCCGGCCCTACCCCACGACGCCCATCTACGACATCGGCACGCTGCGCACGATCTTCCTGCAGTTCGAGGACGCGGACTGGGAGGCGGAGCTCGCGGCATTCCACAACACCGACGTCGAGGTTCCGGCCACGATGATCGTGGACGGCCGGACCTATAAGGACGTCGGCGTGCATTTCCGCGGCGCGTCATCGTTCGGGATGGTGCCGGAGGGGCTGAAGCGCTCGCTGAACATCTCGACGGACTTCGCGATCGACGACCAGACGCTCGGCGGCTATCGCACGTTCAACCTGCTCAACGCGAACAACGATCCGACCTTCCTCCGGGCGTTCCTCTACACGTACATCGCGCAGCAGTACCTTCCCACGCCGAAGATGAACTTCATGCGCGTTGTCATCAACGGTGAGAGCTGGGGAATCTATCTGAACGCCCAGCAGTTCAACGGCGACCTGCTGCGAGACAACTTCAAGACGACCAAGGGCGCCCGCTGGAAGGCCCCGGGGATGCCGGGCGGACGCGCCGGACTCGAGTATCTGGGCGAGGATCCAGACGAATACAAGTACATCTACGAGATCAAGACCAAGGACGATGACGAGTCGTGGAAGGCGCTGATACAGGTCACGAAGGCGCTGAACCAGACGCCGCCTGACAAGCTTGAAGCAGCGCTCTCACCGCTCCTCGACATCGACAGCGCGTTGCGGTTCCTCGCCGTGGAGGTCGCTCTCGTCAACAGCGATGGGTACTGGACGCGGGCCAGCGACTACAGCTTCTATCGCGACCCCGACGGGAAGTTCCACATCATCCCGCACGACGTCAACGAAGGGCTCGGCGGCGAGGGCGGGCGCGGCGGGTTCGGATTCGGCGGCGGAGGCGCGCAGCTCGATCCCCTGGTCTCGATCAATGATCCGGGCAAGCCGCTCCGTTCGAGGTTGCTCGCGGTTCCGGCGCTGCGCCAGAAGTATCTCGGCTATGTCCGAGAAATCGCCGTCAAGTGGCTCGACTGGAACGCGATCGCCCCAATGCTCAAGGCCAGCCACGCGCTGATCGCCGAGGAGGTCAGGCTCGACACGCGCAAGCTGTACGACGTGGCGGGCTTCGAGGCCGGTATCTCGGAAACGGGCGCACTCAAGAGCTTCCTGGCCGAGCGGCGCGCATTTCTGCTGAAAGCGATTCCGGAGTCGCCCGCGGCGATTCGGGCGGCGGCACCTGCTGGGGAAAAACCCGCAGCGGCCGCGAACTAGTTCACGCGCTTTCGACAGCATCCACTCCAGACCCGATTGATCGGGCCGATTCCGTCCCATACGATTGGGATCGCATCTTGCGACCCGCGCTTTCCAATACAACCATGCGGACCAGGGGATATCTCATTGCGATCGCGGTGTGGCTCGGCTCGGTGGCCGCCGTCACCGGACAGCTCCAGCATCCAACCCTTCTTCGGAACCACCAGGCGATCAAGTACGACAGCACGCCGTCGCAGGATCCGATCGCCCGTCTCAACGAGCGCCTGAAGAGCGGCGAAGTCTCACTGGAGCGGCGCGGACAGTCCGGCTATCTGCAGGCCGTTCTCGACGCTCTCAAGGTGCCTGTCGAGTCGCAGCTGCTGGTCTTCTCGAAGACCAGTTTCCAGGCGCCGAAAATCGGTCCGAAGAATCCCCGCGCCATCTATTTCACCGACACCGTCTCGGTCGGCTGGGTTCGCGGCGGCGAGGTCCTCGAGTTCGTCGGACAGGATCCCAGACAGGGCGCCGTCTTCTACACGCTGTCGCAGACGAGCGACAAGCCGGTCTTCGAGCGCAACGACGCGTGCGTCTCCTGCCACGCCTCCGAGGCCACGCACTATGTGCCCGGCATGTTCATCGGCAGCGTGTTCCCCGGCGTCGACGGGACGACGATGTACGGGCCGGCGTATACGACGGACCACCGCACGCCGTTCGAGATCCGCTGGGGTGGATGGTTCGTGACCGGCACGCACAAGGCGACCCGTCACATGGGGAATGCGGTCGCGACCGATCCCACCGATCTGGCCGCGATGATCACGCCGCAATCAGTGCACACCACCAGCATCGAAGGGCGCTTCGACCCGGCTGGCTATCTCTCGCTGAACAGCGACCTCGTCGCGCTGCTGGCCATCGAGCATCAGGCCAAGATGCTCAACCTCTTCACTCGTGTCGGATGGGAAGCGCGCATCGGCGGGAAAGAGGCAGGCCGCACGGTGGATCAGGCCGCCGCGGAGCTCGTGGACTATCTCCTCTTCGTGGACGAGTCGCCGCTGCCGGGGCCGATCACCGGGACGACGCGGTTTGCCGAGATCTTCGCGTCACAGGGACCTCGTGACAGCCGCGGCCGCTCGCTGCGCGAACTGGACCTGAACACACGGCTCCTCCGTTACCCGTGCAGCTACCTGATTTATTCGGAGCCGTTTGACGGC
The DNA here is from genome assembly GCA_035537775.1 of Vicinamibacterales bacterium. GTDB lineage: Bacteria > Acidobacteriota > Vicinamibacteria > Vicinamibacterales > UBA2999 > Gp6-AA40. Next base: position 146 of record DATLLQ010000192.1, on the reverse strand, counting down.
CTGCCGGATCGCGCGAAGCAGGCGGTCTACGCGCGGCTGTGGGAGATTCTGTCGGGTGCAGAGCGTGACGCGCGCTACGCCGGGCTCACCCCGGCCGACCGCCGCGCCATCACCGAGATCCTCACTGAGACGAAGCCGGACGCCGC
>DATLLQ010000191.1:0-5729 GCA_035537775.1 Vicinamibacterales bacterium | reverse complement strand
GAGATCGAGCAGGCGGTCGTGCGTGTGGATAAGGGATCGGGCGTCCTGATTCTTACCGACATGTTCGGCGGCACGCCGTCGAATCTGGCGATGACGTTTCTCGTCCAAGGCAAGCTTGAAGTCATCACCGGCGTGAATTTGCCGATGTTGATCAAGCTCGCGAATCAGCTGGAGCAGGGAGACCTGTTGAACATCGCACGCGACATTCGAGAGCAGGGGCGCAATGCCATCTGGGTGGCGTCCGATCTCCTGCACGGAGAGAAGACGTAGTGTGACAACTCGTTCTGTGACCGTCGTGAATCAGCTCGGGCTCCACGCGCGAGCCGCGGCGCGGTTCGTTCATCTCGCGACGCGATTCGAATCTCGGATCCGCGTCGGACGTGACTCGAAGGTCATGGATGGAAAGAGCATCATGGGAATTCTGTTATTGGCTGCGTCCCGCGGCACGACGCTGACGGTGATCGCAGAAGGGCCGGACGAGGACCGCGCCGTCGAGGCGCTGGTCGAGCTCGTCACATCTGGATTTGGTGAGGAATCGTGGAACGCCTGAACGGTATCGGCGTGTCACCCGGCGTCGCCGTTGGCCCCGCGCTCGTCGCTATTCAACGAACGCAGGTGCTGCGTTTTCCTGTGGGCCCTGATGGTGTAGCGCGTGAGCTCTCCGCCCTCGAGCGGGCCCGGCAACGATCGCGGGCGCAGCTCGAGCAGATCCGCCGGCGGATCGCGGCGGCACGCGGCGCCGATCTCGCGGCCATCTTCGACGCGCAGCTGCTGATGCTCGACGATCCGATTCTCGTGGGACGGGCTGCCGCCGTCGTTCGCAACGAGCGGGTCAACGCCGAGTGGGCGGTGCAGCGCGCGCTCGACGAAGCCGCCGCGGTCTTCGACGACGTTGACGATCCGTACCTCCACGAGCGTAAAGGCGACCTGCACGACGTCGCCGGACGCCTGCGCATGAATCTGCGCGACGAAAAGGGCGGGGCTCGCGATCGTCTGCAGGATCTCGATGCGCCATGCGTGCTCATTGCGGACGAGTTGACTCCGTCGGTTGTCGCACAGCTCGATTGGACACGAATCAAGGGGTTCGTGACAGACGCCGGAAGCCGCACGTATCACACCGCGATCCTCGCGCGATCGCTGGGTGTGCCGGCCGTGGTTGGTCTGCACGACGTCAGCAGGCGGGTGCCTCCCGGCGCATCAGTGATCATCGACGGCGAGACTGGTGAAGTCGTCATCGATCCGACGCCGGCGCTGTGGCAGGAAGCAGAAGGCCGCTCTTCACTTCACCGGGTGGCGGCGATCGCGCACGCGGAGGACGGACCCCTGCAAACGAGCGACGGCGTGTCGATCGTCCTCCAGGCCAACATCGAGCGGTCCGACGATGTGCCGAGTGCGCTGAGTGCGGGGGCCGAAGGCATCGGCCTGTATCGATCCGAGTTCATGCTCGTCGGCGGACCGCCAGACATGGCGGCCGAGGAGGAGCAGTACCACGTCTATCGCCAGCTCGTGGAACGGATGGCGGGGCGCCCGGTCACCATCCGCACGTTCGACGTGGACGAGCGTCAGCTCGCGCGACCGCTCGTCGATGCGGCTCTCGATGCGCGTTGGTTCCCGGAGCCGCAGCGCAGCGGCCACGCGGGGCTCCGCGGCGTTCGCTTTGGTCTCGCGCAGCCGCGCATCTTCAAGACGCAGCTGCGTGCGTTGCTGCGCGCGGCGGCGCATGGTCCGCTGCGGATCATGTTCCCATTCGTGTCGTCGGTGCAGGAGGTTCGTGACGCGAAGAGTCTGCTGCTCGAGGCGCAGGAAGAGCTCACGTCGCGCGGTGTGACCGTCCCGGATGTGCCGGTGGGGATCATGATCGAAGTCCCGTCAGCGGCGTTCACCGCGTCACTCCTGGCGAAGGAAGCGGACTTCTTCACGATCGGCACGAACGACCTCATTCAGTACACACTCGCGGTGGATCGCACGGACGACCGCGTGTCGAATCGGTACGAGCCGCTGCATCCGGCGGTTCTTCGTCTGCTTCGTCACGTGCGTCGTGCTGCGTCGCGCGAAGGCATCCCGTTGTCTCTCTGCGGCGAGATGGCGGCCGATCCATTGCTGCTGAAGCTGCTGATCGGCTGCGGTCTTCGCGAGTTCAGCATGACGCCTGGCGCCATTCCGATGGCACGACGCGTCGTGAAGGAGACGAGCGCGCGACAGATGATGCGGGTGGCCGCGCGGGTGCTGACGCTCGGAACGGTCGAAGAAATCGAGCAGTATCTCGGTGACGAGGTCGCAAAGAACGAAGTGGGCAGCGAGGGCTAACGCATGAACAACATCGTCACACGAGTCGAGAAGCCGTGGGGATACGAGCTTCATTGGGCGAAGACCGAGCGCTACGTCGGGAAGATTCTGCACATCACCGCTGGGCACGCGCTCAGCCTCCAGTATCACAACCGCAAGGAGGAGACGATCTACCTCCACTCCGGCAAGCTGTTGTACGAGATCGAGGTCGACGGCCAGTTGAAGAAGGTCGAAATGAAACCGGGCGACTCCATCCACGTGCTTCCGAAGACCGTGCACCGTATGACGGCGATCGAAGACTGCGACGTGCTCGAGGCGTCGACACCCGAGCTCGACGATGTTGTCAGGTTGGAGGATCGCTACGGGAGAGAAGGGACTTAAGAACCTCCCAACTACCAGCAACCCAACTCCCAAACGAGCATGATTGGAAGTTGGGCGTTGGTCGCAGGGAGTTGTCGAGACTCAGAAAGGAATGTCGTCGTCGGTGATCGGTTCCATCGGCGGTTCGTCCGGACCGCCGCCTGCCGGCTGAGAGCCACCACGGTCCATCCCGCCGCCGCGGCCGCCACCGCCGCCCCCGAGCAGCGTCACGCGGTCGGCCTTGATCTCAGTGGTGTAGCGCTTGTTGCCGTCCTTGTCGTCCCACTGGCGAGTCTGCAGACGGCCTTCGACGTAAATCTGCTTGCCCTTTGTCAGGTACTCCTGCAGCGACTCCGCCTGCTTGCCCCACAGCACCACGCGATGCCATTCGGTCTTTTCCTGCCGCTGCTGGTTCTTGTCGTTCCAGACCTCCGTTGTGGCCAGATTGAGCGTGGCCACCGCCGCGCCGCCCGGTGTGTAGCGAAGCTCGGCGTCGCGTCCGAGGTTGCCTACGAGAATCACTTTGTTCACGCTTCCCACGATGCTCTCCTTCGGGCCTCCGTTGAGACCCCTGCGGTGACAGTTGCTGTCGCCGCGCTCATAAACACCAACCTGCCCGGACTGACGCCGAGGCTATGGCGAGTGCGCCATAGCATAGCGGTGCCGGAACGGTCGGCCTATTTGTTTTACAGCGATGACGTGACAGGACAGGTCACGGCCTGCGAGGCGGCGTTGCCGGCGCGGAGGGTGTGTCGAGGCTCTGAAGCTGGCTCAGGGCCAGCACGGCCGGCTCCGACTCGGGAAACTGCTTGACCACCGTCTCGAACGACGCTCGCGCAGCGGGCACCTGCCGCAGCGCACGCTGCGCCAGCCCGCGTCTGTAGTACGCCCAGGGCACCTGATCGCTTTTCGGGTGGTTCTGAATGACCAGACTGTATGCGGCGACGGCCTGCTCGAAGCGGCTCTGCGCCAGCTCGGACTCGCCGATCTGGAACTGCGCCTGCGGCGCGCGGGCCGACGTGGGATACGTCTTCAGGAACTCGGTAAACCCGGCGATGGCCTGCGTGTACAAGCCGGCAGCGTAGTCGTTGAATGCAGCCTCGTACATCCGCTGGGGTGAGAGATCCGAGGCTGATGGTGCTGCACCTGTGGCCGGCGGCGCGGCCACCAGGCCGGCGTCAGGGTCTGTCGCTGCCGCAGCGGCATTCGCCGAGGCCAGCCGCGAAATCATGGCGGGCAACGATGTCCGCAGCGACGTGACCTCTTCCTTCAGTTCGCCAAGCCTCGTCGCGAGATCCTGCGTCTGCGCCAGCGTCTTGCGGGCGTCGCCCGCGGCCGTGTTGAGCGTCGTCCCCTGATCGGCGAACCCCTTGCGCATCAGCTCATTCGTCTGATCGATGCGGCTGTTCAACGCCTTCGACGTCTCGTTCAGCAGCTGGATCGCCTGCGTCAGCGCGGCCGCCAGTTCCTGGTTCTGCTGCTGCAGGATGCGAAGCTCCGCGGCCATCTGCAGATGCTCGCGATTCTGCGCGGAAGCCGGCGAGGACGCCAGCCCGGCAATGACGGCAAGGAGAGCGATCTTTCTCATATCAGTTCGATGTAATCACAAAGTGGCCCCGGCGGTTCTTCGAAAATGCGTCGTCGCTCTTGCCGGGATCGAATGGGAATTCCTTGCCGTAGCTGATCGTGCGGATCCGATCGGGCGGGATCCCGAGCGAGACGAGGAATGTTTTGACGGCAATCGCGCGGCGGTCGCCCAGGGCCAGGTTGTACTCGGCCGTCCCGCGCTCATCGCAGTGGCCTTCTATCGTAATGACCCAGCTCGGATTCTTCCGGATCACCTCGGCGTTCGCTGTCGCCACCTGCCGGCCCAGGTCGTCCAGATCGGCGCTGTCGACTGAGAAGAACACCGGCTTGAACGGCGAGTTCCGGTTCAGTTCGTCAAGCGTCTTGCTGCCAACAGAGTCCTCCGACAGTGCGGGCTGCGGCGGAACCGGCAGTTCGGCGACACGCTGCGGCGCCTGAACCTGAGGAGGCGTGGCGACCGTGTTGTTGGGCGGTGGAGGCGCTGGAGCGTTGGCCACCGGCGTCTGGCGTTTCGCGCACCCGGCCGCACCGAGCAGCAGTACCAGCAGGATGAGTGTGAAGCGGGGTCTCAAGATAGTTCGCATCTGATCTCCAGGTCAGTTCGACCAGTCGGGAGTCTGGTTGTTGCCAGTGCGGGTCACTTGCCGCAGGCCTTTGCCATCGCGGCCAATCGTGAAAATCTGGACGAAGCCATTGCGCGTGGACGAGAAAGAAATATGACGTCCGCTGGGGGCATATGCCGGACTCTCGTTCGTCCCCTCGCCGAATGTCAGCTGTCTCGTCTGTCCCGTTGCCAGGTCGTGAACCTTGATGTCGTAGCCGGGACCGTTTCGCGCCGTGTACGCGATCTCGTTGTACGGAGCCGGAGACCACGTGGCGCGATCGGCTTCACCATCCGGGATTGGCAGACGCCGTACTCCGGAGCCGTCGGCGTTCATGATGTAGATCTGGGGCCGTCCCGTTCGGTCCGACGTAAACGCAATCTGCTTGCCGTCCGGCGACCAGGTCGGCGTCGTGTCGGCGTCCGGATGCGTGGTCAGACGCCGAGGGGCGCCACCCTCGACGTTGATCACGAACAGGTCCGGTGCATTCGCCTTGTCCGGTGTCGCGTGGAACACGATCTGCCGCCCATCAGGCGACACGACCGGAAGCGATGCCCCGCCGTTCTGAGCGAACAGTCCCTTGGTGACGTTCCGAAGCACGCCGGTCGTGATGAAGGACATCAGGATGTCGTAGGCGCTGTTGCTCCGCAGCGCCGAGTAGGCGATCGCCCGCCCGTCCGACGACCACGACGGGTTCAGGTTCAGATCCCGTGAATTCGTGATGCGAACTTCGTTGGCGCCGTCGTAGTCGGCCACCCAGATCTCCTTGGCCGCACGTTTCTCGACGGTGCCCAGCAGCGATTCCCGGACGCGGTCGGACACGAACGCCAGCCTGGTCATGGCCACGCCGCGGACTCCACGCAGCTGCTTGTGAACGGTGTCGGACACTTCATG
>DATLLQ010000190.1:0-40865 GCA_035537775.1 Vicinamibacterales bacterium | reverse complement strand
CCAGAACGGACGGTACGTGTTTCCAGACGTGCCGGCCGGCGAGTATCTGCTCACTGGCCTCTCGGGCATCGACGCCGGCGACTGGTTCGATCCCGCACTACTCGCCAAGCTGGCGGGGAACGCATCTCCCATCACCGTCCGTCGCGGCGACGCGCTCGAAATCGACCTCGAAACACGATAGAGTCGTGCGCCTATGCGCACTCTGAAGAGCCTTGTCATCGCCATCGTCATGGCTGCGATTCCATCCGCGGCGTCGGCGCAGGGCGCGAAATGCGATCGCGCGTGTCTCACGGACACGATGACGCGGTACCTCAATGCCATGGTCGCGCACGACCCGGCTGCGATCCCTGCCGCCCCGAGTGTGAAGTTCACCGAGGACGGCAAGGTTCTGAAGCTCGGCGAGGGTGTGTGGAAGACGGTGGCGAAGTTGCGTCCGTACCGCCTGGATTTCATCGACGTGCCGCAGGGCATCGCAGCGGTGCACACCGTGCTCGAAGAAAACGGGATGCCGATCCTGTTCACCGCGCGGCTGAAGGTCGTTGACCGGCGGATCACCGAGATCGAGTCGATCGTCGTCAAGACCCGTGAAGAAGGTGCGCTGTTCGCCCCGGACGCGCTGAAAGAACCGACGGCGATGATGCGCTACATGCCGACGACGGCGGAGCGGATGCCCAGGGCGCAGATGATTGAGATCGCCGGCCGCTATCCGGCCGGCCTGAAGATCGGCAGCTTCGAGAAGTCCGACGTGCCGTTTGCGCCCAACGCCTACCGCTTCGAGAACGGCGTCCGCATGGCCGGCCCCGGCTGCACGTTCCAGCCGCCGTCATGCGAAAACATGCGCACGCAGCGCATCCCGACGCTTGCGGGCCTGACCCAGCGCGTGGTCGCGGTCGACGAAGAGATGGGCGTCGTGCTCTTCTGGATGAACTTCGGTCCCAACTCACTGCCCGGTCCCGGAGGCCGCGCGCTCGTTACTCTCGAGGCGTTCAAGGTCTACGGCGGGCAGGTCCATGCGGCGGAGGCGATCTTCGAGGGGCAGCCGTCCGGGAGTCCGTCGGGCTGGGAGTGATCTCCGGCCCGGTCGACCCTATTCAAGCCTTCGCCCCTGCTGCCGATTCCATGCCCTAGAGAGCTCTACAGACATGCGAGACCGCTTGATCGAGCCGGCGCCCGGCGGCCCCGAGTCAGGCGTGACGCCGGCGCGGGACGCGTTCATCGCGCGACAGCCGATCCTCGATGGCGGACGGCGCGTGATCGGGTACGAGCTGTTGTTCCGAGGGTCGGAGACCGCCGAGTGCTTCTCCGGTTCTCCGGAAGTCGCGACCGCGCGCGTGATTGCCGACGCGCTCGGGTCCTTCGGCCTGGACGTCATCACGCACGGCCGCCTCGGGTTCATCAACCTGACGCGGAGCGTGCTGCTCGATCGCGTGACGACACTGCTGCCGCCGGCCGGCGTCGTACTGGAACTGCTGGAGCAGATCGAAGCCGACGATGAGGTGCTCGCGTGCTGCCGGCGCCTGAAGGAACAGGGGTATGTGCTGGCGCTCGACGACTTCCTGCCGAGCGAGGCGAACCGCGAGCTGATTCCGCTGGCCGACTACGTGAAGGTCGACATTTCCGTCGTCGCCGACCTGCCGGCGTGGGTGCGCGAGGTGCAGGGCGGACGTGCGAAAGCCGGTTCGATGCCGATGCTGATTGCGGAGCGCGTCGAAACCGTGGAGGACCAGCGCCGTGCGGCGGATGCGGGTATCACGCACTTTCAGGGGTACTTCTTCGGCAGGCCGGCGACGCAGCGGGCGCGACGCATCCCCGAGGCGCGGCTTGGCTACGTGCGTCTCCTCCACGCAATCAGCAATCCCGATCTGACGCTGTCGCAGCTCGAGGACCTGATCAAGCGCGACGCCGCACTGTGCCTTCGAGTGCTGAGAACAGTCAATTCGGCGGCGTTCGGGCTGCGCAGCGAGGTGCGATCAATACGTGAGGCGCTCGTGCTGCTCGGCCTCGAGTCGATCCGGCGCTGGGTCTCGCTCTGGGCGATGGCGTCGCTCGCCGCCGGGTCGCATCCAGAGCTGTTGCTGAATGCCATCGTCCGCGCACGAACGTGCGAACTGCTGTGGGCCCACGGCGGTGCGCCGACACCAAGCGGTGAAGGGTTCCTGCTGGGCATGTGCTCGATGCTGGACGCAATCTTCGAAGCTCCGATGGAGAGCGTCGTCGCGCAGCTGCCGCTGGACGAAGTCTTGCGGGCGGCCCTTCTCGGCGACGACAACTCCGCTCGACGTCTCCTCGATGCCGTGCTGGCGTATGAGCGCGGCGACTGGACGGCCTGGCAGGCGCTCGCGGAGCAGGCGCGTGTCCCGGCACCGCTCTTTGCCGGCGCCTCCGCGGAGGCGTTGACGTGGTCGCATCAGGCATACACACAGGGCGCCGTGCCAGGCGCAAGGGGTGCGTGACGGCGGACCCGGCAATCAGCGCTTCAGTCTCGGATACCAGTGCACAGACTGCGCGGGAGACGGATCGACCGGAGGCGGTGCCTCAGGCATGAGCACGGTCGGAAACAGCTTCGTCTCGAATCCTTCGAAATCCCGCGCCCACTCCTTGTGGTTGTAGACGCAGACCGGCAGGCAGATCGAGCAGTAGTGGTGCTTTGAGAAGTACGGGAAACAGCGTCCCGTATCGACGACGTAGCGGTCGTAGCCGAGATGATCGGCGCCAGCTTCCGGACTCCGTTCGTCGGGGATCGCCCCGGGTGGGCAGTACTTCCGGCAGGCCCGGCAGATGTCGCAGAACTTCGCGATGCCGGCGTCGATCGGATGGTCGACCGCCAGCGGCATCGACAGCGCCACGCTCCCCATCCGGAAGAGCGGGCCGATCTTCGGATGAATGATCGATCCATGCCGGCCCAGCTCCCCGAAGCCCGCCTTCAAACCGATGGGGATATGCAGCAGGTTGCTGTCGCCGATCGGATGCTCGATCGTGCACGCATACCCCAGCGATCGGATGTACGCGGCGAGCTGGATGACGGTTTCGCCAAGCGTGTAGTACACGCGCAGGCACTCGATTGCCGATTCGGGTGACGGCACGACCTGGAACTCGCGCCAGCGCATCCTCTGGCCGACGGCAATCGCGTGCGTGTGCTCGCAGGTGCGCCCCTGGTAGACGTCGCTCGGCACGATCTCACAGATGCCGACGATGTCCGCCCCGAGCTCGACGCTCTTCGCTTTCAAATGTTCGGCAGCTTCCTCCGGTGAGCTGAAGACGCGCTGCTCAGGCGCAACCGGACCGTTGAAGCGTGGATACTGCTCCTCGAAGATCTGCCTCAGGATCTCGTTGATGTCATCCGGGCGGGAAGGACGGCCGCCCACCGACGCATACCAGTCTTCCCATGCGAACGGCGATGGCCGGTGACTCAACTGAACTTCAAATCACGGCGCGTGAACGCGATGCAGCCCAGCAGGAAGTACACCCCGGCATAGCCGACGGTCTCGGCCGTCTGCTTTCTCTGGGCGTCGAAGTCGACCTGTGGACGCTGTTGCAGCTGTCGCACCTGCGGCGGGACACGGCCGCGAAACTGCGGCGGGATCGGCATCGGTGCCCAGACGACTCCGTTGTAGTTGCTCGCATAGCCGGGCGCGATGATGACGTCGAGCGCCTTGCCGATGCGCTGATAGGTTGGACTCGGGTCGTCTTTCAGTGGCGGGATCAGCGCGGGCACAATGGCCAGGAACATTGTGACGGCGGCAGCGATCGGCGCCGACCCCATCGTGCTCACCGCCGTCGCAACGCCCGCAAAGAGCACGATGCCCGCAATCGTCCGCGTGGCCGAGATGGCCAGCACGTCGCCCTCGACGTTGACGCCCAGGTAGCGCGACAGCCCGAATCCGAGCGCGATGCCGAGTCCGAGGGTGACAACGCAGAAGGCGGACAATCCGATCCACTTCCCGATCATCATCTGCCAGCGCTGAATCGGGCGGGCCAGTACCGTGATGATCCTCTTCGAATGCAGCTCGGACGACATCGAGGTGGAGCCGAGATAGATTGCTCCGGCCATGCAGAGGTAACTCCACATGTCCAGCGAGCCGGACACGGCGTTGGCGCGGAGAAACGCCATGAAATCCGGCGCCCGGTTCTGCGAGAAGAGAGCCGGTGCGGATCGCAGGAACATGATCACCACCGCGAATCCCCACATGTAGAGGGCGCGCTGGCTCATCACGCCGCGGAACGCGTTCTTCGCAACGAGAACGATGTGCTTCACGCCGTCACCCCTGCATGCTTCATGTAGGTTTCCTCGAGCGTCGCCGCACGCATCGCCTGCACGGTGCCGATGTCGAGGTTGGCGGCCACGATGGCCCGCAGCAGCGCCTGCTTGGCTGCGGCATCACACCGCAGGATCGCGGAGCCATCCGACTGCTGGACGACCGTCGCGGCGCCATGCTCGAGCAGGCCGGCATGGGTTGATGTCCATCCGAACACTTCGATGTCCCAGCTCTGGCTGGCGGCACCGAACGACGCGATGCGATCCGCCATCACGACCTGTCCCTGACGGACCATCACCACCTCGTCGCAGGTGCGTTCGACGTCGGAGAGGATGTGGCTGCTGAGGAACACCGTGCGGCCACGCGCTTTCTCCTCGCCGATGATGTCGAGCACCAGCCGGCGGCCTTCGGGGTCCAGGCCGCTGGTGGGCTCGTCGAGAATCAGCAGCTCGGGATCGTGAACGAGCGCCTGCGCGAGTCCGAGCCGCTGCGTCATGCCTTTCGAGTAGCCGGAGATCGGCCGCTTGCCGGCGTCGGTGAGGCTCATGCGCTCGAGCAGCGGCGGGATGGCCTTGTTCAGATCCGACGACGACATCCCGGCCAGCTGGCCGTAATACCGCAGCGCCTGGTGCGCGGTATAGAACGGGTAGGTGTAGAAGATCTCCGGCTGATAGCCGATCCGCCCGCCGACGCCTGGTCCAGGCGACTGGCCGAAGACGCGCACCTGCCCGGCGGTGGGTTTGATGAACCCGAGCACGGTATGAATCGTCGTCGTCTTGCCGGCGCCGTTGGGGCCGACGAAGGCGACGACGCTCCCGCGGGGGACCGTCAGCGAGATGCCGCGGACGGCGTGCACCACCGAGCGCCTGACGCCGGCGCGGTAGTTCTTGACGAGGCCATCAACGGAGATAACGGCTTCTGACAATGAATCCTCTGTTCGCAGTTAGATAGTTAGATAGTTAGGTAGTTCGTAGTCGTTAAGAGACGGATTTCGTTGCTTCGTGTTCTCACTACGAACCAGCCAACTATCCAACTATCCAACTAACTAGACGCCCGCAGCTTTCAACGCCGCCAGGACTCTCGCGCTTCGGAATGGCACGCGGCGCAGGCGAACTCCCGTTGCGTCGTAGATGGCGTTGGCCACTGCGGCGATGAGCGGCTTGCAGACTGTTTCACCCGCGCCGTAGTGCGGCAGATCCGGCCGCTTCGGGTTCGGGTCGCCGTTGACGATCACGACCTCGATCGACTCCGGCGTGTCGGCATGCGTCAGCGTCGGATACGTGGCCCAGTCCACGCTGGTCACCTTCTCGGTATCGAAGGTCACTTCTTCGTGCAGCGCGCGGCTCAGCGTGTGAAGCGTCCCGCCCTCAAGCGTTCGAATCAGCGCCTCGGGATTGATGACCAGCCCGCAATCGTGCGCGCAGACGATGCGCTTGACCCAGACGCGGCCCGTTCGCCGGTTGACCTCGACGTCAACGATCTGGGCGACGACCGTCTGGCTGCGGTACGTATAGGCGATACCGCGTCCGGTCAGGACTTCGCCGTTGCCGCGAGCCTGGGGATACGGCCGTGGCTTCCAGCCGTACTTCTCGGCTGCCGCTTTCACGACGGCGATCGATCGCGCTCGCTTGAAGCCACTGTCCTCGGTCGTGCTTGCGGTGAGGAGGCGCATCCGGAACTCAACGGGGTCTGCCTTGGCCGCTGCCGCGAGCTCGTCGATGAACGACTCCGACGCGAACGTGACCTGAGGACCGTTGGGGTCGCGAAGGTTGCCCGTGCGCAGCGGCGTCTCCCAGACGAGCGGCAGCCCGACGACGTGGGCAACGGTGCGCCGGTGGGGAATCGCATACATCTCGGACGGTGTCGCCGCGCCGCCGCGAGCGGGCGCTGCTTTTCGCATGTTCGCGAGCTGCGCGATCAGCACGGTGTCGACTTCGTTGTAGCCAAGATGGTTGTGGTCAGCGGCGCGCGCGTCGAAGTCGAGCGCCACGAGATTGCCCGTCGCGTCGAGCCCGCCGCGCATCTTTACGGTGAAGGCCGGCCCCTTCGTGTCCCAGGCCGTTTCCTCCTGCCGTGACCATTGGACGCGAACGGGCCGCCCGAGTTCCTTCGCCAGGAACGCCGCCTCGAAGCCGGCATCGTCGGCCGCCGTGCGGCCGTACGCCTGCGGTCCCTCCATCCACCGCACGCGCACGCGGTCGCGGGGGATGTTGAGGAACTGCGCCACGCCGTTCCTCAGCCCGTACGACTTCATGTCGTTGGAGTAGATGGTCATCTGATCGTTGGAGGGATCAGCCATCGCGTGAGCCGGTCCGATCGACGCATGCCCCTGGAACGGCACTTCGTACTCGGCTTCCACCACGCGCGCGGCGCTCGCGAATGCGCCGTCGGGGTTGCCGACGACAGCAGGGTTGCCGGCTGCGGTCGGAGTGGCCTGTCGCATGTAGCGGAACAGATCCTCAGACGACGGGAACGGCGCCGTGGCCGGCTTCTGCCAATCGGCTTTCAACTGGCGCGCGGCCTGGATGGCCTGCTCCTCGCGCTCGCAGACGACGGCGAGGTAGTTGCCCCTTCTGACGACCCTGACGAAGCCAGGGAGGTTGCGCACGGAGGATTCGTCCACGCTGGTGAGCGTGGCTCCCGCAAACGGCGGCCTCACGTTGCGCGCGTGCAGCATGCCGGGGACCTTGGCGTCGACCGCCCACGTGAGCGAGCCGTCCACCTTCGGTGGAATGTCATAGCGCTGCGGCGACGTGCCGACGATCTTCAGCTCGTTTACAGGCTTGACCTGCGCGACGCCGGTCGTCGCGTCGGTGTTGTTGCCGCGCAACGTGACGTTGAACTTGCGGCCTCCGATCAGCTCGCCGTAGGTCACTCGCCGGGACGGATCCGACGACACGCTGATGGTGCCGTTGGCGACCTGCAACTGTTCGACCGGCGCGTTGAGCCGTTCGCTCGCCATCGTGAGCAGCACACGCCGCGCTTCAGCGGCGACGCGGCGCATCGGCCAGCCGTCCGTCTGCAGCGCGTCAGATCCACCGGAGCCGCCCTGGTCGACCGTCACGTCGGTACTGCCCATCACGCAGCTGGTTCGTTCGTACGCCAGGTCGAGCTCGTCGGCCATGATCTGGCGGAACGCGGTGCCTGTTCCCTGACCGAGATCGGTCTTGCCGACGTAGAACGTCGCGGTGTTGTCGGGGCGGATGACGATCCACGAATCGAGCTGTCTGAAGTCGGGGTCGGGATACGGCCCCGCGCCCTGCGCCTCGACGAGGCCGCCCAGCAGATCGGTGTTGGCCGCGGCAGCGACGCCGACGACCAGATATCCAGACGACTTGATGAAATCGCGGCGCGTGGTCGTCATGCGATCACCTCGCGATCCGTGCGGGCGGAAGCGATGGCCTTTGCCGCGCGCTTGATAGCTGCCTGGATTCGGTAATAGGTCATGCAACGGCAGAGCGTTGACGACATACCCTGACGAATCTGCGCGTCGGTGGGATTGGGTGTGCGATCGAGAAGCGCCTTGGCCGTGAGGATCTGCCCGTTCTGGCAGTACCCGCACTGCGGCACCTGCTCGTCGATCCACGCCTGCTGAAGCGGATGCAGCCGCCCGTTGGTGGCCAGCCCTTCAAGGGTCGTGATTTCGGCGCCGGCAACGGCCGAGATGGGCCGGATGCACGACCGGACCGCCTCGCCCTTGATGAGCACGGTGCACGCACCGCACTGTCCCAGGCCGCAGCCGAAGCGCGGGCCATGGAGATCGAGGTCGTTGCGCAGGACATAGAGCAGCGGAGTCGCCGCGTCCACGTCGACGGTATGAGTCCTTCCGTTAACCCGGAGCGTGTAGTTAGGCATGACGGAGCGGAGTGTACAACTCCCAACTCCCAAACACGAAGAACACGAAGGGTCCTTTGGTCTCTTCGTGGGCTTCGTGTTTAGGCGTTAAGATTCGTCCGATGCGTGCGCATGTCCTGCTAGCCGCCGTTGTCCTTCTCGCGGGTTGCTCGAAACCGGCCGAGAAGCCAGCCCCGCTTCCAGCCGGCGAAGCCTGGGTAGAGAGCGTCAACACCTGGCGCGCGAAGCACGAGACCGACTACCGCCGCGACTGGGTCACGATCGCCGGCCTGCACTTCCTCGAGCCCGGCACCTATTCACTTGGGAGCGCGAAGGCGAGCGACATCGACCTGCCGGAAGGCGTGCCGGCGCAAGCCGGACAGGTGCAGGTGTCCGACGGGTGGGTACGCTACGAGCCTGCTCCAGGCGTCGCCGCGTCACTGAACGGAGCGCCGTCAACCGGAACGGTCGTTCTCAAGGAACCTGGCAAGGACGCTGAGAACGAAGTGGGTATCGGCGACGTCAAGTTCGCGGTCCACGAGAGCGGCAAGCGGCTCTCGCTCCGTGTGTGGGATCCCAACGGCAAGCAGGTGCGCGAGTTTGCGGGCTTCGCCTGGTTCCCGGTAGACGCGAACTACCGCGTCGTCGCCCGATTCATCCCTGATGCGAAGCCGACGAATATTCCGGTGATCAACACCTATGGCGACGCCGACGTGCTGCCGTCGGAGGGGGTCGTCGAGTTCACGCTGAACGGCGAAACCGTTCGCCTCCGGCCGTTCACGACGAGGCCGAAGCGCTTCTACTTCGTGTTCCGCGACGGGTCGAGCGGCCACGAGACGTACGACACCGCACGCTTTCTCTATTCCGATCTGGCGGACGACGGGACGACCGTGCTGGACTTCAACCAGGCGTACAACCCGCCGTGCGCGTTCAACAAGTACACGACGTGTCCACTGCCCATCAAGGAGAACCGGCTCGCCGTGAAGATCCTTGCCGGCGAAAAGGATTATGCGCGTCACGAGTGAGATGTTCAGAGTGGCCGCCTGCCTTGCGATGGCCATCCTCGCGGGCGGCGTCGCCGTGCGTGCGCACCACGGCGATGCCGGGCGTTATGACGAAGAGGTCATTACCGTCACCGGAACAGTCGTGGCCCTGCAGATGGTGAATCCGCACACGCACATCGTCTTTGACGTCGTGCAGAGCGGTAAGACGGTGCGCTGGCAGGCGGAGCTGGGCACGCCGCAGCAGCTGATCGCGCTGCACAAGTGGACGCCGCAGACGATCAAGGCGGGGATGAAGCTCACCATGATCGGCCGCCAGTTGAAGGGCGGCGCGCCGTACCTGAACCTCACCGAACGCGCCAACATCGTCGTCACCGACACCGGCAAGGAGATCTACCGGACGGAGAATTTCGGCAAGGCCGCCCCGAAGGGACCCAAGGGATCGTTCATTCCCCAATGAATCGTTCACGGTTCCTGTGCGTCATCCTGCTGGCGACCACCGCGGTCGGCGTGGATTCCCAGGCGCCTGCACCGCTGCAGTTTCAGCAGGCCGCATATCTCAAGGCGTCGAATCCGGAAGCCGCCGATCACTTCGGCTGCGGCGGCGAGAATCAGGGCCACAACGGTAACGGAGTCTCGCTCAGTGCCGATGGCCGGACGGTCGCGGTCGGCGCTCCGCACGAAGCGAGCCGCGCGGCAGGGATCAACGGCAATCAGTCAGACAACTCGACGTTCGATGCCGGGGCCGTGTACGTCTTCACGCGCACGGGCGATGCCTGGACGCAGCAGGCGTATCTCAAGCCGTCCAATCCGCAGAGCGGCGCCGAGTTCGGCCACTACGTCGCGCTGAGCGCCGACGGCAACACGCTCGCCGTCTCCGCGTACTGGGAAGCCAGCAACGCCACGGGCATCAACGGGAATCAGCAGGACGAATCAATTCCGCAGGCGGGAGCCGTCTATGTCTTCACGCGCGCTGGCTCCACGTGGCGGCAGCAGGCGTACGTTAAGGCGTCGAACACTGGTGAGGCCGGGACGGCAGACCGCTTCGGCGAAGGCGATCAGTTCGGCTGGTCGCTCGCGCTGAGTGGCGACGGCAACACCATCGCGGTGGGAGCCATCACCGAAGACAGCGAGTCCCAGGGCATCAACGGAGACCAGCGCAACAACTCGGCGCAGGGGGCCGGCGCTGTTTATGTCTTCACCCGAACCGGGAACAACTGGTCGCAGCACGCCTACCTCAAGCCGTCGAACCTGGATGCCGGGGACATGTTCGGGTATTCGGTCGCGCTCAGCCGGGACGGCTACACGCTGGCGGTCGGCAGTTTTGATGAAGACGGCTCCGGCCGCGGCATCAATCCGCTATCCGACAATCGCAATGCCGGATCGGGAGCGGTCTACGTGTTTGCGCGCGTGGCCTCCAACTGGTCTCAGCAGACGTACATCAAGCCGTCCAACAGCGAGCCGCAGGATTCCTTCGGGGTTCACGTCGCACTCAGCGATGACGGCGCCACGCTGCTGGCGGGAGCGCTGGACGAGGACTGCACGGCGACCGGCGTCAACCCACCTGGCTGCGACAACGACTGGAACACCGACCTTTCGATGGGTGCGGCCTACGTCTTCGTGCGTGCGGGCGGCAGCTGGTCGCAGCAGGCATTCCTGAAGCCGTCGAACACCAGCGCGAACGACTGGTTCGGCGCTCGGGTTGCGCTGAGCGGCGACGGCAATACCGCGGCGATCGGCGCGCCGTTCGAGGACGGCGGCGCCAAAGGCGTCAATGGACGGCAGGACGACGAATCAGCGAGCCAGGCCGGCGCCGTCTACGTGTTCACGCGGGCCGGAACGGCGTGGCAGCAGCGCGCCTATGTGAAGGGATCGAACACCGAAGCGTTCGACGAGTTCGGAAGCTCGGTGGCGCTGGACCGCACGGGCACGACGCTCGTGGCGTCGGCACGTGGCGAAGACAGCGCGGCGCGAGGTGTGAACGGCAGCCAGGCCAGTAACGCCGCCGCTGAAGCGGGCGCGGCGTACGTCTTCAGCCTTCGCACCGCGGCGGTGGCGGCGCAGTTGCGTCCGCCGGACATGATTCTGACCAACGGCAAGGTCGTCACGGTGGACGAGCGCTTCTCGCTCGCACAGGCAATTGCCGTCGGCGACGGTCGCATCACGGCAGTCGGGACGACTGCTGAAATCGAAGCACTCGCCGGCCGCAGCACCCGTCGCATCGATGTGCAGGGCCGGACGGTCATCCCGGGCTTGATCGACAACCACATGCACCTGCTTCGTGCCGGCACGACGTGGCTCAAGGAGGTGCGCTGGGATGGCGTCGGCACACGCGCACAAGCGCTCGACCTGCTGCGCGAGCGCGTGAAGGTGAGCCCGCCGGGGGAGTGGATCTACAACCTGGGCGGCTGGACGCTGGACCAGTTCGCGGACGATTCGCGTCCGTTCACTCCGGCGGAGCTCGATCGCATCGCGCCCGCGAATCCGATGTTCCTGCAGGCGTCCTACTACCGCGGCTATGCGAATACGGCGGCGATCAAGGCGCTTGGCATCGACCCGTCTGGCGTCGTGCCCGAATCGAGCCTGCGCGCCGTCGCATCCCGATTGCCGGCGGCGACCGGCGAGGCGCTGGAGTCGAGCACCCGGCAGATGCATCGCGATTTGAACCGCGCCGGACTGACGGCGTTCGGAAGCGCCGCGTGCGAGCCGGACGTGCTGCCGATCTACCGGCGGTGGGCCGACAGCAAGGCGCTCGATATCCGTGTCTACTGCATCACCGGGTTCTCGCCTGGTACCCCCGAACAGGTCACCGACGTGCTCCCGCGCATCCGCGCGATGAAGGTGCTGCAGGGCGACGCGTTCATCAATCAGATCGCGTACGGTGAAACGGTGTACGGCCCGCTGCACGACCCGATGTTCGTGCGCGCGTCGGATCCGCAGCCGCCGCAGCTCGAGCAGTGGCGGCGCGTTGCCACCGAGGTCGCGAAGGCGGGGCTCCCGCTGCACGTTCACGCGAATCTGACCAACACGATCGGCGCGTTCCTCGACCAGATCGAGCTGATCGATCGCGAGTACCCGATTGCGAAGCTGCGCTGGACGCTGGCACACGTCAACCAGATTGGCGCCGAGCACCTCGCCCGGATGAAGAAGCTCGGGATGGTCGCAGCGGTGCACCCGTGGGCCGTCATCAACGGCGGAATCAACCGTACGGTGTTCGGTCGAAACGCGCTCGACATGGCGCCGCTGCAGACACTGCAGGGCAGTGGAGTGCTCTGGGGACTCGGCAGCGACGGCAGCCGGGCGAATCAGATTCTGCCGTTCCAGACGCTGTCGTGGGCGGTGACCGGACGGATGGTTGGTGGCGAGACCGTGCTGCGCCAGCCGATCAGCCGCGAGCAGGCGCTCATCGCCCACACCCGCAGCAACGCCTTCCTCGTCTTCCAGGAAAAGAACCTGGGATCAATCGAAGCCGGCAAGCTGGCCGATCTCGTCGTCCTCGACCGTGACTACCTGACCGTTCCCGCCGATCAGATCAAGGACATCACCTCGGTGATGACGATCGTCAACGGGCGTGTCGTCCACGGGTCCTGATCGTTCGTTTCGCGACCAGTCACTTCGCGCGCGCTATCTCGTAGACGATGTCCCAGTGGAAGCGCAGGAAGCGATAGAGCTCCGCTTCGAGGATGCGCTCCTGATCGCTGTGAGCGCCGAAGCCCTTCGGGCCGTCTTCGATGTCGGTCGCCGGTCCGATGCCGTAGCACTGGATTCCTTTTTCCCGCAGGAACGCCATGTCGCTCGCGCCGGTGCTCATCGTCGGCAGCGTCGTTGTCTGGTAGTGCCGGGTCACGGCGGCTTCGACGACTTTGAACGCCTCGGAATCGATCCGTGACGTCCCGCCGTTGCGCGGTTTCCCTGTGAATGTCGGTGGCCAGCCGTTGAACACGACGTCGACGGCCGGGTCATTCACCACTTTCTTCAGCTGTGCCAGGAACCGGTCGGGGTCTTCGTCCGGGATCATGCGGACGTCGAGCGTCGCGCGCGCCTCGGACGGAATGACGTTGTTCCGGTAGCCGCCCTGGAGGATGTTCGGCGACACCGACGTCCGCAGCATGGACGCGTGCCGCGGCTCGTTGGCGCGCAGCCAGGCGTCGGCGTCAGCCATCAGCCGCGGATTGCCGCTGACGACATTGCGATAGTGGCGCGCCAGTTCAGGCGGTGCGATGGCCGCCAGCCGCTTGAAGTACTGCGCCGTCGTGTCGTTCAGCTCGATGGGCGGCTGCCATTCCACCACGGCAGCCACCGCCTTCGACAAGTGCGCGATGGCGTTGTTCTGCAGCGGCACCGAGCCGTGGCCCGCCGTCCCGCGTGCGACGAGGTCGATCCCGTTGGGGATCTTTTCTGTCGTCTGGATCGACGCGTAGCGGACGGTGCCGCCCTGGCGTGTCACGCCGCCGCCTTCCGCATAGCAGTACTCGGCGTCGATGGCGCTGAAGTGATCGCGCACCACGTACTCGATCCCGATGCGCGTCGCTCCCTCCTCGCCTGACTCGGCGAGGAAGATGACGTCGCGGTCGAGCGGCACGTTGTTGCGCTTAAGCAGCAGCATGACCATCAGCGCGGCCGTCAGGTTGTCCTTGTCGTCAACCGTGCCGCGGCCATAGATATGGCCGCCGTCGCGTACCGCGCCGAACGCCGGGTGCACCCACTTCTTCGGGTCCACGTTGACCGTGTCGAGGTGCCCGAGGATGAGGAGCGCCCGCTTCTTTCCAGAACCCTTCAGCCTGGCGACGACATTGGGGCGGTTCGGATCGGAGGCGAAGATCTGGACCGGAATGCCCGCGGATTCGAGCACCTGCTTCACGTAGTCGGCTGCCGGCTTCTCGACCCCTGGCGGGTCGCTCGTGTCCATCTTCACCAGCGCCTGGAAGTGCTGCAGCATTTCGGGCTCCGCTGCCGCGAGGTCCGGCTGTGGCGATTGCGCGAGCGGCACGGTGACCGACAGGGCCAGGAGCGCGATGCCGCAGAGCAGAAGAATGCGAAGGCGCGACATCAATTTCCCACCAGACGCGACGCACTGAGGTTGTTCTCGTTGCAGACGAACTCGATGAGCTCGGTCTCTGGCATCAGGCGCTGCTGCAGCGTGAAGGTGAACGGCCGGGTGAACGTCTTCGGGTCATCGACGGTCATCTGAATCTCCAGCGTGCTGAAGTTGAGGCGCCGCAGGCGCTCGGTCAGCCGCAGCCTGTCGCTGCCGGGTGTGCCATGTTCGTCGATCCACGACTGATCTTTGAAACCGGTCGAGGTCACGACCAGGGTGTCGCCCTCCCAACGGCCGACGGAATACCCGTACCACCACGGTTGGACATCATCCGGCGGGAGCGCGCGGCCGTCCAGAAAGATCTCACGGCGCCCGTCGTTGGACTCGTAAATCATCAGCACCAGGTCAGGCGTCTGGATGATCTTCCGCGGCTGCGGGTGGAGATGCAGCTGAATTGGATGAAGAGGCAGACAGTGCGCGTCCGGGTGATCCTTGCTGTTCTGCCCGAACCGCGTGGCCTTCAACTGCGCCGCCCAGGGCAGCATGGGAAGCTCGCCTGTGACGGCCGCCTGCAGGTCGCGGAACGCCTGCGACGGAGCGATCCCGGTGAAGGGGCCGGGAGGTGGCGCTTCTTTGGGAAGCAGGCCTTTGTCCCAGATACCAGAGAGATTCGGCTTGCCGTCGCGGGTGCGCGGCGCCGGCGCGAGCATGTCGACCCGGCCATCCGCGGTCCGCGGTGCCGAGGCGGATCTGTGTGCCGGCCACTGCGCGACCAGCGTCCAGGGAAGAAGCAGCATGGCGACACACGCCAGCAGGCGCGCGGCTGTTCCATTCATGACTACAATTCGGTCCTTTCGTGGCTCCACATGTCGCGAGACGGAGATTCTATGTTCAAGAAGGTATTGTCCCTGCTTGGCACGGCCATTCTCGTGGCGATGGCGTTTGCCGTGGGTCGCACGCAGAACGGAAGCGTCTTCGCCGCGGCGCAGAGTGGCTCAGCGCCGCTGACCGCACAGGACTACGCCGAGATCACTCAACTAATCAACCGTTACGCCTACGGGATCGACACGTGCGGCGGCAACGGCTTCGACTACGCCAATGTCTTCACCACTGATGGCGTCTTCATCGACCGGAACTCGGATGCCGGTTATGCCGCCGGAGGCCGCGTGCTCGCACGGGGGAGGCAGGCGCTCGCCGAGTTGATTGGCGGCGGCTCCAAGGGATGCAAGACGAAACAGGTGTGGACCGACTGGAGCCACTTGATGCTCAACCACGAAATCACCGCGTCGCCGGACGGAGCCAAAGGGCGGATCTACCTGGTGCAGCTCGGCATGCGCGGCCCGGGGACGATCGAGCGCCACGGCGGTTACGAGGATGTGTACGTGAAGACCGGTGAGGGATGGCGGATCAAGTCTCGCACTCACGTACGCAACAAAGCCTGGCACCCACCAGCCTTGCAGACGCCCGACTTGAACTAGTCACACCGCGAGTCCTTTCCACGTTTGTCGCTTCCACCTGTCAGTCTTGACAGGCGCGCGGCCAGCCCGACGCTAGTATGCTGGTCGGCCTCGCGGGGGCGGGGACACGGTGCGGATCGGAAGAGTTGCGGTGCTTTCAGCGGTCGTGTTGTTCGCCACGGCCGCCAGTCTCGCTGCGCAATCGACCGCGCTGCTCCGGGGACGCGTCCTGGATCCAGACGGAGGCGTGATCGTCGGCGCGCGCATCATCGCGCGCAGCGCGATCACGGGGATCGACAGGACGGTCATCACTGACCGTGCGGGGGGCTACCAGCTCGCCGCCCTGCCTCCGGACTCCTACCGCGTCACTGTCCAGGCCGCGGGCTTTCAGTCGATTGTGATCGAGTCGATCACGCTTGCCGTGTCCACCGTCTCCGTCCGGGACTTCCGACTGCAGGTGGCATCCGTGTCCCAGGAGCTGACCGTTTCAGCCGACCGCCCTCCGCTCGAACGCGCGACCGTCTCGATTGGACACACCGTAGACATCAGGACGCTTCAACAGGCACCGTTGAACGGGCGGAACCTCCTCGATCTCAGCGTGCTCGTCGCCGGGTCCGTCACCCCGCCTCAGAACGGCTTCCTCACCAGTCCCTCCCGCGCCCAGGGATTTCAGGCGCTCAACACGGCCGGAAACCGTGAGGACATGGTGAACATCCAGATCAACGGGGTGACGCTGAACGACCAGGTCAACAACATCCTTCTGTTCCAGCCGCCGCTGGCCGCCATCGATCAGTTCCGCATCCAGAACGCCGTGATCGGCGCCGAATACGGCCGCAACGCCGGAGCGGCGATCGACATCGTGACGCGATCGGGGACGAACACGCTCAGCGGCGGCGTGTTCGAGTTCATCCGTGACAGCGCGCTTGACGCGCGGAACTACTTCGAGACGTCCGTTGCGCCGCTTCGCCGCGATCAGTTTGGCGGATTCCTTCAGGGACCGCTGCGGCAGAACACCACCTTCTTTCACATCACATACGAAGGGCTGCGGCAGAAACAGGGTTTGACGGTCAACAGCGTGGTGCTGCGGGATGACGAGCGTGCACAGATCTCGAGCCCGGTGATCGCCTCGCTGGCTGCACTCCTGCCTCGGGCGAACGCGATCGATGAGCGTGGGACCGGGCGCTTCGTCGGTGACGCCACGGCATCCGTGGCGACCGACCGATGGTCCCTCGATCTGACACACGTGCTTTCGGCACGCGATCGGCTGCATGGCTTCTACGCGCTTCAGAATGACCGACGCCGTGAGCCTCTGGCCCTTGGCAATACGCTTCCCGGGTTCGGCGACACGCGCGACGGGATCCGCCAGGTGCTCACGATCGAAGAGACGAGCGTCCTCAGCGCGCGCGCGGTGAACCAGTTGCGCGGAGGGTTCAGCCGGATCGACTTCACCGGAGGGTACGGAACACCTCACGATCCGGCCGCGTTCGGCCTGGCCGACGCGCGGCTCAACGGCCTTCCCCAGATCAGTGTCGCGGGCGCGTTCAACATCGGCGGGCCGTCACAGTTGCCCCAGGGCCGGACCGATATCGAGGCGGCGGTCGCGGACACCGCCAACGTCATCCTCAACCGTCATGCGTTGAGGTTCGGCGGCGAGTGGCGACGATTCTGGAACGACAACTATCTGCAGGACGCAGGGACCCTGACGTTCCCGAGCGTGGCGAGTTTCATCGCGAACCAGGCCACGTCATTCTCGATTCTGGCGGGCAATCGGCTGAGCGACGTCGCGCAGAGCGCGCTCAGCGTCTTCGCGCAGGACACGTTCCGCTGGAAGCCCAACCTGACCTTCGACGTCGGCCTGCGCTACGACTGGCACATGACTCCACGCGAGCGTGAAGACCGGTTCGTCGTCTTCGACGCCACCCGCACCTCACTCCTCCAGCTGCCGCGGGACGCGGACGTCTACAAGCAGAACAGGAACGTGCTCCCCCGGGCCGGCGTCATCTGGGCGGCCGACGAAGACACGGTGGTCAGGGCCGGTTTTGCCGTGCACGCCGAGCAGCCGCTCACCAACGCCGTCCTCTTCCTGGCCGCAAATCCTCCATTTGCCACGCCGCTTGCCATCGCCGGCGTCGTTCGCGCCGAGGACGCGCTCGCCCGGGCGCAGACATCAGGGCTGGCTCCGATCACGATCGATCCGGAATACAAAAACAGCCTTGTGCGCTCGTGGACGACGGAGGTCAGTCGATCGCTGCCCGGTCACGTCACCCTGTCGGCGACCTACGTCGGCTCGAGAGGTGTGCACCTTCGTCTGTCGCGCAACATCAACCAGCCGGTTAACGGGGTTCGACCCTACATCCGACTGTCGAGCGACAGTCCGATCGAGCCGGGACGGGCTCTTGGCAACATCACGCAGGTGGAGAGCAGCGGTGCGTCGCGGTACCACGCGCTGTGGATCACGGCGTCGAGACCCATGCGCCAGGGCTTCCAGGTCGGCGCGACCTACGCGTTGTCGAAGTCGAGGGACACGAACTCGCGCAGCTCGCCGCCCACGACCATTCCGGTTCAGAACAGCTACGACGTCGATGGCGACTGGGGATTGTCCGATTTCGACGTCCGCCACCGCACAACGCTGACCGCCGTCTACAACACTCCCTGGCGGCACGTCGCGTTGTCGGACTGGACGTGCGCCATCGTGTTTCAGGCCCAGTCCGGGAATCCGGTCAACCTCGTGACGAACAACAGCACGCTGACCGGTGTTCCGAATACGGTGAGACCCAATGTGACCGGCCCCGTTCGCATCGTGGGCGACGTCAATCAATGGTTCGACACGTCCGCGTTCAGTGCGGGGTCCACGTTCGGAACCCTGGGTCGCAACGTGGTGATCGGCCCGGGGTTTGCCACGACCGATGTGTCGCTCAGCCGGCGGCTTCGACTGGGCGGACGGCGCAGCGTTGACCTGCGCGCCGACGCCTTCAACGTCTTCAACCGGCCGAACTTCGGACAGCCGGGCCGCATCGTCGGTACTCCCGATTTCGGCCGAATCACGAGCACACGATTCGCGACCGGCGACTCCGGTTCGTCCCGGCAGCTTCAGTTTTCACTGTCGGCGAACTTCTAATGCGCAGCCGGTACTGTTGCCCGCTCATCGCCTGTCTGACGATCGCGTTCCTTGCCGTCGCGGTCCCGTGCCTGGCCGAGACGACCATCTTGGTGGTCCATACGTACAGCGAGGACTGGCCGATGAGAAACAGCATCGATCAGGGACTTCGCAGGACCTTCAATACCAGGAAGGCCGGCGAGGTGAACGTCTTCTTTGAAACCCTTGACGTTCGTCGATTCCCCGATCCGGATTACAAGGACCTGATGCTGGATTATCTGCACCGGAAGTACGAGCGCATCCAGCCGACCGTGATCATCGCGGTTCACGATACGAGCTTTGATTTCCTGCAGAGTCATCGTTCGGAACTGTTTCCGAGTGCGCCTATCGTCGCCCTGCTCACGAGGCAGCGACCGATCGCACCGGACGCCAACATCACCGCGCTCTGGAACTCCTCCTCGTTTACCCAGACGGTGACCGCCATGCTCGCGCTTCAGCCGCGCACCAGACACGTGCTCGTCGTCAATACCGCGCTGGCCAGCAATACCGCGCTGAATGATGACGTCAGGAGGCAGCTGTCGCGTTTCGGTGACCTGGTCGCGATCGACTACGTGCAGGACCTTCCGCTCGAGGCCGCCCTCGCGCGGGTGCGCGCTCTGACACCGGACTCCGCCGTGCTGATGCTGCGGCTGGCGATTGACACTGCCGGCGTCCCGTTGGATCCACGTCTGGGGTTCGAGGCCTTGCTCCGTGCAGCCCCGGTGCCGGTCTACGTCATCTCAGACCAGGCGGTCGGCACCGGTGCGGTTGGCGGTGTCGTCTTCGATACCGCAGGTACCGGTGAACGACTGGCGATGACGGCGCTCCGCCTGGTCGACGGCGCTCGCGCTGGCGATATTCCGCCCACTGACGCTCCGGAGACTGCGTTGTTCGACTGGAGGCAGTTGAAGCGTTGGGATCTGCCCCTCGATGCGCTCCCGTCCGGAAGCCGGCTCTTGAATCAAGAATGGACCTTGTGGGAGCGGTATCGCTGGTACATCGTCATGGCCGCGACGGTGATCCTCGCGCAAGGCCTGTTGATTTCCGGTCTGCTCGTGCAGCGAGCCAGGCGCCGCCGGGCGGAACGGCAGGTCCGTGAGAGCGAGCGATCGCTGCGCGTCAGCACCGAGAAGGTCCGCGATCTGGCCGGCCGGCTGATTGCTGCGCAGGAAGTTGAACGTCGAGAGATCGCCGGCGAGCTGCACGACGACATCAGCCAGCGGCTGGCTGTACTCTCCGCCGAAGTGGACGCGTTGTCCAACCAGCTCCCGGACGACCCGCAACTCTTCGATCAGGCACAGCGGCTAACCACGCAGGTCGTAGAAATCAGCGAGGAGTTGCACCAGCTCTCACGCCGGCTGCACCCGGCCTGGCTCGATCAGATTGGCCTGGCCGATTCGCTGCGACACACGTGCAAGACCGTTGCGGAGGCGCACCATGTTGCGGTCAACCTCGACATCGCGGAGTTTCCCGGGCCGCTCGACAGCGACGTCGCTCTGTGCCTGTATCGCATCACGCAGGAGGGGCTTCACAACGTCGTCAAATACAGCCGCGCGTCGAACGTCAGTGTGCGCGTGACCAGCCACGACCGCCTGATCGGACTGCACATCGTGGACGATGGGGTCGGCTTCGACGCCGGGAGCGAAGGCTCGGGCATCGGATTGATCAGCATGCGCGAGCGCGCGCATTTTCTCGGCGGGCAGTTCTTCGTTCACTCCGCTCCAGGACAAGGCACCCGTCTCGAACTCCAGGTGCCACTACGCCTCAAGACGAATCTTGCGGTCCTGAACTGAAAATAAAGTCGAGAGACCTGTCAGTGTTGACAGGCGCACCGCCAGCTCGACAGGAGTATGCTGTCGCGCCTCACGCAGCGCGACAGTGCGGTTCGGGCTTGGCGTGCCTGCGTAGGCGCTCCTCTATGGGTCGCGCGTACCCCCTGTCCATCGCCTGTCTGACGATCGCGTTCCTTGCGGTCGCCGTCCCGTGCGCGGCGGAGACGACCATCCTCGTGGTCCACTCCTACAGCGAGGAATGGCCGATTCGAAACAGCATCGACCAGGGACTTCGCAGGGCCTTCAACACGAGACGCGCGGGGGACGTGAGTGTTCACGTGGAAACCCTCGACTCCCGCCGGCTTTCCGATCGCGACTATGCGGACCTGATGCTGGACTATCTGCGCCGGAAATATCAGCGCGCCCAGCCCGCCGTGATCGTCGCGGTCCACGATGCCGCATTCGACTTCCTGCAGACCCACCGGTCAGAACTGTTCTCGCGTGTGCCCATCGCTGTTCTGCTCACGAGGCAGCGAGCGATCCCGTCAGACGCCAACGTCACCGCGTTCTGGAACACCGCGACGTTTGACAGGACGGTCAGCGCCATGCTGGCACTTCACCCGGGTATCAGACGCGTGGTGGTCGTCAACGGCGCCTTGGACAACGCTGCGCTCAATCAGGACATCGCGACGCATTTGTCACGATTCGGGGACCGGGTCGCCATTGACTACATTCAGAATCTTCCGCTCGACGCCGCCCTCGCGCGCCTCCGCGCGCTGACACCGGACTCCGTCGTGCTGCACCTGCGGCAGGCGATTGACGCTGGTGGGGGCCCGCTCGATCCTCGCCTCGGGTTCGAGGCCGTACTGCGTGCAGCGCCGGTGCCGGTCTACGTCACGTCTGACCACATGGTCGGCACCGGGGCGGTTGGTGGTGTCGTGTTCGACACGGCAGGGACGGGTGAACAATTGGGCATGACAGCGCTTCGCCTGTTCGACGGCGCTCGCACCGGCGACATTCCGTCCGGGGACGGCAGGGAGATTGCGTTGTACGACTGGACGCAGCTGAAGCGATGGGGACTCCGCCTCGACGCGCTCCCGCCCGGTAGCCGGATCCTGAATCTCGAATTGACCTTGTGGGAGCGGTATCACTGGTACGTCGTCGTCGCGGCGACGGTGATCCTTGCGCAGGGCCTGTTGATTTCCGCTCTGCTCGTCCAGCGCACCAGGCGGCGTCTGGCAGAACAACAGGTTCGTGAGAGTGAGCGATCGCTGCGCCTCAGTGCCGCGAAGGTGCGCGACATGGCAGGCCGCCTGATTGCTGCGCAGGAAGTCGAGCGCCGGGGAATCGCAGGCGAGTTGCACGACGACATCGGCCAGCGGCTGGCCCTGCTCTCCGCCGAAGTGGACGCGCTGTGTGCACAGCTCCCGGAGGAACCGCACGTCCTCGAGCAGGCACAGCGTTTGACCGCGCAGGTCGTGGACATCAGCGCGGAGTTGCAGCAGCTCTCGCGCCGGCTGCACCCGGCCTGGCTCGATCAAATTGGCCTGGCCGATTCGCTGCGGCACACGTGCAAGACCGTTGCGGACGCTCACCACGTGTCGGTCAATCTCGAGGTCTCAGAGCTTCCCGGGCCGCTCGACAGTGACGTGGCTCTCTGCCTGTATCGAATCACGCAGGAGGGGCTTCACAACATCATCAAATACAGTCACGCATCGAACGTGACCGTGCGCGTGACCTGCGATGACCGGCAAATCGGGCTGCACATCATGGACGATGGCGTCGGTTTCGACGCCGAGAGCGAAGGCTCAGGCATCGGATTGATCAGCATGCGTGAGCGGGTGCACTTCCTCGGCGGTCAGTTTCTGATTCACTCCGCTCCCGGAGAGGGCACGCGTCTCGAACTTCAGGTGCCGCTTCGCCGCAACGCGAATCTCGCCGGTATCGATCCGGCTGCGACCTCGAGACACGGAATCACGACAACGCCGGAACTGCACTGAGAGAACCCGGCGTCTCCCCGAGTCAGCAATCCACGGTTCTGAGGCGTCTCAACGCCTGTTCGGCATCCGCGAGCAGGCCGCCGTTTTCGTACGCCCCGCGGTTCGACGGCGGCAGCAGCTCGGCGATCATCAGCCCGATAGCGTCCATCATCGTCTGCCGATGCTGGTTCGTGACGTTCAGCAGGTGATGCGCCCGCAGCGGCGTCCCGATGCGCAAGTGGATGCGTGCTGGACGTACTCTCACGTCGCCGACTGGAAAAAGCGCGTCCGTTCCGGTGATGCCGACCGGCAGCACCCACACATCCGGTTGGATTTCCAGGTACCGCGCGACCGCAGGCAGCATCGGCTGCATCTGCGCTGTCCGGCTGCGCCGGCCTTCGCCGAAGAGCACGAGCGCATCGCGGACGTCGAGCCGTTGCGACGCGGCGTGTATGGCTTGTCGCGCTGCTCGCGCGACGTCTCGCGCGCCGAGCACCGCTTCCTCGGATGAAACGTCCGTGCTCTGCGGCACCTTGATCGTGCCGAAGCACAGGCTCGAGAACCGACGTTCCAGGCTCGTGAAAATCTTCGGGCCCGCCAGCGCCGTGAGCCGGCCGGCGAGTTCATCGAAGCCGGCGCGGTACAACAGAATCTGTATCAAGTTCGCGTCGGCGTAGGAGAGGTGGTTCGCGCACAGAATCAGTGGCTCATCGCCGACGGTGGCCAGATTCTCTACGCCGGACACATGCGATTCGGGCCGGACGAAATGGCCGGCCAGCAGATAGTGAATGCGTGCGACCAGGCGACAGGGCGGGTAATAGCTCCAGCCATCGTCCGCCGTCAGTTGATTCTTCAGCTCGGCGAGCGCGCTCGAACCGGCAGCGTCAATCTCGTGTTCGAGCGAGGCCCGTATTTGATCGTGTGACAGCAGATCGTCCTGGCGGCCAAGGAACTCGAGGATGCCAGACACCAGCTGGTCGCGGGTGAGAGTACCAGGCACCTTCAGCGCGTGCGCCTGCCACCCGGCGCGCCTGGCGGAGCGGCGTCCGGGACGATCGTGAAGTACCGATTATTCTCGGTGCACATGTATTCGATGATGTCGGTGTCGGGCAGGAACGTCAGCCGCTCCGTCACGTTCCACGGGCGTGTGTAGGCCTTCGGATCGTCGATCGTGATGTCGATATCGACGTGCCCGAAGTCGGTCCTGCGAAACCGTTCGACAACCCGAAGCGCCTCCGTAGCCGGACGTCCGGCGTTGTCGAGCCAGACGTTGTCGTTGAATCCTGAGCTTTCGACGACGAACGTATCGCCTTCCCAGCGTCCGATCGAATAGCCGAACCACGCCGGGTTCGGATCGCGCGGTAGCGAACGCCCGTCGGTGAAGATCTGCCGGAACGAATGCACCGCCTCGTACAGAACCATGACCAGGCCGGGCGTCTCGACGATCTTGAAGGGATAGGGCACGAAGTCCGACCGCGGCACGCCGCCGACGATGCAATTTGAGGTCGGGTCGTCCTTGGCGTTGTTGGCGACGCGGGTCCTGAATAGTTTTTCGGCCCACGGCTGGAAGGGCACGGTCTCCCCGGCCTTCATGCCTCGAGTGATGTCCTCGATCAGCCGCCGTGTCGGGCGCCAGAGGCCGGCGATTGTTGGCTTGCCGTCGGCCGTCCGCGGCGCCGGGGCATTGAGGTCCGCCCGCCCGTCCGCGGTGCGTGGGATTCCCGGAGTCGGGTTCTTCAGCCACTGACCTGCGGACAATTCCGCACCGATCACGATCAGGGCGGCGGCGACGGCGAGGGATCGCATGGTGGACCTCACAGTCCCAAATTCATTACCATCCCGTGCATGTATATCCGGGGTCGGGTGACATTCATACCACTGTTATTGCTGGCGGCGGTGCTTTACGGCACGCCGGCCTCCGCCCAGGTCGATTTCACGGGTGTCTGGAACGGCAATACCAACGCCGAAGACGGTCCCGAGCGCGCCGCCGGGCCGTCTCTGGTCGAGTTCCTCGGCCTGCCGATCAACGATCAGGCGCGGCAGTGGGGGCTGGCCTATCGACCAGGCCGTTTATCCCTCAGCGAGCACCAGTGCCAGGTGCACGTGACGCACTACATCCACCGCGGTCCGTTTGCCGCGCGGATCTGGGAGCAGCGTGACCCGGTGACGCACCAGTTGATCGCGATCCACGAGGCGATTGGCACCTACGAACAGAACCGCACGATCTGGATGGATGGACGGCCCCATCCGGGACCGAACGCGCCACATACGTGGATGGGATTCTCGACCGGCGTCTGGAACGGCAACATGCTGACCGTCACCACCACCCACATGAAGCAGGGGTGGCACCGCCGCGAGAACATCCCGGCGAGCGACGAGGCGACGACGATCGAGCACTGGATTCGCAACGGCAACGTCTGGACACACATCAGCGTCACGGAAGACCCCATCTTCCTGGCCGAGCCGTTGATCAAGAGCGAGGACCTGACGCTCAACCCGAACCCGAACGCCTTCAACCCGTTCTGGCCCTGCGAATACATCGAGGAAGGCGAACGTCCGCGCGGACAGGTGCCGCATTACCTGCCCGGTGAGAATCCGTGGGTGGCTGAGTACGCCGCGACGCACAACCTGCCGCAGGAAGTGACGCTCGGCGGTCCCGAGCAGATGTATCCGGAATACCGGGAGCGGATGAAGAAGCTGCCGGTGGCGGTGTTCAAGGATCCGAACGCTGCACCACCTGCTCCAGCGGCGCCCGCGGGCAGAGGGTCTGGACCTGCACCTGCCGGAGGTCGCGGCGCCGCTCCCCCAGCCGGACGGGGCGCTGGTGCGGGAGGTCGTCAGTGAAGCGCGTCGCGATGACCGCACTCGCGGCCGTTGTTGTCTGTGTGTCGGGTCTGGCCGCGCAGCAGCAGATTCGCACGCCGAAGCAGATGCCCCTTCCGCAGAAGCCGGACTGGGCAAAGATGGACGTGGAAGCGCTTCATGTGCAGGGCAAGGTGTACATGATCGCCGGCGCCGGCGGAAACATCGCGGTACAGGTCGGCGACGACGGCGTGCTCCTCGTGGACACCGGGTACGAGCAGATGAGCGGCAAGGTGCTCGCCGCCCTCGGCAAGCTGTCGAACGGGACACTGCGGCGCATCATCAACACGACGCTGAGCGATGCGCATACCGGCGCGAACGCCGTGATGATCAAGCAGGGGCGTCTGAATCAGGCCGGACCCGGACTTGGCGCGCGGCCGAACGAAGCGGACCTCATCGCCCACTCAGGGCTGCTGGCGCTGATGACCGAGATCGGGCGCGAGAAGATCATCCCTGAGCGGTGGCCGCCCAGCGTCTACAGCGTCAAGCAGAAGGACCTCTACTCGAACGACGAGGCGGTTGTCATCCTGCACGTGCCGAACGCGACGACGTCCGGCGACAGTATCGTGTGGTTCCGCGGGTCCGACGTGGTTGCCACCGGCGAGATCTTCAACCAGGCCACCTTCCCGTACATCGACGCGGCGCACGGCGGGACGATCAACGGCGTGATCGAAGGGCTGAACATGGTGCTGGAGATCACCGTGCCCAAGGCGAACCAGGAAGGTGGAACCATGGTCATTCCGGGCTACGGGCGCATCGGCGACGAGCACGACGTGCTCGAGTATCGCGATATGGTGACGATCATCCGGGACCGGGTACAGGCGGCCATCGACAAGAAGATGACGCTGGCCCAGGTGAAGGCGATGAAACCGAGCCCCACCTACGAGTACGAGCTCCGGTTCGGCCGCGACCCGAACTGGACGCCCGAGATGTTCGTTGAGACGATTTATAGGAATCTCAGTCCGCCGGTCAGCAGCACCCGCAAGTAATACGTTCGTTGTACGTAGTGTCCGGCTTCAGCCGGACCATGAGGAACACGGAATGAAACTCAGAATCCCGGTCGCCATTGTCGCGGCAGTCCTTTTTTCCGCCGCCGCCGCATATGCCCACCATTCCTTCGCGGGCACCTATGTCGAACATCAGGTGATGAAGATCGAAGGCAAGGTGGTCGAGTTCAACATCCGCAACCCGCACTCGTTCATCCTCATCGAGGTCACCGAGAAGGACGGGAAGAAGGTCCGGTGGGGCGGCGAGTGGGGCGGCGTCACGCAGCTCTCGCAGGGCGGCGTCACGCGCTTCACGCTTGAAGTCGGCGACCACCTGATCATCGAAGGGGCGCCGCCGCGTGATTCGCTGGACAAGAAGGTGCTCGTGCGCAAGGTCTGGCGTCCGGCGACGGACAAGAAAGAGGCCTGGGAGTGGGCGGGGAATGTCCGTTAGACAGTTAGTCCTCGCGCTGGGCACAGCGTGTCTGCTTCTCGCGCCCGTTGACGCGCAGCGCGGCGCGGGGCCTGCCGGTGGTGGTGCACCGCAGGCGGCGAAAGCCGCCGCGCCAGTCGATATCACCGGCTACTGGGTGTCGATCGTCACCGAAGACTGGATCGAGCGGATGTCGCCTGATTCTCCGCCCTCTGGAACGGGCGGCGGTGGCGGCGGTTTCGGAGGCGGCGGTGGCGGTGGTCGTGGACGCGGCGGGGCGCCCGCAGCGGCTGCTCCAGCGAGCACCGATCCATGCCGCGCCTACGGTGCCGGTGGCAGCATGCGCGTTCCGGGCCGGCTGAACATCACCTGGGCGGACGACAACACGTTGAAGGTCGACATGGACTCGGGCACGCAGACGCGGCTGCTGCATTTCGGCCAGACGCAGGCGCCTGCCCAGCGAACTCTGCAGGGCCATTCGATCGCTGCGTGGGACACTGGTGCTCGTGCCGGTGGCGGCGGCCGCGGCGGCGCTGCACCAGCCGCACCCCGCTGGGGGCAGCTGCGCGTCGTGACGACGAATACCACGGGTGGGTATCTGCTCTCGAGCCGCAACTCCTACGGCGAGAACGCGGTAATCACCGAGTACTTCATGCCGCACCAGGACTTCGGCGTGCAGTACCTGACGGTCGTCACTTCCATCGAGGAAGGCGGCAACCCGCGCATCGTCAGCTCCACGTTCAAGAAGGAGCCGGACGGATCGAAGTTCAAGCCGGCCGCATGTGAGGCCGTCAAGTAGCAGGCTGCCGCGCGCGCTGCTCGCGGCAGCTCTGACGCTTCTTCTTCCACCGTTTGCCGCGTCCGCCCAGCCGCAACCCTGGCTGGGCGCGTGGCAACAAGTCCCTCCCGCAACAAAGTGGTTCAGCCCCTGGCCGTATCAGCAGGTGACGCTTCGAATCGAGCCCTGGAACGACGGCCTGCGCGTCGTCTACGACATGGTGCGTCGCCGCGGCGGCATTACACACATGGAGTGGAGCGGCCGCTTCGACGGGCGTGACTACCCCGTGCAGGGCGCGGACTACGTGCTGACCAACGCCTATCGCCGGTTGTCGGATAGCAGCTACGAGATCACCGTGCGCGTGGATGGCCGTGAGGTCGCGGTTGCGACCGCTGTTGTCTCGCACGATCGATCGCGACTGACCGTCGAGACCGTGGAGCGAGACGCGGCAGGAAACCCCAAGAAGACCACTGCCGTTTATACGCGGCGTTAGTTTCGCTACCGCGACAACCACCAGATCAGTGCGCCGGCCCCGACGAGGGCGGCGAACAGCACAGCCGAGCATCCGCTGCTCGTGGCTGGCACGGCCTTAGCCGCTTCGTCCGGGTTTCTACCGGCTTCGAGCGCTTCGACATACGCCTTGGCCTGCGCCAGGCCCAGGCCCTTCTTCTCACGCACGTACTTGATGGCGACGATCTTTCCTTCGCTCTGAAGCACACGTGTTGCTTCAAGGCGAACGCCATCAGTTGACTGGCCGCCGAATCTGCTCGGCGCATCGGGCCCGGCGAGCATGCTGCCGCAGTAACGGCACTTGATCGCCTCGTCCTGGATCTCTTCAGCGCAGAACGGACACTTCTTCATCTTCGCGATCTTCTATCCCTTCGTGCCCTTCGTGATTTATGGATCGTGCGGGCGGATCCAGCGAAAACCGCTGTTGCGCAGCGGCAACGTGGAGGGATCCACGAGCCGGAAGTAGGCGTTCACATGTTGCCCATCGATTTCGCCTTCGATCCATAGACGACTCGCAGACGGCCGTTCGAAATTGAGGCGTGACCTCCACGAGCGACTGGCTCCCTTGGTGAGGGTGATCGTCCCGCTGCGCTGACCTTCGACCCCGATAGCTTCGTCTTGCTTGATCGATGCCCCGTAGCGTGCGAACGAGTCGTCTGTCCGCTGGACAACGAGCACATCGGGTTCGTCGAAGACGACCCGCAGCCAGCGCCGGTCGTAGTCATTCAGCTCCGCCGGCCGCGCCTGTCCGTCCACCGACATCGAGGCGAGGTTCCAGATGCCGTAGAGGATCGATTTCTGACGGCCGCTGCCGTTCACCTCCTGGAAGCGCGAGTTCATCCATGCCTGAACGCCCAGCAGATACACCCCAAACACAATCGGCAGAACGAGCCACGCACCGGCCGTCATGTCGAGATGCGCCGGCTCGGCCGTCACGCGCGAGGCGCGGCGGATGAGGAGTGACGTCAGCGGCCGCGCGACGGGCGCGAGCAGAATCAGCGCCATGACAATCAGATGGGTCGTCACCAGCTTCACGCCGATGTCGAACGTCAGGTTCAGCAGGAGCACCTGCAGCAGCGACACCACCCCGAGCAGTGCGCCGAGTGTCACGGTCCACGGCAGCAGCAGGAGGACACCCGCGAGCGCTTCGACGAGGCCAGTGGTGATCTGATATGCCGGTGCCGATCCGATGGTCGTCCACAACAGCGCGCTCAGTGTCATCTCGCCAACCGGCGTGACGAGGGCGGTAAGCGAAGGCACCGGGAACTGCGTCAGGAAGACCTTGGTCATCCCGTACTCGATGAGCGACGCCGCCAGGACAATCCGTACCGCGAGCCGGCACGCCGCCTTCGCTCGGTCCGAGCTTCGGCGGGCCAGGCTCGTCCCATGGCCGCGGCGAGCGAGGAGCGTCCAGGCGAGCGTGATCGCGACCGCTGCCGCCAGCACCCAGAACCACTGGATCCAGAAGAAGAGAGTTTCCCCGCCGCTCACGTCGTCCAGCGGCACGTCGATGCTGAAGACCGTGCGTCCAACCCAGTGCGTGATCTCGCGCATTGGCGAGAGCCGTCCGAGGCCCCGATACGTGAACCACGGGTTTGGAATGAGGCTGCCGGAGATCTGCGTTGCCAGGCCGAAAAGCGTCAGGTAGACGACGCCGAAGCGGAAGGCGACGAGTGCGGGCGATTTCTGTCCCAAAACCGGCGGCAACGGCCTCCGATGATACCCCCCGATGGCCTAGTGGTTTTGCGCTATTGAGCTTGCTCGCCTCTGCTGCGACTATTCGTGACCCCTCATGCCCCATATTGCTTTGCCCGAAGGAGTTCCGGGGATCCGGAGCGCCTTGCAGTTCCGTCCGGAGACCGCTCCGCCGCTCCTGCAACTCGCCGAAGTTCTGCTGCGCGGACCGAACACGCTGAGCAGCTTTGAACGAGAGACGATCGCCGCGTTCGTCTCGTCGAGGAACGAATGCCGCTTCTGTCACGCGAGTCATCGTGCCGCGGCGGCGCATCACACCGACGGCGACTATTCAGTCGTCGATGCGGTGCGGGCCGACTTCGAGTCGGCGCCGGTCAGCGCGAAGCTCAAGGCACTGCTGGCGATTGCGGCCAAAGTCCAGGTGAGCGGCACCTCCGTCACCGCCGCTGACATCGCGCGCGCCCGCGCCGAAGGCGCGACCGACATCGAGATCCACGACGCCGTCCTGATTGCCGCCGCGTTCTGCATGTACAACCGCTACGTCGATGGCCTGGCCACCTTCACCCCTGCAGGCGATGCCGCCTACGACGAGATGGGCCGGCGGATGGCGCACCAGGGGTATGTGAACCGGCGCGAATAGGGTCTCCATATGCCTCACATCACTCTGCAAGCCGGTCTGCCGGGCATTCGTGGACCGATGGCGTTTCGTCCGGAGACTGCGAAGCCGATGAACGACCTGGCGGACGTGCTCCTGCGCGGACCGAACTCCCTGTCGCCAGGCGAGCGCGAGTTAATCGCCACGTTCACCTCGTCGCAGAACGACTGCCGCTACTGCCAGACCATTCACGGCGCTGTCGCCGCCCATCATCTGCAGGACGAGGACCTGGTGGTCCAGGTGAAGCACGACTTCGAGAAGGCCGGCATCTCCGACAAGCTGAAGGCGCTGCTGGTCATCGCTGCAAAGACCGCGCGCGGCGGGACGCACGTGATGGCCGGCGACGTGGCGCGCGCGCGCTTGCACGGGGCCACCGACATCGAGATTCACGACACCGTGCTGATTGCCGCGGCATTCTGCATGTTCAACCGCTATGTCGATGGCCTGGCGACGTGGGCGCCCGAAGACCCGGAGTTCTACCGGCAGCGCGCGGCGCTCATCGCCGAGCATGGCTACGCTGCCGTCACGACTGGAGTCACACGATGAGAAGCCGACTCGTTGCCTGGTGCGTTGCAAGCTGGATGTTGGCCGCCGCTTCGGCCTTCGCGCAGGATCCGACCGGCGCGATCGAGGGCGTCGTCACCGATCCGTCAGGGGCGGTCGTTGCCAACGCGCATGTCGTCGCGCGCCATCAGGGCACGGGCCTGACGCGCGACACGCAGGCCGGAAGCAACGGCTTCTATCGCGTGGTCAGCCTGCCGGTGGGTGCCTACAGCGTCATCGTGGACGCGCCGCAGCTCGCGACGACGGTGCGCGAGCCGATCGTGGTGGCGGTGAATCAGACGGTACGGCTGAACGTGCAGCTCGTTCTCTCAACGTTGACCGAGCGTGTCAGCGTGGCCGGCGGAGCGCAGCTTGTCGACACGGCCACCACAGCGCTGGGCCGCGTGGTCACGGGGCGCGAGCTGGTGGACCTTCCGCTGAACGGCCGGAACTTCACACAGCTCGGACTGCTGC
This sequence comes from Vicinamibacterales bacterium, assembly GCA_035537775.1. Taxonomy (GTDB): domain Bacteria; phylum Acidobacteriota; class Vicinamibacteria; order Vicinamibacterales; family UBA2999; genus Gp6-AA40. The sequence goes on along the minus strand of DATLLQ010000190.1, from coordinate 9,456 downwards.
AGACCGGCGTCGCCCCGCTGACGGCAGGCGTTGCAACGGCCGGCGGGAGTCTGCGCCAGGGACAGGCGTACGCCGTCAACGGCATGCGTCCGGAGCAGAACCTCTATCTGCTCGACGGGGCTCAGAACATCAATCGCATGGATGGTGGGTACGCGCTGAAGATCCCGGTGGACGCGGTCGCCGAGTTCCGGATTCTCACGCAGGGGGCTCCCGCCGAATTCGGCGGGACTGCCGGAGCCACGACGAGCATCGTCACACGATCGGGCACGAATCAGTTCAGCGGCAGTCTGTACGAGTTCGTGCGGAACGACGCGTTCGACGCGAAGAACTTCTTCTCGGAGCGCGTCGAGCCGCTCAAGCAGAATCAGTTCGGGACGACGTTCGGCGGTCCGCTGCAGCAGAACCGGACGTTCTTCTTCGGCTACTACGAAGGGTACCGAAACACTCAAGGCATCACGACCAGCGCCACCGTGCCGACGGCCGCGGAGCGCGAGGGCGATTTCTCGGCGATGAGCGGGCCGCTGCTCAACATCGCTGCCGGCGGCGTGCCGTTCCCCGGCAACAAGCTGCCTCCGGCTGCGATCAATGCCGTGGCGCGCAACGTCCTGGCGATGTATCCGCAGGGCAACGTCTCACCCTCGATCTACCGCGAGACGCTCGTCGCGCGGAACGACTACGACCAGGCCGGCGCCCGGGTCGACGTGGCGTTGTCGAACCGCAGCCAGTTGTCGGGCCGCTTCTCGTACTCCGGCGGCAACAACAACAATCCCATCTCGGTGCGCGGCAGCGACGCGCCCGGCTTCCCGACGCGCGACGACTACTCGACGCATTCGCTGACCGTGTCGAACACGCACATCCTGTCGCCGTCGATGACGAACACGGTCCGCGGCAACTATCTCCGCCACAAGTTCTTCTTCGATCAGCGTTTGAACCAGACGCCGCCCAGCGCGCTCGGTTTCGGCTTTCAGTCGGTCAGCGAGATCGGCCAGGGGCCGCCGTTCTTCAACATCACGGGTTACACCCCGATCGGAGGGGCGATCACCGGGCCGCGCAACACGACGCAGAGCACGTTCGAGCTGCAGGATAGCGTGACGTGGGCGCGCAGTTCGCACCTGTTCAAGTTCGGTGGCGAGTACGTGCGGACGAACATCGACATGTTCCAGGGCATCGCGCCGAATGCGTTCTTCGTGTTTTCGTCCACGTTCCCGACGAACAACGTCGTTGCCAACGTGCTGCTCGGCGCACCGGTGGTCTTCTATCAGGGCTTCGGCGACTTCTCGCGTGAGGTGCTCGTGCAGGGTTTCGGAGCCTACGCGCAGGACGAGTGGCGCCTGGCCGGCAACCTGACGTTGAACCTGGGGCTGCGCTACGAGCGCATCAACCCGTTCACCGAGGCGCAGGATCGCCTGAATGCGTTCGTCCCGGGTGTCCAGTCGGTGGTGCGCCCCGACGCTCCGCGCGGCCTGCTCTTCCCGGGTGACCCCGGCGTCGGCGAAGGCATCGCCCAGAGCGCCAATGCGTTCATGCCCAGGGTCGGGGCGGCGTGGGATCCGACCGGCGACGGCACGTGGTCCATTCGTTCCAGCTACGGCCTCTTCTACGATCAGTTCCAGAACGGCGCAGGCACGGCGTCACAGGTTGCGATCAGCGCGATCCCGGCGGCGCAGTTCGTCCAGTTCAGCGGCGCTGGCCTCAATTTCCAGAATCCGTACGCCGGCCGTCCGGCGATCCAGCCGAACAGCTTCGTGCGGCCGTCCACGGTGTTTGCGATGGACGTCAACAACAAGCCGCCGTATTTCCATCATTGGAACGTCGGGGTGCAGCGGGCGCTCTTCGACCGCTACGTCGCGGAGGTGCGCTATGTGGGCGCCGCCGGACGACGGCTGCCGCGCAACGTCGAGGCGAATCCTGCCGTGTTCGGCCCCGGAGCGACGGCACAGAATGCCGATCGCCGCCGCCTCTATGCCAACTGTCCGGCCGATGGCAGCGCGTGCGACTTCTCGACCATCGCCATGCTCACGAACGTGGCGCGAGCCTCGTACCAGGCGCTGCAGACGAGCCTGTCACGGCGCTATACCACCGGTTTTGGGTTCAACGTCTCGTATTGGTATTCACAAACGTACGACCACCTGTCGGCGATGAATCTGTCTGGCGCTGCTGCGAAGCCGCTTGCCGGTGAGAACGACCTGGCTCAGAACCCGGTCGATCTCGAGGCCGAGTGGGGTCCGTCGCTGTTCGACGCACGCCACCGCTTCGTCGCGAGCGGCAGCTGGATCCTGCCGTCGCCGTCTGGCGACTCGGCGCCAGTGCTTCGCGCCATTTTCTCCGGCTGGCAGTTCAATGCGATTGCGACCCTCACGTCTGGCACGCCGTTCACCGTGTCGGACTCGACGAACGTGTCGCTGCAGGCCAACAGCCCGCCGATCTCCGGGTTTGCCGCCAGCCGGCCGAACGTCATCGGGGATCCCAACGACGGACCGCACACTGTCGACGAATGGATGAGCCGCTCCGCATTCGAGCGGCTGAACGCGCAGACGCAGGCGGGCCAGTTCGGCAATGCCGGGCGGAACATCGTGCGCGCGCCGGGGTACGCGAACCTCGACATGTCGTTTGTGCGTGAAGTCGGACTGCCGCGTGGGACCCGTCTGCAACTGCGCGCCGAGATGTTCAATGTGACCAATCGAGTGAACCTCGGGCTGCCGGTGGCGGATCTGAACTCGCCGAATTTCGGACGCATCTTTTCGGCGGGAGCGCCGCGGCTGATGCAGTTCGGCGCGAAGCTGATCTTCTGAGCATGTTGGCCGACGAACGGGACCTGCGCTACGAGGGCTGGCGCGTCGCCGGCGCCTCGGCGGCGGGCGTGTTCGTCAGCTTTGCCTCGCTTCTCGTCTATACCTTCGGCATCTTCCTCAAGCCGTGGACCGAGGAGTTCGGGTGGTCCCGCGAGTCCGTGTCCGCTGCCTTCGGCATCGCCGCGATGACGGTGGCTGCCTGTTCGCCGCCGCTCGGCTATCTGCTCGATCGCGTCAGCCCGGCTCGCGTCGTGGTGCCGTGCCTGATTGTTTTCGGTCTGGCCTTTGCCTCCCTGTCGCTGCTGACGCCCAGTATCTGGCATCTGTACACCGTCTTCCTTGTGCTCGGCGTCGTCGGCAACGGCACGGCGCAGATGGCGTACTCGCGCGCGGTCTCGAGCTGGTTCGAGGCGCGACGCGGGATGGCGATCGCCATCGTCCTGGCCGGCGGAGCGGTGGGGGCGATGGTGCTGCCGCCATTCGCCGAGAGCCTGATCGCGCGTTATGGCTGGCGGCAGGCCTGCGTGATTCTTGGCGCCATGGTGCTGGTCATCGGACCGCCGATGGCGGCGCGGTTCCTCCGTGAGCGCCCGCACGCACACTTCGCGGCGTCGACGAGCGTCGTCGGCGCCTCTGTGCGCGATGGACTCCGCTCCCGCGCGTTCTGGATTCTGGTCGCGATCCTGTTCGGAAGTTCGATCGCGCAGAACGGCGCTATCACTCACCTTGCCGCGCTGCTGTCGGACCGCGGCGTGACGGCGCAGGGCGCAGCCATGGCTGTGTCGGCAATGGGTGCCGCCAGCCTGGCAGGCCGACTGGGTACCGGTTGGCTGCTCGACCGGTTCTTCGCGGCGCACGTGTCGATGGTGTTGCTGCTGACGGCTGCGGCCGGTACGCTGCTGCTGGCAACCGCCGACTCGCTGTTGGCTGGCGTTCTGGCTGCCGCGCTGATCGGCGTGGGGATGGGAGGCGAGGCCGACGTCACGCCGTACTTGCTGGCGCGCTATTTCGGTCTTCGCGCCTTCTCGGCGCTCTATGGGCTGACGTGGACGGCGTATGCGATCGCCGGAGCCGTCGGACCGATTCTCATGGGGCGGGCGTTCGACGTGACCGACTCGTACACGACGCTGCTCACAGTGCTTGCCGGCGTGATCGTCGCGGTGGCGACGTTGAACGTCCTTCTGCCGCGCTATGGAGCGCCGTTGACAAACGAATGGGCTGCCGCTGAGATCGAGACGACATGAAGGACCAGCCGGCGCGACCGCATCCAAAGCGTGGTCAGTACACGCCGAAGCCGGAGACGCTGGCGCTGCTCACAGTTCCCGGCAATCCGATCAACGGGCTCGGTGAATTGACGCCCCGCCGGCCGTCGCCGTTCTTCTGGCACCCTCCTGAGCAGCATCCGTACGGCGAGCTGCAGATTGCCGCGCGTCAGAGCTCACGAAAATGTCCCGGCGCGGGGCCGGCTTTCCAGGCGGCGTACAACCGTCCCGAGCTGATCCCGGTCGCGGAGACGCGGAACGAGGCGGCCGCCGGGCAACTGAGTGGCGACCTCGCGGCGTTTGCACTCTCCCACGAGGCTGACGACATCGGCATTGCGCCGATGGATCCGCTCTACGTGTTCGAAGGCTATGAGATCGACGAGCCCTGGGTAATCGTGCTCGCGCTGGCGCACGACTACGAGCGGTTGAAGCAGGTCCCGTCGGACGAGACGAACGGCGTCGGCGTCACTGATGTCGGCGACCAATATGCACGCGGGACGCGGGCGTCGTACGCGCTTGCGAACTGGATCCGCTCGCAGGGCTATAACGCCCGGGCATTTCCAGGACCGATGGCCGATGCGTTACTGCTGATCCCGCCGGCGATTGCATCCGGCCTGGGGGAGCTGGGCAAGCACGGCTCGATCATCAGCCGCCGCTTCGGCTCGGGTGTGCGTCTTGCCGGCGTGACGACGGACATGCCGCTGGTGCCGACGGTCGAGGATCGTTTTGGTGCGGATGAATTCTGCGCGTCGTGCCAGATCTGTACGAGGGAGTGTCCTCCCGGCGCGATCGCGGAAGAGAAGCAGATGGTCCGCGGCGTCACACGCTGGTATGTGGACTTCGACAAATGCATTCCGTACTTCGCTGAGTCCGCGTCGTGCGGGATCTGTATCGCCGTGTGTCCATGGACGCGGCCGACCGTGCGTCCCAGCCTGCTCGCGACAATGGCGCGCAGGCTTGGTGAACGCTGAGCGTCTCGCTTCCAGACGCGCCTGCCAGGGCGCTCATGCTGCTCAACGCCTCGTGGCTGTCCATGGCACTCCCGTCGCGGTTCCGCAGCCAGGGTAGTTGCTGAAGTGCGCCTGGCCACTCGCCTGGTTGCCGGCGAGGAAGAGCCCGATGACGCCTGTGCTCGGTTCGGTGCCTGCGCGATCGCCACTCAAGTACGCAAACTCGCGAAACGAGGCGGTCGTGCCCGTGCAAGGCCCCGGAATGCAGGTGACGTCCGGCTTCGTCGAAACATTCAGGTTCGAGAAGGTCTGAGTGCCCGTGCAGCCATTGAAGCTGTATCCGACGGATAGCGTCGTGAGGATTTCGTCCGGGGATACCGTAAACGCGATGGGCGCGCCTTGCGCGGTAGTGCCGTTCCATTGGCCCACGCTCAACGACGAGGAAGATGGCGACGCAGGACCACCGCACGCGGTGACAAGCACTCCCGCGACCATCCCGATCCGTAGCATCACTCTCTGCATCCGTGAGCCGAGGCAAAGCCAAGCGCCTGAAACGAGAAAAGGCCAGGTTCCTTCAGGGAACCCGGCCTTCGCGTTCTTCTTCGTGCCCTTCGATCTCTTCGTGGCCTTCGTGTCTAGAGATTGAACCGCCCCGTACTCGGCCCCATCTTCTCGATCTCGACACCGGCGAGGTGCGCGATGCCGAGTAGCAGGTTGGCGGTCGGCTCCTCCGGACCCGCGACGAGATGTCGGTTCCCTTCCAGGCGGCCGTGCGCGCCGCCGACGAGCAGGGCCGGCGGGTTGCTGCGGTCGTGGGCGTTGCCGTTGCTCATGCCGCTGCCCCAGTAGAGCAGCGAGTGATCGAGCAGGTTGCCGTCGCCGTCCTTCGTCGCGCGCATCTTCTCAAGGAACTCGGCGAACTTCACCATCTGGTAGGTGCCGATCTTGGCGTACTTGGCGAGCTTCTCGGCGTCGTTGCCGTGGTGCGAGATGCTGTGGTGCGTCTCCGGGCAGCCGATGTGCGCGTAGCTGCGGTCGGTCGGCTCGTGGCCGATCATGAACGTGAACACCCGGCTGATGTCGCCCTGCAGCGCCAGGTGCATCAGGTTGTAGGTCACGCTCATGTGATCGTCGAACGCCTCGGGCAGGCCGATCGGCGCTTCCGGATTCCCGGTGATGGTGTTGAGGCGCGTCTCCATGCGATCGAGCTGCTGCTCGACTTCGCGGATGTTGCTCAGATACTCGTCGAGGATGGCGCGGTCCGGCGCGCCCAGTGTGCGCCGCAGCTTCGACGTCTCCTGCGTCACGGAGTCGAGCAGGGTCTGCTTCTCCTTGAGCCGCGCCGCGCGCTGCTGCGCCGTTCCGGTCTCGCCGAACATGCGCTCGAAGGTGACACGGGGGTTGATCGACACCGGCAGCGGCCGCGTGTCTTCACGCCAGGCGAGCGTTTCGAACAGCACGCACGGGAAGCCGTCGCAGGCGCCGGCCGCCGTGCCCATGTCCTCGGTGCCGACTTCGATCGAGTGGAGCGGCGTATCGCCGCCGACGTGATCCGCGATGATCTGATCGAGGGTCTTCTTGGACTGCAGCTTGTTGAACGAGTCGCCGGTCGTCTCGCGCTCGACCACCGGTCCGATGCCGTTCAGGAACGCCGAACTGGCGCCCACATGGACCGACTCGCCCCACGGCGCCTTCATCTTGCTCACCGTCACGAGCTGATCGCGGAACGGTTCGAGCGGAGCCATGACCGGCTTGAAGACGAAGTCCTTGCCGGTCTGCTCGGGGTGCCAGGTGTCGGGGTAGACGCCGCACGGCATGTAAACGACGCCGAAGCGGAATGGCGCAGCCGAGCGCGACTGCGCAGCCAACGCCGGCATCATGGCGTCGAGCCAAGGCAGGGCCACCGTGGCGCCGAAGGCGCCGCGTATGAACGTTCGCCGCGAGAGATGTTTTTTCGTGATGATCATTGGCATCTTCTTCCGCCTAAAGGCGGAAGCCACGAGTTATCGCGTTGGGGCCACCCCGTCACCGTGAGTTCGCTGCCCGTGTCGTCGTCGGCTCAGCTTCCAGGCGCGTGCGCATCTGGAACGGAGCGCTCTCGACGATCCCGCTAATTATCGACTGCAGCGAGTAATTCCGCTGCGCCGAATTTTTGACGATCCGCCGGATTACGGCCATATCCGGCGGTTCGACCCCGCGGCCCAGGGCGTAGGTCATGATTCGCTCGGTCAAAGTGGTGGCAAACGCCTCCGGCCGGCTCAGGATCACGTTCCGCAGGGCCACCGGCCCGTCTACCTTCGAGCCGTCGGCCAGCACCCCTCCCGTGTCGAGCGGCGCACCATCGGCGTCGGTCGTACGCCACTGACCGACCGGGTCGAAGTTCTCGAGCGCGAAGCCCACAGGGTCAATCACGCGATGGCATCCCGCGCACGTCGGGTTGCCACGGTGCAGCTCGAGCTGCTCGCGGACGGTCCTGGGCTTCGTCGCCGCGCCCTTCGTGCTTTCTTCCAGCGTCGGTACGTTCGGCAGCGGTGGCGGCGGCGGCGTGTTGAGAAACGTCGTCAGCACGAACTTGCCGCGGAAGACCGGGGACGTCCTCGTGGCGACCGACGTCATCGACAGGAGGCTGCCGTGCCCGAGCAGGCCGCGGCGGTTCGGATCGGTCACCGGCACTTTCCGGAAGCGCGTGCCGTAGACGCCGGGAATACCGTAGTGCCTCGCCAGCCGCTCGTTGACGAAGGTGTAGTCCGCGTTCAGCAGCTCGAGCGCGCTGCGGTTCTCGCGGACGATGTAGGAGAAGAGCAGCTCGGTCTCGCGGCGGAATGCCTCGCGGACGTTGTCGTCGAAATCGGGAAACGTCAGGATGTCGGGCCGGACTTTCGCTTCGAGGTTGCGCAGCTGCAGCCACTGGCCGACGAAGTTGCTGACCAGCGCATCCGCGCGCTTGTCGGCAATCATCCGGCGCACTTCACCCGCGAGCGTGGCAGGCTCGCGCAGACGGCCGGCAATCGCGAGGTCCAGCAGCCGCGCGTCCGGGACGCTGCTCCAGAGGAAGAACGACAGGCGTGAGGCCAGCTCGACGTCGCTGACGGGCTGAGCGCCGCCCGGCTTCACGCCCGGTGCGTCACGTTCGATACGGTAGGTGAAGTTCGGGCTGGCGAGGATCCGCGCGACGCCGGCGCGGATGCCGGCATCGAAGCTGCCATCCCTCGACCCTGCTCGGGACGGCCCTGAGCCTGTCGTCCCTCGACCGGGCTCGGGACGACCCTGAGGCTCTCGAAGGGTCGAAGGGCCGCCGCTATTGCGCGCGCCGGTGTAGAACGCCATCGGCGCCTCCAGATCGGCGGCAGTGACCGGCCGTCGATAGGCCCTCTTCGCAAGGTTCGAGAGAATCCGCTGCGCGCACGCCGTTTCTACCGCCCCGGTCGCGCCGGCTGCGGGCTTGCAAACGAAGAGACGCTCCCGGCTCGGCGTCGAACTGACGCCTGTAACGTTGTACGGACCTTCGACGCCGACGGTCTTCAGCTTTGGCAGCCCGCCGATGAAATGAATCTCCTGGCTGTCGCGGCGCGCCGGCTGCCAGACGTCCTGGAGCTGGCCCGGCCGCTCCCGGAACGTAAAGCCGATATCGTGCGGACCGGCGGTGACGGTCACGCGGGCCGTCATGCGCGCGTCGAGAATTGCGCGCGCCTCGTTCATGTCTTTCGCCTGCACCTTGTGATCGTCAAGGCCGCCAATCTGCGCCGAGTGCACCTCGGCGCCGTCCACCGTAATCACGAAGGTATGCGGCAGGTCGTGGCTCTCGACGCCGGCGTAGCCTTCTTCGATGCCTCGCACGAGCCGGCCGAACAGCTTGTATTCGCCATCAGCCGGGAAGACGTGTCTCACCAGGCGCCCGCCGCGCGTGCCGAGCGGCATCCCCTCGATGTAGTCGTTCTGGCTGAAGTCGCGGTTGATGGAGTACTCGACCGTGCCCGGCGGCGCGTCCGGATCGCCGACCGCCAGCGTGCTGATGCGCTGCGCGGCGGTGAGGTAGCCATCGAGCAGCAGCGGCGATGTGCGCAAGGCCGTCGCGATGTTGTCGAAGCCGAAATCGCCGCCGTCATTGGGCAGCAGCGAGGAGACGTCCACGTCCAGCGCCAGCAGATCGCGGATCGAGTTGCGATATTCCGCGCGATTCAGACGGTGGACGACATAGCGGCCGGGCGTGACGCGCCCCGCCCATGCGCGGTCCAGCGAATTCGATAGCCACGTGGTGAACGCGACGTACTCCGGCTCTGTCGGATGCGGCGTCCCTTGCGGCGGCATCGCGCGGACGCTCAGCTTGCGGAGTACGCGTTCCCACGTCGCCGCGTGCGGCAGCAGATTGTCGAGGCTTGCGGTTTCGAGATTGACCGGATCGTTCCCCGGCTGTGGACTGCGGCTGTTGTGGCAGCCGACACAGTACTTATT
>DATLLQ010000189.1:0-9424 GCA_035537775.1 Vicinamibacterales bacterium | reverse complement strand
GCTCCGCGTGGCACCTGCAGCCGAACCGCTCCCTCCATTCATCGTCGAACCGGACCTGCCCGACGGCGCGGCGGCGATGTTCGAGAGGACCGATCGCGGTGCGTGTGTCTTCTTCGAGGGCAGCTCTCACCTGTGCGTCGTGCACAGGTGAGAGCTGCCCTCGAAGAAGACACACGCACCGCGATCGGTCCTCTCGAACATCGCCGCCGCGCCGTCGGGCAGGTCCGGTTCGACGATGAATGGAGGGAGCGGTTCGGCTGCAGGTGCCACGCGGAGCGAGCCGCTCTGCAAGCGCTCGTTGAGCGAACGGTACACGGGGAGCTCGACCGGGACATCCCAGTCAGCCGTACAGCACGCCCCTGAGTGGCGGCACTTGTAGTCTGCGTGAATGCTCAGCGAAAAGACCGGCGAGCTCATGCCTTCCCAGCATAACCAAGGGCGTGCGGTTCAGCATTTGCACTTTCTAACAGGTCATGAAGATTCTGCTGAGCATCCTGTTATCCCTTGCCGGAACGGTCGGGTTCGCGCAGTCGACCGTCGATCGTACGAACGCCGGGCAACCGGCGAGTACGGCACCGCCTGACGTTGTCGCCGCGCAGGTCATGCTCGACCGCGCAGGCTTTTCCCCTGGCGAGATCGACGGCCGGGCCGGCGCCAACTTGAAACGAGCAGTCTCGGCGTTCCAGCGGGCGAATGGGCTCCCCGAGTCGGGCCAGCTTGATCAGCTGACGAGCCAGCGCCTCGCGGCCGCCGTCGGCGAGCAGCAGCCTCTCGTGGACTACGTCATCCGCGACGTTGACGTCGCCGGCCCGTTTACGCCGGCAATCCCGGCCGATCTCGTCGAGCAGTCGAAGCTGGATTCGCTCGGCTACCAGAACGCGCTCGAGGCGGTGGCGGAACGCTTTCACGCCAACCCGCAATGGCTGCAGAAGGTGAACCCTGGCGCGTCGATCTCGCGCGCGGGCGACCGGATTCTCGTGCCGAACGTTGAGCCCTTCGACGTGCCGTCCAAGGCGGCCCCCGACGCGCGCGGCCGTGCCGCGGCACAGCCCGCATCCGCCGCCGCACGCGGACGAGGTCGCGGAAGCGAGCAGCCGGCTCCGTCGGTGACCATCGCCGTTACCAAGTCCACGAGCGCGCTCACTGTCGAAGACGCCTCGGGCAAGGTTCTCTTTCACGCACCCGTGACAACCGGCAGCGAGCACGACCCGTTGCCGATCGGCTCATGGAAGGTGACGAGCGTCCATCTGCTGCCGACTTTCCAATACAACCCGGATCTGTTCTGGGACGCGAATCCGTCGCACTCGAAGGCGACGCTCAAGGCCGGGCCGAACAATCCGGTCGGCGTCGCCTGGATTGATCTCAGCAAGGAGCACTACGGCATCCATGGCACACCGCAGCCGTCGCGCATCGGGCACGTGCAGTCCCACGGATGCGTGCGGCTCACGAACTGGGACGTGCAGCGGGTCCTGCGCTGGGCACAGCCAGGCACGCCGGTGGTCTTCCGGGAGTAGCAGGTTATGCGGCGGGTCGATCGCATCCGGTTCGAGCGGCGGCGGCGTCTTGCCGGCGTGTTCGGCCTCGCGTTCACGCTTGGTGCGTTGACCGCCGGAGTGGCGATCTGGCGCGCGGACTACATCGCTGCTCGCTATACGAGAGGCGGCTTTCCGCTTCCGGTGGAGTCCACGGAGGCTATCGAGGCTCCGGGAGATGAGCCAGCTGCCATCCCCGGCGTTCCAGCGCCCACAATGGTCGCTCCGCTTCCGGCCCCAACGGCTACGTCAGGTTCCGAAGGCGTCGCCGCAGATGACATCGTTCGTACGCTGAGAGCCCGGCATCTCGATGTACCTGTGGACGGCGTCTCTCGCTCTCAGCTCCGCGACAGCTTCGACGAGCGGCGCAGCGGCATCCGTCGTCACGAGGCGATCGACATCATGGTTCCGCGAGGCACGCCGGTGCGGGCGGTGGAGAACGGTCGAGTCGCCAAGCTGTTTCGAAGTGTTGCCGGCGGGCTGACGGTTTATCTCTTCGATCCCTCCGAGACGTTCGCCTATTACTACGCCCACCTCGACCGTTATGCGCCGGGTCTGGAGGATGGGCAGGCCGTTCGCCGCGGCGAGGTCATCGGCTACGCCGGCAGCACGGGCAACGCGTCCGAAGAAGCGCCGCACCTGCACTTCGCAATATTTCAGCTCGGTCCCGAGCGCCGATGGTGGGAGGGGGACGCGATCAACCCGTTTCCCGTGCTCCGCTGAGCTCCAGTCAAACTACTCGCACTAAAAGACTTACGGCAAGTACACAAGTATTACAGAACGCCGATCGCCCAGCCTGATATCGTCCCCTTGAACTCATCCCGATATCTCGCCCATGGAGGGGACTCTCATCCGATGGTGACTTCGACACTTATGTACGGCCGCAAGTATCAGCGTGGCGTCAACGTGATCACGGTCGTGGCCATGACCGCGTTTCACATCCTGTCAGTGGCGGCGTTCTTCTTCATCGACGCCGGCGCGATCGCGACAGCCGTGGCGCTCTACTTCGTCGGCGGGATGCTCGGCATCGGGATGGCCTACCATCGCCTCCTCACCCACCGCAGCTACAAGACCACCAAATGGATGGAGTACTTCCTGACCTGGTGCGGAACGCTTGCGCTCGAGGGCGGACCGATCTTCTGGGTAGCCACGCATCGCGTCCATCACCAGAAGTCGGATCAGGAAGGTGACCCGCATACCCCGCGCGAGGGCACGTGGTGGGCGCACATGGGATGGATCATCACCGGCAACGGCCTCCATCACGACGCGCACGTGCTGTCGAAGTACGCTCCGGACCTCTCGCGCGACCCGGTGCACATCTGGCTTTCGAAATGGCACTGGACGTCGAACATCGTCGTCGGCCTGATCCTGCTGGCCTTTGGCGGCATTCCCTACGTCCTGTGGGGCATCTTCTTCCGCACGACGTTCGGCCTCCATGCCACCTGGCTGGTCAACTCCGCCACGCACAAGTGGGGCTCGCGCCGCTTCACGACGAAGGATGATTCCACCAATAACTGGTGGGTTGCCGCCCTGACCTTCGGCGAGGGCTGGCACAACAATCACCATGCTCATCCCACCAGCGCCCGCCACGGCCTGGCCTGGTATGAGGTCGATCTGAACTGGATGGGGATCAGCTTTCTGAAGGCGCTCGGCTTGGCCTGGGACATCAAGCTGGCCAAGATCAAGCAGCCGCTGCCGGCGGAAGAACCGGAGATCGAGGCCGAGGAAGCCGTCGCCTAGAGGCTTCGTCGCCGCAATTCACAATGCTTCGAGGGGTGGAAGCGACCGCTTTCACCCCTCAGTTGCGTACGGGCTCCTCCGGTAATATCTCCCTATGACCCGTCGCCAGAAGGCGATCGGCTTCTTCATCACCCTCTGCGTCCTGCTCGTCGGCGCGGCGATCCTGCTGAACATCTTCTGGATCGTCATCTCCAAGACGCCGATCTGGCTCCTCGTCGTGGGATCCGTGCTCTTCGCGCTGATCATCGCCGGGATCATCGTTTACACGGTGTTTCTCGTGATGGAGATCCAGCGCGCCGAGGAGCACGACACCTTCATCAACGCGGTCACGCACGAACTGAAGACGCCGCTGGCATCAATTCGCCTGTACCTCGACACCCTCAAGACGCGGCCGGTATCCGACGGCCAGCGCCAGGAGTTCTACAACGTCATGCTGGCGGACGTCGAGCGGCTGCATCACACAGTTGATCAGGTGTTGAAGGCCGGGGTCGTCCGCGAGAAGCAGCGCCGCGCCGCGCGGATGCCGCTGGACATCGGAGAGCTTGCGCGCGAGTGCGTGGACCTGGCGATGACGCGACACCATCTCCAGCCAGGAGCCATCGGACTCGAGGCGCACGACGGCGCGTCGCTCATCGTCCGCGGCGACGCCGAGGAGCTGCGCACCGTCATCACCAACCTCCTCGACAACGCGGTCAAGTATTCAGGCAATGACGTCCGCGTCACCGTGTCGCTGGCGGCCCCGGCGCCGGACACGATCTGGGTTCGCGTGCAGGATCGCGGCGTCGGCATCCCGCGCAAGCAGCTGAAGCGGATCTTCAAACGCTTCTATCGCGTGCAGGCCCTGGGTATCCGCCAGGTGAAAGGCACGGGACTGGGCCTGTACATCGTCCGCGCCATCGCCCGCGCGCACGGCGGCCGCGTCTTCGCCCAGAGCGAAGGCGAAGGCCGGGGAGCCACATTCACCGTCGAGCTCCCTCGCGCGGCGTCATGAGCCGGGTTCTCGTCGTTGACGACGAGCAGCACATCGCCGAGGGTGTGCGGTTCAACCTTCAGGCCGACGGCCATGACGTCGTCGTCGCCGAGACGGGCGAACAGGCGCTGGCGCTGCTGCTCACGGAGCGATCGATATTCGACGTCGTGGTGCTCGACGTCATGCTTCCGGGGAAGGACGGCTTCGCGGTGGCGTCAGAGCTGCGGGCAGCCGGCCAGTACGTTCCCATCCTCATGCTCACCGCGCGCGGCCGGCCGGAGGACGTGCTTCGTGGGTTCGAGTCGGGCGCTGACGACTACCTGCCCAAGCCATTCGAGCTCGGCATCCTCCTTGCGCGTGTCGGCGGGCTTCTCCGCCGGCGCCGGTGGAACGAACGGGACGTGCCCGCGGCCGAAGCGCCTGGCGACACGTATGAGTTTGCCGGACGGACGCTCGACTTCGCCAACATGGAGATCCGGGCACACGGGCTGACGCATCGCCTGACGCAGATGGAGTGCGATCTGCTGCGCTATCTCGTTACCCATCCCGGCCAGGTGATTCCGCGCAGAACGCTGCTCGAAGAGGTGTGGGGGCTGCACGAGAGCACCGATACCCGCGCGATCGACAACTTCGTGGTGCGACTGAGGAAGTATCTCGAGGATCGCCCGGCCTCGCCGCAGTTTCTCCTCACGGTTCGCGGCGTCGGTTACAAGTTCCAGCCGGAAGCGACAAGGCCGGCCTAAGATCAACGAATGGCTCGGCGACCGCGTGCTGTCAGGCTCGGCGTTCCGGCACTGTTCGTCGCCCTTCTCGCGCTGGTTGCGTTGTGGCGCGTCAGCGCGCCAGGACCCGCAGGCAGCAAATCCGCATCCCCACCAGAAGTCCTGACCGAGATCGCCGACGTGCTGGCGAAGAATTCAATCGGTCGTCAGGCCTCGGTCGAGAACGTGGTCATCCTGGAGACTCCCAGCGCGCGCACGCTCTGGATCGACGCCGGGAACGATCGCGTCTTCGTCGTGCTCGATCCTGACGTCAAGAACCTGACCGGCACGCCGCTTCGGCCCGGAGTGAAGGTGACGCTCCTTGGGCTGGTGCGAGCGGCGCCGTCCGAAGAAACGGCGATGCGCCAGTGGAGCCTCGACGCGGCCACCGCGAAATCGCTGCTCGACCACGGCACCTATCTGCACGTGACAGAGATAAAGGCCGGCTCCGAATAATAGAATCTACAGATGCCCGCCAGCGACACGATCGAGGCACAGGGACACCTGATCGACTCGGGTCTCCTGTCCGCGATCTTCGACAAGATCATCGAGCACAAGGCTGCCTACGAGATCCTGAAGTTCGACATCGGACGCACCAATGACGACGTCTCGTCGATCGAGATGCGGATCACGGCGGCCGATCAACCGGTTCTCGACGACCTCCTCCAGCAGCTCACGACCTTCGGCTGCACCCCGATGCGCGAACGAAACGCGCTGGTCAAGCCGGCGGAGCAGGATCGCTGCGTGCCCGACGACTTCTATTCGACGACCAATCACCGCACGCACGTCCGCATGAAGGGCAAGTGGATCGAGGTGGACAAGCAGCGGATGGATGCGGTGATCGTCGCGGCCAACGGGAAGGCCGAGTGCCGCAAGCTGCGCGATGTGAAGGCCGGTGAGCCGATCGTCTGCGGCCACGACGGGATCCGCGTGATGCCCGAGTTCCGCGAACGCGATCGGCTCGGCTTTGCGTTCATGAGCAACGATGTGTCGTCTGAACGGCGCGTCGAAGGCAGCGTGGCGCGCATCGCGCAGATGATGCGCGACGTGAAGAAGTCCGGCGGACGAATCGCCGTGGTGGCCGGCCCGGTCGTCGTGCACACGGGCGGTGTCGAGCATTTCTCGGCGCTGATCAGGCAGGGCTTCGTGGACGTGGTGCTCGCCGGCAACGCCCTCGCCGTGCACGACATCGAGTTCGCGCTCTCGGGGACGTCGCTCGGCATCGATCTCGCCGCCGGCGCACCCGTCGAGCAGGGTCACCGCAACCACATGGCGGCCATCAACACGATCAACCGCGCTGGAAGCATCCGCGCCGCCGTGGACACTGGCATCCTGAAGTCTGGCGTGATGTACGAGTGCGTCAAGAACAACGTCGACTTCGTGCTGGCCGGGAGCATCAGAGACGACGGTCCACTGCCGGAGACGGTCATGGACCTGGTCGACGCGCAGGAGCGCTATGCCGCGGCACTGACCGGCAACACCCAGATGGTCCTGATGCTCTCGTCGATGCTGCACAGCATCGGCGTCGGCAACATGCTGCCGTCGTGGGTGCGCGTGGTGTGCGTGGACATCAATCCGGCGGTCGTCACCAAGCTCAGCGATCGCGGGTCAGCGCAAACCGTGGGCGTCGTGACTGACGTCGGACTCTTTCTCCACCGCCTTGCCGAAGCGCTCAGGTAATCGTTCGGATCGTTCGGATCGTTCGAGGCGTTCGGATCGTTCAGTCCGTTCGAAACGTTCGAAACGTTCGCGTACGCCCGAACGACGAACGACTCGAACGATCCGAACACAGCGAACGGCTCGAACGATCCGAACGATCCGAACGATTCGAACGACTCCTTAGACCGCCCTTGCCGTGACCGGCTGGCTGGCGAGCGATCCCCGGATGATCGTGAGCGCCTGTTCCATGCCGGGACGAGTCCGCGGCGGACCCAGACAGACGCGTACGGCCCCCGCCGGCTGATCGGTGACGGCGAACTGCGTGGACGCGTTGAGAATCACGCCCCGCGAGCGCACGTGGGCGACAAACGATTCCGCGGTCCACCGCGTCGGCAATTGCAGCCAGATGTGCGGGCTCGATGGCTGCATCTGGAACCGTTCGCCCTCGAAGATACGCCGGGCCATGGCCTGGCGTGCGGTGAACTCGTGCCGCTTCCAGTCGGCGATGCGCGCCGCCGTGCCGTCTTCGATCCAGCCGCTGAGCAGATCCGCACCGATCGGCGACGCCATGATCATGCTCGTCCACACCGCTCCGACGATGCTGTCGAGGATCGCCGGCGGCGCGGCGACGCAGCCCAGCCGCATCCCGGGAAACAGGCTTTTCGACAGGCTGGTCAAGTAGACCGTGCGGTCGGGAATCAGCGCGGCAAGCGGCGCCTTCTCCGGTGACACGAACCCATAGACGTCGTCTTCGATGATGGTCAGACGGTACTTCTCGGCGATTGCGGCAATCTGACGCCGCCGACGATCCGACATGACGGCGGATGTCGGGTTCTGCAGGCGGGGCATGCAGTACAGCATGCGCGCCCGGCTGGACCGGCACGCGGCCTCCAGCGCTTCCGGCCGCAGCCCTTCCGCGTCCATGGCGACGGCGCGGATCTTCAGGTGCTGCTGATGAGCGAGAGCGCGGGCGCCCGAGTAGGTCAGCTCCTCCATCAGCAGCGTATCGCCCGGCTTCAGGAGCGCGGACATCGCAACCGAGAGCGAGTGCTGCGCACCAGCCGTGAGCACGAGATGGTCGGGATCGACCACCAGGCCGCCGCGCGCGAGCCACGCCGCCATCGCCTGGCGGTGCCGCAGGTGCCCCTTGGCCGGTATGTAGCCGAGAATCTGCGTCCACGGCAGCACGCGACGCTGGAAGAGTCGCGGCTGCAGGTTCGCGACCTCCTTGTCGGGCATCAGGATGTTGATGCTGAGATCGAACGGCGTCGTCTCCGAGCCGCGCTCTTCAGCCTCGTTACCGCGGATGTAGGTTCCGCGTCCTACATAACCTGAGGTCAGGCCACGCCGCGCGGCCTCGGTATAAGCGCGTGTGATGGTCGTGACGGTGACGCCGAGGTGATCCGCCAGATCGCGGTGCGGCGGCAGGCGCATGCCGGCGCGAAGCGTCCCGTTCTGAACGTCCTCATCCAGCGCATCCGCAATCGCGCGATACACAGGCCCCCGGCGGCTCTCCAGCTTCGGCAGCCACATTGTCATAGCAGTGCAATATAGACAATTGCACCATCTCAATCCAATTGTCCTACTAGCATTGTCCGGCCCTGAGTTATCCTGATCACATGGGAAAACGTATTTTTCTCTTCGTCCTCACCAACCTCGCGATCGTCGCGACGCTGACCATCGTGGTCAGCCTCCTGGGGCTGGATCGGGGGCTTACGGACCAGGGTCTCAACATCGGCGCGCTCGCCATGTTCTGCCTCGTCTGGGGCATGGGTGGCGCGTTCATCTCGCTCGCTATTTCGCGCTGGACGGCCAAGCGCGCGATGGGTGTGCGTCTGGTCGACGGGCGGACAGGCCAGGCGGAGCTGGACTGGTTGCATGAAACGGTCGGACGGCTGACACGCCAGGCGAACCTGCCGATGCCAGAGGTCGGCTTCTACGAGTCGCCCGAGGTCAACGCGTTCGCCACCGGACCGAGCAAGAGCCGCAGCCTCGTCGCCGTGTCGAGCGGACTCCTGCGCGGGATGCGCCGTGACGAGGTCGAAGGCGTGCTGGCCCACGAGGTGGCGCACATCGCCAACGGCGACATGGTGACGATGACGCTGCTGCAGGGCGTCGTCAACGCGTTCGTCATGTTCGCGGCACGGGTCATTGCGCACCTGATGACGCGCACGAGCGATGGACGGCAGGGTAACGGCGGGATGTATTTCCTGATCGTGATCGTCCTGCAGATCGTCTTCGGCTTCCTCGGCATGCTCGTCACGAGCTGGTTCTCGCGCCAGCGCGAGTTCCGCGCGGACTACGGCGGGGCCAGGCTGGCCGGCCGGGCCGACATGCTCGCGGCGCTGCGGCGGCTGCAGGCCAATCGCGAGCTCGTGGACACGAGCAATGAGGCGCTCGCGACGATGAAGATCAGTGGACGGGGCCGGTGGGGCGTGTTCTTCTCCACTCATCCCCCGCTCGAGGCGCGCATCGCCGCACTCGAACAGGCGCAGATTAGCTAACGCAAGACACCTCGACTGACGCCGGGCTGCTGAAGCCCGGCGTCTGCTTTTTCCGATGTACACCACGTTTGTCTCTTCAGATCTGCTCGCTCGGCATCTGGATGACTGGGTTGTCGTGGACTGCCGCTTCGATCTCCAGAATGAGCAGTGGGGCCGTGACCAGTACGTCACGGCGCACATTCCCGGAGCCGTGTACGCCAGCCTGAACGATGACCTGTCCGGACAGCGGACAGGCGCGAATGGACGCCATCCGCTCCC
>DATLLQ010000188.1:0-3007 GCA_035537775.1 Vicinamibacterales bacterium | reverse complement strand
GCCGGGCTCCTCCACTCCACCAGCGCGTTCGCTCAGATCCAGCTCGTCCCGGTTGCGACAGGGCTTGTCAATCCCGTGTTCGTCACCGGCGCCCGCGACGGCACGCGCCGGCTGTTCATTGTCGAACAGGCTGGCACGATCCGCGTGATGCCGATCGACGGCGGCGCGATGTCGCTGTTTCTCGACATCCGCTCACGCGTGCGATCCGGCGGCGAGCAGGGTCTGCTCGGCCTCGCGTTTCATCCGTCGTACTCGAGCAACCGCCGTTTCTTTGTCTACTACACCCGCGCGGCCGACGGCGCGATTGTGATTGCCGAGTACGCAGCGTCGGCAGCAAATCCGCAGGCCGCCGACGCAACGGAACGCGTGCTGCTGACGATTCCGCACCCGTCGTTTTCGAACCACAACGGCGGCATGGTGGCCTTCGGGCCGGACGGTTACCTCTACATCGGCGTCGGCGACGGCGGCTCGGCCAACGATCCGCCGAACAACGCACAAAACAGGAACGTGCTGCTCGGCAAACTGCTGCGCATCGACGTCGACGGCCAGAGCGGGTCGCTGCCATACGCTATCCCGCTGTCCAATCCGTTCTTCGGATTGATTGACGGGCGCGACGAGATCTTCGCCTACGGTCTTCGCAACCCGTGGCGCTTCGCCTTCGACCGGCTGACGAACCAGCTGTGGATTGCCGACGTCGGGCAGGGCGACCGCGAGGAAGTGAACACGCCGATCCAGCACGGCGGCAACTACGGCTGGCGCGTCTTCGAGGGCTCGGCCTGCACCAACGTCGACCGCACGCTCTGCGTGCCTTCGAATTACCTCTTTCCGGTCTTCGAATACAACCACACCGGCGGCCGCTGCTCGATCACCGGCGGTTACGTCTACCGCGGCTCGCGCAATTCGCTGCCCGCAGGACTGTACGTCCATGGCGACTTCTGCAGCGGCGAGATCTTCACGTGGAACGGCACCGCGCAACAAGTTGTGCTCGACACGTCGTTCAGCATCTCTTCCTTCGGCGAAGACGACGCCGGCGAGATCTACGTTGTTGCGCTGAACGGGGTGGTGAGCCGCATCGGCGGCGAGAGCGGAGGCGGCGCGGCGTGCACGCCGAACGTCTCGCCGTCGCAGGTCATCGTCAGTCGTGCCGGCCAGACGGCGCAGATATCCGTGACCGCTCCGGCCGGCTGCGGATGGACCGCGACAAGCACGGTCGAGTGGATCACGTTCCCATCGGGAGCGACCGGTGCGGGCTCCGGCACCCTTATGGTTTCCGTTGCACCGCGCAGCGGCTGGCTAATGCCGCGCGTCGGCTTGATCATCGTCGCCGGCAGTCCGATCGTCGTGATTCAGCGCTGAACCCTCCTGTGGATTTGACATCATCTACTACAAAATAGTATTTATAGCCATCACATAGTAGATGGCTAAGACGCTTCCCAAACTTGCCCGGCTTGAACTGCAGATTCTGGAAATCCTGTGGGCGCGCGGCCACGCCTCGGTCCGCGAGATCCAGGAGGGATTTCCGGAGCCGCGTCCGGCATACACCACCGTGCAGACGACGGTGTATCGACTGGAAGCGAAGCAGGCCGTGCGCCGCACGCGCAAGATCGGCAACGCGCACATCTTCGAGCCGCTGGTGGAGCGTGACCTGGCCCGCCACCGCCTGCTCGACACCATCCTCGGCTTCTTCGGCGGCCGCGCGCAGCCGATGATGCAGCAGCTCGCCGAAGCGGGGAAGTTGACGCTCGACGATGTGCGTGAGCTGGAGAGGACGATCAAGACGATCGAGCGGCAGCAGAAAGTGGAAAGGAAGCCGAAATGATCAGCGAGCTGGCCAACCATCTGTGGCAATCGACCCTGTTCGCGGTCGCCGTCGGGTTGCTGACCGTGATGTGCCGAAAGAACCACGCCAGCGTGCGGTATTGGCTCTGGTTCACCGCCTCGGTCAAGTTCTTCATTCCGTTCACGCTGCTGATGGCGCTGGTCGATCGACTGGAGTGGGCGTCGAGAGCGCCACAGATCGCCGCGCCGGCCGTGTCGGCGCTCGCGCACGTGAGCCGGCCCTTCATGGAGGACTCGGCAGTCGGAGTCCTTTTTGTTCCGGAAGCACCTCGCGGTTTCGATTGGTTTGCGCTTGCCCTGCTTGTGGTGTGGGTGTCTGGAATCATTGCGATGACAGTCATCCGGCTCCGAATGTGGCGACGGATTCGAGCCGCCGTGCGCACGAGCTCGTCGTGGGCCGCTCCAAATCTGTCGATACCTGCGGGTATCGACGTGCGATCGACGCCGGGCGTGATGGAGCCCGGCGTCGTTGGCCTCTGGCGTCCGGTACTCCTCGTGCCGTCTGGCATCGAAGACGATCTGACGCCGCGCCAACTAGCAGCCGTGCTGACGCACGAGCTGTGTCACATCAGACGACGCGACAACGTGACGGCAGCCGTCCACATGATCGCGGAAGCCGTGTTCTGGTTTCATCCGCTGGTGTGGTGGATTGGAGCGCGCCTTGTTGATGAACGAGAGCGTGCATGCGATCAAGAAGTGCTGCGCCGGTGCGGAGAACCGCGAATCTACGCTGAGGGCATCGTGAACGTCTGCAAGCGCTACGTGGAAATGCCGCTCGCGTGCGTATCCGGCGTGAGCGGTTCGAACGTCAAGAACAGGATCCGGGACATCATGATCAACCGTGCCGTTGCGAATCTGAGTGTTGCCAAGAAGGCGATGCTCGCAGGCGTAGGCGCGCTGGCGGTGGCCGCACCAATCTTTGCGCAGTCTGTTCCGCGTCCGCCGGCGGGCGAGGCTTTACGGTTCGAGGTGGCATCGATCAAACGGAACAACGGCGACGCCCAGAAGGCTTTCGTGCTGCAGCGGGTCCTGCCGGGAGGTGGCTTCGAGGGCTTCAACGTGACTCTGGGGTCGGTCATCCGGCTCGCCTACGGGCTGCAGGACTTCCAGATGGCCGGCGCGCCGAAGTGGGTCGACAGCGACCGGTTCGACATACAGGTGCGTGGGC
>DATLLQ010000187.1:0-17058 GCA_035537775.1 Vicinamibacterales bacterium | reverse complement strand
CTGGCGCGACTCACGGTTGACGAGATCATTCTCGACGGCGAAATAACCTGGGGCCCGCAGTCTGGCTATCACGTGTTCGACATCCTGTGGCTGAACGGGCACAACACGACCTCGCTCGCGCTGGAGGATCGGCGGGCACTGCTGAAAGAGCTCCCCCTCTCTGCGCCGATGCGGCGAGTCGAGCTGATCGACGATCCCGAGCCGTGGGAGCGCGCGCGGCGCGAAGGATGGGAGGGCGTGATTGCCAAGCGTCGCGGCTCGCCCTACGAGCATCGACGCTCGAAGCTCTGGCTCAAGATGAAGTGCGAGCTCTCCCAGGAGCTCGTCGTCGGCGGGTTCACCGATCCGCAAGGCACTCGCGTCGGCCTGGGCGCGCTGCTGGTCGGTTTTTACGAAGGGCCGGACTTCGTCTTCGCAGGAAAGATCGGGACGGGGTTCGATACGAAGCTGCTCACGGACCTGCGCAGGCGGCTCGACGCCATCGAGATCCCAAAGGCCCCATTCACGAAGGCCACCGGGCTGCCGCGGCTGCGGGCGCACTGGGTGCGCCCAGAGATCGTCGTCGAGGCGGCGTTCATCGAATGGACCGGGAACGACAAGCTGCGCCACCCGCGGCTGATCAACGTCCACTTCGACAAGCCCGCCTCGGACGTTGTGCGCGCGTCACGCGCACTCGACACGCGCGGATGACCACCGTCATCACACATCCAGACAAGATCCTCTTCCCTGAGGACCGCATCACCAAGGGCGAGCTCGCTGCGTACTACGAAGCCGTCGCACCGATCATGCTGCCCTACCTGCGCGGCAGGCCGTTGACGATGGAGCGCTATCCACAGGGCATCGGGGCCAAAGGGTTCTGGCAGAAGGACGTGTCAAAGGGGTTCCCCGCGTGGCTGGAGCGCGTTGCGATTCCCAAGAAGGATGGCGTCGTCAACTATCCGGTCGTGACCGACAAGGAAGGGCTGATGTGGGTCGCGAACCAGAACACCATCACTCACCACATCTGGGTGTCGCGTCTGCCGGACTTGAACTATCCCGACATCTGCGTGTTCGACCTGGATCCGTCGAAGGACGACGTCAAGTCAGTCCGCGCGGCAGCGGTGGGCATGCGCGATCTGCTCGAGAAGCTTGGTCTGCCGTCCTGGATTAAGACCACCGGCGGCAAGGGCTTTCACATCGTCGTCCCGATCGACGGTAAAACACCGATGGGGACAGTCGTCCGGTTCGCGAACACAGTCGGCTCGTTCTTCGTCAGCCTGGCGCCCGATCAGCTGACGCAGGAGTTCAGCAAGGCCGATCGGCGCGGGCGCATCTACATGGACACGGGGCGCAACGGATTCAGTGCCACGTTCGCGGCTGCGTATACCGTCCGCGCAAAACCTGGCGCGCCGGTCTCCGCCCCGTGCACGTGGCAGGAAGTCGAGCGCGGCACGGTCAAGCCGGACTCCTTCACGCTCAGGAACATGCCGGACCGGATCGAGAAGGTCGGCGACCTGTGGGCCGACATGCGCAAGCGGGGACGATCGCTGAAGCAGCCGATGGAGAAGCTGCGGCGTCTCATGGAGTAGGGCACCGGTGGGAGAGGTGCGAGGGGTGCGATAGGTGCAAGGGGTGCAGGTGCGAAGGGTGCGAAGGGTGCGAGTCGCCCTCGTGACATTAATGGCAATCGCGCTGACAGGAATCGTGCGCGGGCAGGATCCGGACTACGTGAAGAAGATTGCCGACTTCGCAAGATCCCGGAACGAGACGGCTCGGACGGTCAGAGTCAATTACGAGCGGGGCAGCATCGTGATGACACACTTCGACGATGACCTCGAACGCAACTCCGTCTTTCTCGTGACTACGACCGGCCGCAACGTCGTCCTCAACCTTGGCCCCACCATCGCGACATGGCACTGGCTCACGATCGACGAAACCCTGGCGCAGCGACCTGCTGATTCGGTGGCATGCCTGGGCGAGATTCGCAACGCTCCGGCACCAGTCGCGAACGAGATCGGCGTCCTCGCAACCGGAGGAACATTGCTGGTCGATGGCATATCCGTCACGATCATCGATGAGTCATGGACCTGGGCGCCTCAACGTGGTCAGCAGTTTGTGCTGATCGCGCACCGATGCCCTGGCGGCTTCGCCTCGCTCACATACGGCCGATATTCGCTGATTCCAGTCAACTCCGACGGCGCGCTTGTTCTCCGAACAGAACATGCCGCGGATGCGAGCTCGATTCGAACGGTTCAAGACCTTCGAAGAGCCCTCCAGAACAACTAGTGCGGCTGGCGGATGCCGCCGCTACGAAGAAGGTTTGTGGATGCCGCCGCTCTCGAGCGCCGCGCGAACATTCCATGCCTGCCAGAGATGACGGCGCTCGTGCGCGGCGATGACGTGCAGACCGGTGGCGAGGCTCCAGCGGATGACGGCGACAAACGGGTTCACGAATCGAACTCCAGCAAGATCGATGTCGGCATACCTCTGCAGGAACGCGCGGACCTGGTCCTGCGACGCAAAGTACTGATCGGCCGAGTCGCGCAGCGGGGGTGACGGCCGCGGCACGATCTTCTTCGGCGCTTTCAGCTTGCGGCGCGGCTTCACCGGCGGTTCCATCGTCCGCACGAACCACCCGCCGATCAATCCGGGCACGGCCGGCCCACGCCGGTGACGGCCCTGCTGAAGCGCGCGCTCAGCGGCCGGGCGCATTGCCTCCAGATACACCCGGTTCGCCGTGGCCAGATGATCCAGGCACTGCGCAACACTCCACGAGTCCGGTTCGGCACGCCAGACGCCATGAGCCTCGCTCAGGCCGTCGAGCAGCGAGCGTGCGGCGCGCTCGTTGGCGACGAACGCCACTTCGAGATCCTGGATATCGGAGCGGTAGTCCGTGGCCACACCTCTACGATACGTGATCGCTGTATGCTGTCCCGCATGAAACGACTGCTCTGGATCCTGCCCGTCCTGTTCATCGCCGTACTCGGTGCGGCCGCGCCGTCGATTCCGCAGCAGGGGACCGCCGCGCTCTCGACGTTCCTGACACAGGCGACCGCACGCGGAGACGTTCCCGGCGTCGTCGTGACCGTCGTCAACAAGGACGGCGTCGTCTACAACGAGGCGTTCGGCAAGAGCAGCACGCTGCGCAACACGCCGATGGCGAAGGACACGATCTTCAACATCGCGTCGATGACGAAGGCGGTGACCTCGGCCGCGATCATGATCCTCGTGGACGAAGGCAAGCTGAAGCTCGATGACGATGTGGCGAAGTACCTGCCGAAGTACAAGGACCCCGTGGTCATCAGCAAGTTCAACCCGGCGGATGCCAGCTTCGAGACGCGGCCGGCGAAGCGGCCGATCACGATTCGACACCTGCTGACGCACACGTCAGGGATCGGCTACGGCTTCTCCAGCCAGACGGTGGCGGCGCTCGCGAGGGCGGGCAAGACGGAACTCGACATCCCGCTGCTCTTCGATCCGGGCGACAGCTGGGCCTACGGCGCGAGCACGCGGGTTCTCGGCCACGTCGTCGAGGCGATCTCTGGACAGAAGATCGATGCGTTCCTCGAATCGCGCATGTTCAAGCCGCTCGGCATGCAGGACACGAGCTATCTGGTTCCGCAGTCGAAGTATCCGCGGGTCGTTGCTGTGAACCAGCGCGGCGCGGATGGGAAGTTCACCGAACAGCAGCGAGGGGCGACCATTCCCGCGCAGGTCCAGGGCGACGGAGGCCTCTACTCCACCGGCAGCGATTACGGCATCTTCCTTCGGATGCTGCTCAATCGCGGGAGGCTCGGGCAGACACGCATCCTCAGCGAGAAATCAGCAAAGACGATGTTCGAGAACCACACAGGCAGCGTCGTCGTGCAGCCGCAGCAGTCAACGAACCTCGGACTGTCGAGGAACTTCCCCAACGGCGCCGGCCAGGACAACTGGGGCCTTGGCTTCCAGCTGGCAAAGGCGAAGCATCCGAACATGCGCTCGCCGGGCAGCGGCACGTGGGCCGGCATCTTCAACACGCATTTCTTCATCGACCCCGCGCGCGAGATCGGGGTCGTCGTGATGATGCAGACGCTGCCGTTCTACGACGAGGCGTCGATGAAGGTGTATTCGGGCGCCGAGGAAATCGTCTACAAGAACCTGAAATAGTGCAGTAGCTTCGCTACCGGCGCCCGTACAGCTGCATTTCCTTGCCGCTGGACAGGACGATCTTCTGGAGCTGAACGACGTTGGAGCCGTCGGTGAAGCGGTAGCCGATCCCTGTAATCACGTCGCCGGGCTTGAGCGTGCCGCGATCCCAGCCGTTGCCCGACATCCGTTCGGTGCTCGGGCCGCCGACGCTCCACTTCTCGACCTTGCCGGCGTCGGACCTGACCTCGAGATCGATCATGACGTGCGGGTTGGACCAGTGATAGCCGGTCACCGTCCCTTTGACGGTCACCTCCTTCGCCCGATCGACGGGCCAGGCGTGATGCGCGGATACCGGAGGGCTTGCGAGGATGCCGACAACTGCGAGCACGAGGAACTGTCGCATACGCATCACGACCTCCACGATTCGGCGGGTCCGCCGTGCCATGCGGCGCGGCGGAACCCGTCCAGGAAGGCTGCTTACTTCGCCGGAGGCGCCGCCGGCGGTGCCGCCGGGGGCGGTACCGCCTTCAGCCCGGGCTCGCCTGGCCTCGGGATGTGATCGGTGGACTGCTCGTTCTCGTTGCAGATGAATTCGATCATCTCCGAGTCAACGAGCAGGTTCCGATACACGCGAACGGTGAACGGCTTCGCGAAGACCTTCGGGTCGTCGATCGTCACGTCGATCTGGAGCGAACCGAAGGTGGGACGACGGAAGCGCTCGGTCATCTTGAGCTGATCCGACCAGGGGGTGCCGTTGACGTCGTGCCACGACGCGCGCTCTTCCGAGTTGAAGTGCGTCGTCTCGACCACGAGCGTGTCGTTGCCCTCCCACCAGCCGCGCGAGTAGCCGAACCACCACGGCTGCGGGTCGTTGTTCGGCGCCGGCCGTCCATCCATGTAGACGTAGCGGAGTCCGTAGTTCGACTCGTACGTGATCAGCATGAGGTTCTTGGTCTGGACGATCTGACTAGGCTGCGGATGGTTGTGGTACTGCATCAGGCCAATCGGCAGGCACCACACGTCGGGGTTGTCCTTGCTGTCGTGGTCCATCCGCTGCTTCTTCAGAGCCTGCGCCCACTCCGTCATTGGCGGCAGGCAGTTCGCATTGCCAGCCACTTCGAAGAATGCGGAGTTGAAGGTGCCATCGGCGTTCGGCATGCAGGGCTGCGGGCCACGGCCACGTCCGCCGCCACCACCACCGCCCGCGGCGCCGGCGCCACGACCGCCACCGCCAGCCGCCTGCGCTCCAGCCGCCGGAGGCGCACCTGCGGCCGGCGCGGCACCAGCTCCACGAGCCGGAGCGCCTGCTGCCGGGGCTCCACCACCTGCGGGAGCCGCAGCCCCCCCACCACCGCCGCCACCACGATTTCCGCGGCCACGGCCGGCGTTCCAGACGCCGGAGAAATCCACCTTACCGTCCGCCATGCGCGGAGGAGGACCAGAGAGATTTGGCGTCTTGTCCGCATTCCGCGGCACGTCAGGAGTCGGATACGTCGGCCACTGCGCGCCGACGGTCGTAGAAACACCTATGAAAAGAGCGATCGCACACGCGATCCGAATTCCCCAAGTCACCACGGATCAACCTCCTTGACCACAGATCTGGACGTGTGGATATGGATTATTACGGTCCATTAGTCTCCCGGAACCGACGCGTAATGACAAGCACCGTCAAAGGGCGCCGATATAATCGCGCCAAGTGCCGCAATCTCAATCCACAGACGATCTCACGGCCGGGCGCACGGCGCTGCAGGCGGGAGCCTGGCGCGAGGCGCAGCAGGCGTTCGAACGGTCGCTGACGGTCGAGGAGACGCCGGAAGCGCTCGAAGGCCTTGGCCTGGCGGCCTGGTGGCTCGATCTTTCCGATGTCGTGTTCGATTCGCGGGAGCGCGCGTTCCGGGCCTACCGCGCGCGCGGCGACGACCGCTCCGCCGCACGCATCGCCGTCTGGATCGCGTGGGACAGCTCGGCATTCCGGGGTGAGGAAGGCGTCGCCAAGGGCTGGCTCCAGCGGGCACGCCGGCTGCTCGAGGGACAGCCTGACTCGCCGGAGCACGCGTGGCTTGCCGCGCGGGATGCTGTCTTCACGCTGCTCGACGACGGCGACCCCGAGGCAGCGGAATTGCTTGCCAGGGAAGCCATCCGCGTCGGGCAGTCAATTGGTGCCATCGACAACGAGATGGTCGGGCGGGCGCTCTGTGGATTTGCGCTCATCACCACCGGACGCGTCATCGAAGGCCTGCGTGAGCTCGATGAGGTCAGCGCCGCGATCCTCGCCGGCGAGTTGACCGATCGCGTGCAGATTGCGCTGGCCGGCTGCTATCTGATCGGCGCCTGCGATCGCGCACGCGATCACGGCCGCGCGGTGCAGTGGTGCGACCGCGTCAAGGAATACAGCCGCAGGTGGGGGCTGAAGCCGCTGTTCGCGGTGTGCCGCACGCAGTACGCGTCGGTCTGCATGTGGCGCGGGGCGTGGGACGAGGCGGAACGCGAGCTGACGAGCGCGTGCGATGAGCTCGCCCTCTGCCGCCCGGGCATGACGACCGATGGCCTGGCCCGGCTTGGCGAGCTGCGGCGGCGGCAGGGCCGTCTCGACGAAGCTGCGTCGCTCTTCGAACGCAGCGGAGGCCACCCGCTCGCGTCGCTCGGACGCGCTGCGCTTGCGCTCGACCGCAACGATCGCCAGGGCGCGGTCGAACTGGCCGAACGTCACCTGCGCCGGCTGCCCGCAAGAAACCGCACCGAACGCGCCGCCGCACTGGAGCTGCTGATCCGCGCGCACGCGGCGCCGGGACACGGGGGCAACCTTGAACGGGCGCGCGCGGCGCTGGACGAGCTGCGAAGCATCGCCACCGACGCCAACACCACGCCGCTGCTGGGATCGGCCAGCCTCGCTGCAGGTCTGGTGTCGCTGGCAGCGGGCGATCTGGCGGACGCCCGGCGCGAGCTCGAGGACGCCGTCGATCTGTTCGACAAGAGCGGCGCGCCGTTCGAAGCCGCCCATGCGCGCGTGCAGCTCGCCTTCGTTCTCGGACAGCTGGGTCGCGCGGACGCGGCACTGATTGAACTGGATCGCGCACGCGAGGAGCTCACGCGCCTCGACGCAAAGCTGGAACTCTCCGCCGCCGATGCCGTACGCGAGCGGCTGTCCTCACCGTCACGAACGGTTTCCAGCGTCGCCGACAATGCCGGCCTGACCGCTCGGGAACTCGAAGTGCTGAAGCTGATTTCGAGCGGCCTCAGCAACCAGGCCATCGCCGAGCGCCTGTGCATCAGCGAGCACACGGTGCACCGGCACGTCGCCAACACGCTTTCCAAGCTCAACGTGCCTTCACGCTCAGCCGCGGTCGCACAGGGAGCCAAACTCGGCCTCATATAAGGCCGAAGGGCCAAGGCCCAAGGACTAAGTGAAAGACGAAGTCCTGGGTGCCTGCTTCGGTTTTTTCTTGGCCCTTAGGCCTTATTCCTTAGGCCTCCGTGTGATGGCCCGTTCGGGCCATTTTTCAAAAAGCCCAAAAAATGACCGGATCCGGGGACGCGCGGCCCTCCTCCCACTTGGTAAAGTCCGGTTCATGACACAGACATCAACGATTCAAACGGCGCCACGCGCAGCCAGCGCACAGGCAGAGGCCCTGGCTACCAGACTCGAACAAGGCGCACAGGCACTCGCCACCTTCGCCGCGTCATTGACCGACGCGCAATGGAAGACGCGCTGCATGCCCGACGGACGCACCGTGGGCGTCATCGTGCATCATGTCGCATTCGTGTATCCGATCGAGATCGAGATCGCGCAAGTGATCGCCGGCGGCAAGCCGATGACCGGCTTGACGATGGACGACGTCCATGCGCTGAACGCGAAGCACGCCGTGGACAACGCCGCGGTGACGAAGGAAGCCGCGCTCGAGCTGCTGCGCACCAACAGCGCCGCTGCCGCCGCGGCCATCCGCGCCCTCAGCGACGAGCAGCTGGCACAGGCGAAGCCGGCCTCGCTCTATTCCGACGCGCCCGTGACCGCTCAGTTCGTCCTCGAGGATCACGCGGTGCGCCACAGCTATCACCATCTTGCCCGCCTGAAGCGGGCGGTCCAGTCGTAGAAACGAGGTACTCGTCATGACAACAGGTATCAAGGACGCGGCACCGGCACCAGTCGATCTCGCCGCGGTCAAAGCGCGGCAACAGGCGATGTGGGCCTCCGGCGACTTCGCAGTGATCGGCACGACACTGCAGATCGTCGGCGAGCTCCTCTGCGAGGCCGTTGACGTCGGCGGCGGCGAGCGCGTACTCGACGTCGCAGCCGGAAACGGCAACGCGACGCTCGCCGCGGCACGGCGCTTCGCTCACGTGACGTCCACCGACTACGTGCCCGCACTGCTCGAGGGCGGCCGGCGCCGCGCCGACGCGGAAGGACTCGCGGTCACCTTCGAAACAGCCGACGCAGAGGCGCTCCCCTACGCCGCTGGCAGCTGCGACGTCGTCCTCTCGACGTTCGGCGTGATGTTCGCGCCGGATCACGTGAAGGCCGCCAGCGAGCTGTTGCGCGTCTGCAGAATCGGCGGACGCATCGGGTTGGCGTCGTGGACGCCGGAAGGGTTCATCGGCGACATGTTTCGCGTGGTCGCGAAATACGTCCCACCGCCGGCCGGAGTGAAGTCGCCGCTGCTCTGGGGCACGCGCGAGCACCTGCAGACACTCTTCAGCGGGGCCGCATCAATCACGCATACGGTTCGCGACTTCCCGTTCCGCTACGAATCACCGGAACACTTCGTCGAGATCTTCCGGACGTTCTACGGCCCGGTTCACAAGGCGTTCCTGGCGCTCGACGCGGACGGACAGAAGGCGCTCGATGCCGATCTGCTCGCGCTGCTGAAACGCCGCGCACGTCCATCGGCGGCAGGCCTCGTCGTTCCCGGTGAGTACCTCGAGACTGTGATCGCAAGGTAACCGATGGCACTCCGGCTGATGTGCGTCCTGGCCCACCCCGACGATGAGTCGTTGGGGACGGGCGGGACGCTGGCCAGATACGCCGCGGAAGGTGTCGAGACGTATCTGGTGACGGCGACCCGGGGCGAAAATGGGCGCTTCGGCGACAGCGGCGAACGTCCCGCGCCGGAGGTGGTCGGGGCCACGCGCGAGGCAGAGCTCCGCGCGGCGGCACAGGAGCTCGGCATCCGCGAGGTCACACTGCTCGGGTTTCCGGATGGCGGCCTGGACGCCGTCGATCCGCTGCAGGCGCAGGACGCCATCGTCTCTCACTTCCGCCGCATCAAGCCGCACGTGGTCATCACCTTCGGCCCTGAGGGAGCGTACGGCCATCCCGATCACATCGCGATCTCGCAGCTGACGACGGCCGCTGCGGTGCGAGCGGCGCGCAGCGACCACGCGGTTTCGAAGCTGTATTACATCGCCTGGGGCGTCGCGACATGGGCCGCCTATCAGGCAGCGCTGAAGAAGCTCGTCACCACCGTGGACGGCGTCGAGCGCGAAGTGGTGCCGGCGCCGGACTGGGAGATCACCACGCGCATCGACGCGAGCGCGGTCTGGCCAACGGTTCTGCGCGCCGTGCAGTGCCATCGCACGCAGGTGAGCATCTTCAAGAAGCTCGAGGCACTCCCGGAGGAGCAGCAGCGAACGCTCTGGGGTGTGCAGGAGTACTACCGTGCGTTCAGCCTCGTGAATGGCGGACGGACGCGCGAGACCGATCTGTTCGAAGGGTTGCGCTGATGCCGACCCGGGACCTCGAAATCTCACGCCGCGGCGCGCCGCTCGACATGAGCGCACCGGAGTTCCGTGCGGCCGGTCACGATCTGATCGATCGAATCGCCGACTGGCTGGAACGGCTTCCGAACGGCGCCATCATGCGCGACGAATCGCCGGGCGCGGTCCGTCGTGCGCTCGACTCCGAGCGCACGCTGCCCGAACAGGGCGGCGACGCAGGCGCGCTGCTCGGTGAGGCGGCGCAGCTGCTCTTCCAGCACTCGCTCTTCAACGGCCATCCGCGGTTCCTCGGCTATATCACGTCGAGTCCGGCACCGATCGGCGCGCTTGCCGACCTGCTGGCGGCGGCCGTGAATCAGAACGCCGCGTGGTGGCGCCTGTCGCCGGTCGCCACCGAGATCGAGGCGCAAACCGTGCGCTGGCTCGCTGAGCTGACCGGATTTCCCGCGGACGGCGACGGCCTCTTGGTGAGCGGCGGCAACATGGCGAATTTCGTGTGCTTCCTCGCTGCCCGCGCCGCGAAAGCGGGGGACGTACGCAAAGGCGGTCTTCGGAGCGTGGCACCGATGTTCGTCTACGCCTCGACCGAGACGCATACCTGGATCCAGAAGGCCGCCGACATGTCCGGCCTGGGCACGGACGCCATCCGCTGGATTGAGACCGATGCCGACCAGCGGCTGAATGTCGCCGCCCTGGAGCGGCAGATCGTCGCCGACCGCGCCGATGGCGCCCTGCCTCTGCTCGTCGTCGGCACCGCCGGAACGGTGAGCACCGGCGCTGTCGATCCACTGGCGGAGATTGCCGAGGTCTGCAGGCGACACGACATCTGGTTCCACGTCGATGGCGCGTACGGTGCGTTGGCGGCGCGCGTGCCCGGAACACCGGAAGATCTCCGCGCGCTCAGCGACGCCGACTCAGTGGCGGTCGATCCACACAAGTGGCTCTACATCCCGCTCGAGGCGAGCTGCGCCATCGTCCGGCGCCGCGGCGATCTGCTGCGCACGTTTGCGTATCACCCGAGCTACTACCACCTCGACGAAGAGGTGACGAACTTCGTCGATCTCGGACCGCAGAACTCACGCGGGTTCAGGGCGCTGAAGGTCTGGCTCGCGCTGCGCCAGGCGGGACGCACCGGCTATGAACGGATGATCGCCGAGGACATCCGCGTCTCGCAGCATCTGTACGCGTGCGTCCAGCAGCATCCGGACTTCGAGGCGCTGACACAGCACCTCAGCATCACGACGTTCCGCTACGTCCCGTCTGCACTGAGACACATGGTGGGCACGGCCGAGGGCGAAGCGCACCTGCAGCGTCTGAACCAGGAACTGTTGTCACGCGTCGAGCGAAGCGGCGAAGCGTTCCTGTCCAACGCCGTCGTCAATGGCCGCTACGCTCTCCGTGCCTGCATCGTCAATTTCCGAACGACGCAGGCCGATGTCGAGGCTGTTCTTCCGCTCCTCACGCGGCTTGGCGCTGACATACGATCGACGGGACGCTGAGTTCTTGAACCACGAAGTCCACGAAGAGCACTAAGACACAAATTGAACGTTGTGTTCTTCGTGGCTTCGTGTTCTTCGTGGTTAATTTTCTGTGGGCCGCTCGATGCGGTCGATGACGAGCACTTTCAGCATCGCGCGATCGGGTTGAAGCTTCAGCCCGAGCTGTTCCTCCACGGCGGTGAAGACGTTCGGTGGCTCGTCCGGAGGAGGGTTCGGTGACGACCGGTCGATGTAGCGCAGCGTCATGTCGTAGTTCCCCTTCAGTCCGGTCTTGTCCACGACGATTCGTCCCCCCACCGATCCGAATGAACTCGCAAGCCTCGACAGTGGCTGCGCCCCCATCATCACTTCCATGCCGACGGCTCCGGTCATCGACATTCCGCACGCGGGCGCGCCATTACTCGTTGCCGGCGCCGGATCCTTCGATCCGGCGCGACGGGCAGCCTGAATCGCGTCGCAGTCGAGATCCGAACGCTTGATGTTCGGACCGAGCCGGCCGTCTGACCGCGCCAGAACCAGCGCGTACACAGGGCGCTCCTGCATCTCGTAGTGGACGGCCAGCTTGAACCGCTCGGCCAGCATCGTCCGCAGCATTCCCTGCATCTCGTCGCGCGGCACATCGCGATTGGCTTTGGCCGTGAGGTCGTAGATCTCCCGCAGGACCCAGTCGGGCGCGCCGATCAGGTCTGATACATCGGCCGGGTACGCCGTGCGGATCACCGGCGCGATCGCCATCGCCGAGAGCATGAACACGCCGCCCGGCTGCTCGCCAACGCTGCGCCGCGTGACGACCTCGCTGGTGTTGCGCTTGATGGATACGGCGTCGAAGGTTGGGCCGTTCTGCGGCGGTCCCGCGGGAATGCGCTCCTGCGCGGACGCCGTGAACACGGCCGCTCCTAACAAGAATGCGACGAACTCGACACGACGCATGGCCACCTCCTGGCTGACGCGCAGCGGGTCCGCCGATTCTACGAC
Organism: Vicinamibacterales bacterium; assembly: GCA_035537775.1. Taxonomy (GTDB): domain Bacteria; phylum Acidobacteriota; class Vicinamibacteria; order Vicinamibacterales; family UBA2999; genus Gp6-AA40. The sequence continues at coordinate 4,762 of DATLLQ010000187.1, read as the reverse complement.
CTTACGACGCCTATTTCTTCTCGACGATGTCGCCTTTCATCGGTCCGAGCGCACCGAGAAGCTGATCCTTTTCGTGGGCGCCGACCTTGAACTTGTCGAGCGCGCCGACGAGATCTTCGACCAGCGCGTCGAACTCCGCGCCGCTGATCCCCATCCCCATGTGCGCGGTCTTCATGTCTTTGCCCGTATAGGTGCAGGGTCCGCCGCTCGCCTGGCAGATCTGATCGACGAGCCTGCTTTTGAAGGTCTGGAGTCGGGCCGGGTCGGATGCCGCCGCGGCAAAGTAGCGGTTGATGCGCGCGTCGGCGGCGACACGGGTCACGAACTCGTCCACGACCGCCGTGATGGCGGGCTTACCGCCGAGCCGCTCGTAGAGCGATTTCTCCTTCGCCGCCTGGCCGGCAAACGCCGCGATGGACAACGTCATCACGAGCGTTGACGCCAGCAGGATTTTCTCCAGTGTTCTCATCGATCTCCTCCCTTCGCGCGTGGTTGGACGCGCTCCTGCTTTCTCTACGGGGCAGATCGCGGATCGGATTTCGAAGGTAGAGAGTTACGCCAGGCCCAGCAGCGCGCGGCCACCCGAACGCGCGAACTCGTTGGTCACGCGCTGGCGCTTCGCATCGAGCCGCTCCATCAACGGCTGCCAGTCCGGCATCGTTCGCAAGGGCTCGAGGTACACGTCGGTATCGAAGCCGTGCCGGCAGAGGAACCCGCCGTCGATCGCGCGGGCGAGCGTCTCGAACGCCCGCTGCGGCTGGTCGAGCTTCACGCAGGTGCCGGCCAGGTGGAACAACCCTTCGCCGTCAGTGAAGCCAAACGTCATGATCTGTTCGTAGGCGGTGATGCCCTCCTCGGCCCGCCCCTCGAGCGCGGCACGAAGCGCCGACGAGAAGGCGCGCATCATCGGTACGCTCGCGAAGCGTCCTTCTTCACGCCGCGCGGCCGCCAAGGCATCGTCCCGGCGGCCAAGCGCATAGAGCACTCGCGCCTCGAACGGATCGTTGACCTGCCCGGCCACCGCCAGCGCCTTCGCGTACTCGCCGCGCATGTAGTGGGTGTGATGGACGGTCGTGGCGACAGTCGGGTCGAGGCGCTGCGCGTGGCGATGCGCGGCCATCGACTCGTCGAGCAACCCGCCGTACCGGCAGGCGTGGACGAGCGACGCGTAGATGTGAGGCTCGGCCCGCCGATGCCGGGCGCGCTCCAGCAGACGCGCGAGCGCGGCGTCGAGACGCCCGAGATCGATCTCAAGCTGCGCGTAGTAGTACTGCGCGGCGCCGTTGTCGGGATCGAGCTCGAGCGCGCGGAGGAAGGACGATTCCGCGCGTGCCAGCTGCGACGGATCCTCGTACTTCCCGAACAAGCGCTCGAGGCGTCCCCGCTCGGCCCAGGCCGGCGCGAACGAGGGATCGAGCGCCAGGCACTCCTCGAAGAACACGTGCGCCTGCCGCCAGGTTGCCGTCTCGGCTCGTAGACGCATGCCGTGCAGGTAGAGGTCAAACGCCTTCGCGTTGCCGGCCGCGCGTGGCCGGTAATTGCGATCCCCTGACGTCAGCGGCAGAGACGCGATCACCCTCCGCGCCAGCTCGTCGTGCAGGTCGATCACGGCGTCGAGCGGCACATGCGTCGTCTGCGACCACCAGATGTCTCCGGCGGGCACCGACACGAGCTCCGCGCTGACCCTGACCTGGTCCTGCATGCGCAGCATCGAGCCGGTGAGGACGACGTCCACGGCAAGCTCCGAGGCAACGGCTTCGAGATCGGGAACGGTGTTGGCGTAGCGGGCGGTCTTCAGGCTCGAACGCACGACGAGCGATTCGAGGCCGGTCAGCGAGCTGACCAGCGCGTCGGCAAGGCTCAGCCCTAGATAGTCCGTGTCGGGATCGCGCTTGAGCAGACGGAACGGCAACACCGCCAGCCGCAGCATCGGACGCGCCTCAGCCACCTGATCGTCCGCGGCCAGCTGCAGCGCCGCGCGCAGATCCGCCGCCAGCGCTTCGGCGGTCGGATACCGCTCCTCGGGCTTCTTCGACAGCGCGCGATGCAGGATGCGGTCGGCCGCAGAAATCGCCGGCGAACCGGTCAGGACCGCCGGGGTGTCGTGCATCACCGAATTCGCGATCGCGGCCACGGTCTTCCCGGAAAACGGCGGCCGACCGGCGAGCATCTCGAACAGCATGACCGCTGCTGAAAAGAGATCCGCACGCTCGTCCACCTCGTCGCCCATCAGCTGCTCGGGCGCCGCGTAGCGCGGCGTTCCGAGGAACATGCCCGAATTGGTGATCGCGGTGTCGTCCTGCGCCGCCGTCGCAACCGGCCTGGCCAGACCGAAGTCGAGCACCTTCACGCCGCCCTGAGTCACGAACACGTTCGACGGCTTGAGATCCCGATGAATGATCCCGCGGCGATGGAGCACGGCAAGCGCCTCCACCACGGCCACGGCAATCTGCAGCCCTTCGGCGGCGGGCAGCGCTCCGCCGGACAACCGCGCCGCCAGCGGATCTCCGTCGATGAGCTCCATGGCGATGAACGGCTGGTTGTTCCACTCGCCGAGCTCGAACACCTGGCAGATGAGCGGATGAGAAATGCCCGCGGCGATGCGCGCCTCGCGCTCGAGCCGCAGGCGCGCGTTCGGATCCGACGTGTTGTCACGGAGCACCTTCAGTGCCACCGCGCGGCCCAGACGTTCGTCTTCGGCCAGATACACGACGCCCATGCCGCCGTGCCCGAGGATGCGACGGACGCGATAGTGGTTGATCCGGGAAGGATGCTCCGTCTCGTTTGCCGGCCCTTGCGCCTTGTCCTTATCGTCCGGACCACGGCGCCAGCGCAGAAGGTCCATCGCGGTGGAGTGTACTCCGGCCGTGGTACCATCCGCCTCCGCGCTTCGCGCTACGGCGCGACAAGTCCGCAGCCGCGCTTCGCGCCAACTGGAGATTTCAGATGATCGTACTTCGCGTGGTCCTTGCTGCCCTCGTCGCCGTCGTCTTCGGCGCCGGTTTTGCCACTGCCCAGGATGTCGCCATCACGAACGCGCGGATTATTGTCGGGAGCGGCCAGGTCATTAATTCCGGCACCATCGTTGTCCGCGGCGGAAAGATTGTGTCGGTGGCGCAGGGGCCCGCGGCCACGCAGGGACTTCGCGTGATCGACGCGAAAGGCATGAGTGCCGTCCCGGGTTACATAGACGCGCACAAGCACGTGAACACCGGCGCAGACGAGAAGGCGCAGATGCAGGCGCTGCTGGAAGCCGGCTACACCACCATCCTCTCAGGCGGCGGGCCCGGCGACGGCAACATCACGCTTCGCGATCACATCGAGTCGGGAATGATCAACGGCCCGCGCATCATTCCGTCGGAGCGCATCAACCTGCGCGGCACGCCCGATGAAGCGCGCGCGGCGATTCGCGCGATGGCGGCGAAGGGGATCAAGCACACCGGCGAGATTGCGCTGACGCCGCTGCCCGGACCGACCGCATCGGAGATTGAGGTGCTGAAGGCGGTTGTCGACGAAGGCGCGAAAGCCGGCGTGCAGATCAACGTGCATGCGGTGAGCACACCGGCGATGGTTGCGGCGGTGGACGCGGGCATCCGGCGGCTCGTGCATCTGCCGAACAAGGACTTCACGAACCACGAGGCGGCGCAGAAGGTCGCGAAGGCTGGCGCGATTGCGCTCGGCACGGTCGGCTTCGGCGCGCCGATCTTCGGCGTGTTCGCCAACGACAACAATCCACGCTTCCGCGACGGCAAGCCGTGGCCCGAAGCGATCGCCGGCGCGAATCGCGATGCCGCAAACAGGGCGCTCGGCACCGAGGCGGCCTACGCCATGATGAACGCGCGGACGATCTGGGATAACGGCGGCCTGATCGGCTATTGCACGGATACCAACTACGAAGCGCTGGCGGGCCTCGAGCACGAGCTCAAGTCATACAGCATCGTGTTTTCGATGCAGGACATCTTCAAGCTGATGGGCCCGAACACGGCCGCCTACATCGGCATGGCCGATCAGCTCGGGACGCTCGAGGCCGGCAAGCTGGCGGACATCGTGCTGCTCGACGGCAACCCGATGGAAGGCATCCACAACATGCTGAAGACGAAGGTGGTCCTCAAGAGCGGGAAGATCGTTGTCGACAAGCGCTGACAAGAGTTGAACCACGAAGAACACAAAGAGCACAAAGTCTTCGTGCTCTTCGTGAGCTTCGTGGTTAAGCCAGCTAGTACTGCACGACGCGGGCGTTGCCCATCGAAGTGCTCACGCGCAGGCGGACCGTAGGTGCCTTCGGATCGTCCGGCTGACGGATCTCCGGCGTCCGGTTGGTTGACTCACCGCCATCGGCGCTCCTCACATCGGCGTCCACGCGGATGTTCGCGGGAACCCGCACCGTCAGCTCTCCCATCGACTGCTCGAACCTGACGTTCGCCTCATGGCCCTCCAGCCAGGCACCGCTGAGGTTCACCGTCAGGTTGCCCATGCTGCCGGAGCCGCTGATCGACTCCGCCCTCGCGTTGCCGAGATTCTCCAGGACGACGTTGCCCATGCTGGTGGTGAAACGCAGCTCGCGGGCACCCGCGGCGACCGGCTCGCGAAAATCGACGTGATGCTCGCCCATCGACGTGTTGACCGACACGTCGCTGAGCGTCAGACCGCCAAGATCGATGTCCGAGCGCCCCATGGACATGATCAGCATCAGGTCGAGCGGTTTCCCGCGCGGGATGGTGATGGTCAGCTCCGGCTGGCTTCGCGAGTCGCCGGTGATACC
>DATLLQ010000186.1:0-4901 GCA_035537775.1 Vicinamibacterales bacterium | reverse complement strand
AGCTGCCGGAACGGCACCGGAAGGAGCCGTGAATAGACGACCGCGATGTGACGGTCCACCGGGCTGATGAGCGACATCAGGTGCATGACGTCGCGTTCTCCATTCCAGTGCGGCAGCGGCACTTCGACGACGTCGACTCCGGGGCCGACGAGCTCGCGCACCTGGTTGATCCCCTCGCGGTTCGTCCGGTAGCCGAGGCCGATCACAATGGTGCGGGGATCGAGCCAGACGACGTCGCCGCCCTCGAGCAGTCCGTGTGGGGTGATGCGTCCGCTGATCGGCGTTCGTCCCAGTGCGTGGAACGCGCGCTCCTGTGCGCCGGGTTCGCCGTGACGGGCAGGTTTACCCATGCGGGCGAGAATCAGGCCTTGTGGACTGACGATCGACGCATCGCGCGCGTAGATCGAGTCCAGAGTGGTCTCTGGATCGCGAGGGAGGAATTGGACGTCCGCTCCCGACGAGCGAAGGATGTCTACAAACCGCTCGAACTCATCGACCGCCGCGCCGAGATCAGGGGCCGAGAGGAAATTGAGCGCCTGCCACTGCGCGGCGATCGTCTGTTCGTCCACGAACGCATCGCGAGCGTGCTTCACTGCCACGCGGACAAGCCGGCCGACTTCCGAGAGTGCCGTTTGCCCGGAGGTCATTTCCATCGGACCAGGATGGACTCCCTGTCGAAGAGCGCCACCGCCACCCGCAGCACCAGCAGATTGCCCGCTACGAGCACGGCACCAATCCCGAGAAGAATCGGTCCCGTGAGCACGAGGCCTCCCACGAACTGCGCGATCTGCAGGATACCGATCGGAATGATCAGAATGATCGCGCCAAGCTGCTGTGCACTTCGCGGATCGTTCACGCGCGACGAGGCACAGACGGCCAGTTGCAGGCCGAGCAGGGCGGCCAGCGGCCCGAGCAGGAACACGAGGCCGAGCGTCTTCCCCGTCAGCATCGCCGCCCAGACGCCTGGCTCGGCAAACATCGCGATCAATATGACGTAGACCACGAAGCAGGACGAGGTGAGGATCACCCCGGGAATCGCCGCGCTGACGACCTTTGCCGCAAGCAGCTCGCCGGTCTTGAGCGGGGTGGCCAGCAGCGGCTCGAGCGCCCGTGACTGCTTCTCGCCGATCACGCTGTGTGCCGCAACCGACATCCCTCCCGTCACCGTCGTCAGGCCGACGAGCAGCGCCAGCGCCTGCTGGAAGATGAACGCCTGGATGGCGCCTTCCGCGTTGAGCGGGCGCGCAGCGGGTTCGGTCTGGTAGAAGAGCTGCGCGATCTCGAAGTCGCTCGAGTCCGAGAGCCTCTCGCCGGTGAAGTAGGGGATGATCACGGCGATGACGAACGGGTAGAGCGTTGCCGCAGCGCCGGTGATCAGCGCCGGGATGAAGATGCCGGGGCTCTGCCGCAGCTCCGCGAAGTCCTTGGCCACCAGCGCGGCGATCCGCCTCATCGGCCGTCGTCCTTCAACAGGCGGAGATAGACCTCTTCGAGCGGTCGCTCTTCGGGAATGACGGAGATGATTCCGGCGCCCGCGTCCACGAGCGCCTTCACCACGACCGGCGCGATAGGGGCCTCGCCGTCGACGGCGATGGAAATCATGTCGCCTTCGGTCTTGATGTCGTGTGCGCCGGCCGCCCGGACGACCGGCTCGAATCGGCCCGCCGGCTCAGTGAGGGTGATCGACACGCGCCTGCCGAACAGTCGCGACCTGAGGGCCGCGGGCGTATCGAGCGCAATCAGCCTCGAGCGGAGAACGGCCACGCGATCGGCGACCCGGTCCACCTCGTCGAGGTTGTGCGTCGAGATCACGACGGCGCGGTTCTCGTCCCGCAGCCTGAGGATGAGCGCGCGTGTTTCGTGCGCGCTTTCCGGATCGAGGCCGGCCGTCGGCTCGTCCAGCAGCACGATTGACGGTTTGTGGAGGAGGGTCCGCGCCAGGGCAACGCGCTGCTTGAGCCCTTTGGAGAGCTGCGCCGTCGGATCGTTGGCACGATTGGCGATGCCGAACATCTCCAGCGCGGCGTCCACCGCCCGGCGCACCGGAGACACTCCCTGGAGCCTGGCGTAGACGACGAGGTTCTCGTACACGCTCAGCCGATCCCACAGTCCCGGCGCTTCGGTCAGGAATCCGATTCGTCCCCTGAGCCGGGACGACTTCGCCGTCATCGGCTCGCCGTCAACGTGGACGCTGCCGGACGTCGGACTGATCAGCCCTGCGAGCATCCGCAGGGTCGTCGTCTTGCCGGCGCCGTTCGGGCCGAGCAGCGCGAAGATCTGGCCTGGGGCGAGCTCGAAGGAGAGGTCGTCAACGGCAAGACGGCTCTCGAAGCGCCGCGTGAGGTGCGAGGCAGTCAGCACGCAGGCTTGACCTAGTACGCGGCGACGGTCTTGATGGCTTTCAGGACGTCGGCGCTTCCCGGAAGGATGACCTCTTCAAGTGCCGGCGCATACGCCACGGGGCAGTCGAGCGCCGCCACCCGCTTCACCGGCGCATCGAGGTACTCGAAGAGCTCGTCGGAGATGCGGGCCGCGATCTCGGCGCCAAAGCCGCAGGTGAGCTGATCTTCGTGCGCCACGATCACGCGATTCGTCCGGCGCGTGTATTCGGCGAGGGTCTCCCAGTCGTAGGGAATGAGCGACCGCAGGTCGATGACGGCGACGCTGAGGCCGTCCTTCTCTGCCTGCTGCGCGGCAAGGAGCGAGCGCTGCACGAGCGCGCCCCACGTGAAGATGGCGATGTCCCGGCCGTCCCGCGCGACCGCGGCTTTGCCGAACGGAATCATGTACTCGGAGCCGGGATACGGTGACTTGTTGTACGTCTGCCGGTACAGATGCTTGTGCTCGCAGAACAGCACCGGATCGTCGCAGCGAATGGCGGTTCGCAGCAGGCCGGCCGCATCCTGCGCCGTGGACGGCATCACGATACGAATCCCTGGCGTGTGCGCGAAGATCGCCACGCCCGACTGGCTGTGATACGGCGCGCCGCCGCGCAGGTAGCCGCCGATCGGCACACGGATGACGACCGGGCACGACCAGTGGTTTCCCGACCGGTACCGCATCATCGACAGCTCGTCCCGGATCTGCATGAAGCCGGGCCAGATGTAGTCGAAGAACTGAATCTCGACGACCGGCTTGAGGCCTCGCAGCGACATGCCGACGGCGCGGCCGATGATGTTCGCTTCGGCGAGCGGCGAATTGAAGACGCGCTCGCTTCCATACAGCCGCTGCAGGCCATGCGTGACCTTGAAGACACCGCCCTTGCCGGTCACCTGGACGAGCGCTTCTTCGCGCGACGCATCCGCAACGTCTTCTCCGAAGACGACGATGCGGGGGTCTCGCGCCATTTCGTCCTTGAGCGTGCGGTTGATGGCGCTGACCATCGTGTCCGGGTTGCCTTCCGGCGCAGCGGCCGTCGCAAACGCATCCGAAGACGGATCGACATCAGGCGAAAAGACGAAATCCGCGGCGGTTGCCGGGTCCGGTGCCGGGGCGTCCAGCGCGGAGGCCGCCGCCTCGTTCACTTCCTGATCGACAGACGAGGCGATCTCGGCGAGCTCCGCCTCTGTCGCCAGCCCCTGGTGCTTGAGGAAGTGCCTCATGCGAACCAGCGGGTCACGGCGGGCTTCCGCCTCGCGTTCCGCGGCCGTCTTGTACAGCTTCTCGTCGTCTGACAGCGAATGCGAGTACGGACGCACCACGGTGGCATGGACCAGCGCCGGCCCGTAGCCGGCGCGCAGGTGCGCCACCGCCTCGCGCATCGTCCGGTAGCTGGCGAGATAGTCGGTGCCGTCGCAGCGAAACACGCGCAGGCCGACGAAGTTTTCGACGAGGCGGGAGATGTCGCCGCCGGGCGTCTGCACCTCGACCGGGACGGAGATCGCGTAGCCGTTGTCTTCCACGAGGAAGAGCACCGGCAGCTTCCGCACGCAGGCCGTGGTCAGCGACTCCCAGAATTCTCCCTCGCTCGTCGCGCCGTCGCCGATGGACACGTAGGTGATTTCGTCCGCGTGATACTCCTTCTCGCGGTCCGTGATCTGTTCGACGCGGTCGTAGATGCGCCGCGCGTCGGCGGAGCCGACGGCATGGAGGCACTGCGTGCCGGTGCAGCTGCTCTGCGACGGGATGTTCAGAACTCGATGGCCCCAGTGCGACGGCATCTGTCGCCCGCTGTTGGCCGGGTCCTCAACGGAGCCGACGGAGGCGAGAAACATCTCGCGCGGCGTCATGCCGAGCGTAAGACAGAGCGCACGGTCGCGGTAGTAGGGGAAGAACCAGTCGTAGCCCGGCCTTAGATGCCTGCCTGCGGCGACGAGAATCGCCTCGTGCCCGGCACCGCTGATCTGAAAGAACGCCTTCGATTGATTCTTGAGCTGGATCTCCTTGTCGTCCACTTTCCGGGACAGGAGCATCACTCGGTAGGCCGAAAGCAGGTCGTCCTTGGTAAGTCCTTCGTGATCCCGGCGGCTCCGTGCCGCGGCGGCGCGGGTGTCCGCGCCATTGGCCAGGGTCGACCCCTTCATCGCTGGCCGATTATGGCATTAAGGAGCGGCAGCCCTGAAGGGGGTGCCCTACGCCTCGACGTCGGCGAGCCAGTCGGCGCGTATTGGACTGAAGACGTCGAGCTCGAACGTATCGTCCAGGGCTTCGGCCTGATGCGGCGTCTGCGGCGGAATATGGAGAACTTCTCCCTCGCGAACGATGATCTCTTCACCGCCGACGAGAAAGCGCAGCGCGCCCTGCAGGACGTAGGTCATCTGTTCGCTCTCGTGACGGTGCATCGGGATGAGCGCGCCACGCTTCAGGTAGATCTGCGCCACCATCTCGCGATCGCCCGCCACGATCTTCTGCGAGACCATCTCTGTCACTTTTTCGAGGGCGATTTCGTCCCAGCGATGCAG